>CAYPAL010000107.1:0-4570 GCA_964408695.1 uncultured Oscillospiraceae bacterium | reverse complement strand
GGTCTCCTCAAGTCTTCGAAAAGCTGAGTATAAGGTCGCTTCTTTTAACTCGTATCGGCCTTGTGTCTTCTCTTGGATCGACTTATTGATTTCGTATCCGTAGCTGTCATTTTTCAGGAGGTGCTTCAGGATAATGGTGTCGGTGTGACCACGAAGCAGGTCTGAGGTGATTGACATAGTACCTTCTCCTTTCGTGTAAGTCTATTCTCGTTATAGATTTTATCTCGTTATACTATGTCTGTCAAGGTATCTAGGATTATTTTTTTCAGTTATAATTATCGAAAAAATATGAGGATGCGTGCAATGATCCGGGAGACCCTTACAAAAGGCGGTTATCAGTTGAAAGAGCATTCGCTTTCCGCTTTTCGCGCGAATATTTTGGGCTTTTTGATGCCCGTTCCGCTTGCTGTGCTTTATATCATTTTGTACGCCCTATCCTTCTCTGCCGTTTCGCGCGTCGACATCCCATCCTCTCTTTCCGACCGGACTGTTCTGATTCCTCTGTATTTCATCGCGTTTTTTTCAGCTCTTCTCATATTGGTTTTCATGCACGAGCTGATCCATCTGCTTTTCTTTCTGATTTTTTCAAAAGAAGGAAGAAAAAGCATCACGATCGGCACGCGAATGCTGACCCCATACGCATACAGCATTGAAGCTCTACCCTTAGGCGCATATCGTCTTTCGATGATCGCGCCTTTTTTCCTCCTCATTGTTCCGTTGGGGATCGTGTCGGTCCTGCTCAAGGATCCATTCTCGTTTCTGATCACGCTGATCATGATTTTTTCGACCGGCGGTGATTGGGTCAGCCTCTGGATCACGCGAAAATATCACGGCAGGAATATTTTTGTCTGGGATCATCCGGATGAGTGTTCCTGTGAGATCTATCTTCCGGAAAAATCCAAAGGGACGCCCGGCTGAATCACCGGGTGGTCGGTTCTTCCCATGAGGAAGCCCGAGAAACAGCCTTCTTCCAAAGGCCGATCCGTTCCTCTCGAAAAGCTTTCGGAGCGGCCGGCGAAAACACGCGATCGCTGGCATATAGCGCAGAGACCTCTTCCAGTCCGCCCCAAACTTCTGCCGTCAATCCGGCAAGAAGCGCGGCGCCTAAAGAAGTCGTCTCTTTTTCTCGCGATCGATGAACCGGAACGCCGATGAGATCCGCCTGCATCTGCATCAAAAGGTTGCTGACGCTGACTCCGCCGTCTGCCTTGAGTGTCCGGATCTCATAGCCGGAATCCCTCTTCATCAACTCAACCAAATCATAGACCTGATATGCGATCGATTCGATGGCGGCGCGGGCAATATGCGCTCTGTTGCTCCCGCGCGTCAGTCCGATCAGACATCCTCGCGCATACATATCCCAGTACGGGGCACCCAGGCCGGAAAATGCCGGAACCAGGAAAACCCCACCGCTGTTCTCTACGCTTTCGGCCAACTCATCGCACTCCCGAGGCGTTGAAATCAGCTTCATCTCGTCCTTGAGCCAGGAGATGATCGAACCCGCATGAAAAACACTTCCCTCCAGGGCATAGACTGTTTTACCGTCATAGGACCAGGCGGCCGATGTCAAAAGTCCTCCGGAAGAAATGATTCGTTTTCCCCCCGTGTTCATCAGCGTAAAGCAACCTGTCCCGTAAGTATTCTTCACATCGCCCTCGCTCAGGCACATTTGCCCGAAAAGCGCCGCCGGCTGGTCCCCGGCGATCCCGGTGATGTGAACACCCGTAAGCCGCTCCAGACCGGGAATACCCGAGGCGACCGATCCGAACTCCGAACACGACGGAAGTGCCTTCGGCAAAAGCTTAACGGGGATCCCAAAACGCCGGCAGAGCTCTTCATCCCAAGAAAGGGTGTCGGTATTAAAAATCATCGTTCTGGACGCATTGGAAAAATCCGTTACATGCGACTGCCCGCCGGTCAACCGGTACACCAACCAGGAATCAACCGTGCCGAACAATAGATTGCCCGCTTCGGCTTTCGCTCGGGCACCGGGGACATTTTCGAGGATCCACTTGATCTTTCCGGCAGAAAAATACGCGTCGATAACTAGTCCGGTCCGCTCGCGAACCTCCGGCTCCCATCCGCTGTTCTTCCAATCCTCACAGATCTGCGCAGATCGCCTGCATTGCCAGACGATCGCGTTATAGATCGGTAACCCCGTCAAGCGATCCCAAATCACCGTCGTTTCCCTCTGGTTGGTGATCCCGATCGCGGCGATCGAGGCCGAATCCAGACCACTGCGGTCGAGGGCTTGATTCATTGAGGTAATGACAGACGCGAAAATATCCTCAGGGTCGTGCTCGACCCAACCCGGTTGCGGGTAGTACTGCTTGAAGGAGGCATTACCGGAACCAACGGATTGCCCTCTGTCGTCAAATATCATACATCGGGAACTGGTCGTCCCCTGGTCGATCGCAAGAATGTATCCGCTCATCTCGCCCTCCTTAAATTCGGCCGGTAAGCCGATTCATTCTCATAAGCCATCTCAGGTCGGCCCGGGCAAGCTCCTCGCGCAGGAAGCGAATACCCCAGTTGCCGGTCTGCGTGCCCGGAATATTCATTCTCCTGGACGAGTCCATATGAAGGATATCCTGAACCGGAAAAATGACCAGATCCGCGTGTGATTGCATCACAGACCGAATGATCCCCTTGCAAACCGCCTCGGGCTCATCCGGCTCAGCCTCGCGTAAATCCAACCCGCAATAAGCTCTTACCGCCTGCACGCTCTCCTCCGGAAGACCGGAATACCAACCAAGGGAGGTGTCGTTGTCGTGCGTCCCGGAATAGGCAACACAGGATTTCGAATAGTTATGCGGACGATGCTTATTGTCCTCTTCCTCGTCAAAACCAAACTGAAAAACGCGCATACCGGGGAATCCGGTCGAATCCAGAAAATTCTGAAGATCCTCGGTCGCCTCACCCAAGTCCTCCGCGAAAATCGGCGCCTCCGGAAAGTCCAACTGCAACCGGTCGAAAAATGCCTGTCCCGGACCCTTCTCCCATGTGCCGACGATCGCGTCCTTCCGGTCGAATCCGACGCTCCAGTATGAACTGAAGCCCCGAAAATGATCGATCCTCAACAGGTCATATAATTCGAAATTATTGGACAGTCGACTTCTCCACCACCGGTAATCCTCATCCGCGTGCGCCGCCCAATTGTATAACGGGTTTCCCCATAATTGCCCCTTCTCCGAAAAATAATCCGGCGGGACTCCGGCGACGTTTAGAAAATTCAAACGATCATCGATTTGAAACAACGGACGATGGGCCCAGACATCGACGGAATCTCTGGAAACATAAATCGGAATGTCGCCGATGACGCTGATACCAAGGGCATTGATCTCTTTCTTCAATGCGCTCCATTGAGTAAAAAAAAGATACTGAACAAAGGCGTAAAATAAATATTCCTCCCGGTATCGATCGCGTATTGCAGCCAGTGAATAGGGATCATGACGTCGCAAGTCCTCGTCCTTCCATTCCCACCACGGACCTCCTCCGTTCATCGCGCGAAGCATAAGAAAGAGTGCCAGGTCCTGGACCCATTCACGCTCATCGGTGAATTCTTCGATCGCTTTTCGCGTCGTTGCAGAGATCCGTTGATACGCTTTACGCAAGAGTATCGAGCGTTTCTTCCGGCAATGGTCAAAATCCGCCGCGAGAGCGTTTCCCGTCGATTCCAGTTCGCTCAGCTCCCCGCTCGTGATCCAGCCGCGGTCGACCAATTCTTCCGGATCGATCAGCATCGGATTGCCGGCAAACGCCGAGACACTCATGTACGGCGAATCGCCTTCTCCCGGCACAGAAAAGGGAAGGACCTGCCAATAGGAGATGCCGGCTTCCGAAAGCATGCGCGCAAAATCAAGAACCTCCTGCCCGAAACAGCCGACGCCGTAAGGACCGGGAAGAGATGATATGTGGAGAAGAACGCCGCTGCCGCGCCTCATCATTACTCGTCCTCAATATTTCGAATATATACCAGCGTGACCTGTGGGTTTTTCTCGTTGATACGCTCCTGGCTCTGAATCCCGTCGATCGTGCGAATCATCTGAGAAAGCTTCGAAAATCCGTAGTTTCGGGAATCAAACGAGGGACGTTTCTTCAGGATCAAACTGCCGACCGCTCCGAGAAAAGCCCAGCCGTTGTCGTCGGCCAGGTCCGATATGGACGATGCGATCAAGTCGATCGTATCATCGTCGATCGGGAGGATTGAACGGGCGGTATCGCCGCTTATCTTTTCTTCTTTATGTTCCTTGCCGGACTTGGAAAGACGCGCCCCCCTCTTTTCGACAACCGGCTCCTCTTCGGGTCGCGCACCGAGGATCTCCAAATAGATGAAGCGGTCACAGGCCGCAATAAAGGATGTCGGAGTTTTCTTCTCCCCTATACCGAAAACGATCTTTCCGGCCTCGCGTAAACGGGTCGCAAGTCGCGTAAAATCACTGTCGCTTGAAACGATGCAGAAGCCGTCGACCTTCTCCGAGTAAAGAATATCCATGGCATCGATGATCATTGCCGAATCCGTAGAATTCTTACCGGTCGTGTATCCAAACTGCTGAACCGGTTGAAAGGC
>CAYPAL010000106.1:0-4596 GCA_964408695.1 uncultured Oscillospiraceae bacterium | reverse complement strand
ATACGATGACCGTTAAAATCACAGGGATCAGAACTCCGGCGCTCACACCCATCACGCGAGGAAGAAAGGCTTGAGTCTGAATGCTCATTATTCCCGGAAAACCGCTTCTTGCGGGGTCTTTCCATCGATCATAATACAGATACTTCACAAATTCGATCGCCAGATAGTTCATCATCAACGTAAAAAGAGTCTCGTTGGTGCGCAGGTGAATGCGAAAGATTCCCGGGATCATCGCCCAGATGGCGCCTCCGATAAAACCCGCGATCAACATCGTCGGGATCAGTATCCATCCGGATGTATTCGGACCGGTGATCATCGATATGCACATCGCGGCGGTCGCGCCCATCAGCAACTGGCCCTCGCCGCCGATATTCCAGAATTTCATGCGAAAAGCGACAGAAAGGCCCAGGGCTGTGGTTGCCAGGGGGATCGCAAACGTGAGCGTATTACGAAACGCATTGCCGGTCCCGAACGCTCCCGATAGCAGGGTTATCATTGCTTTGAAAGGATTATGACCCAGGGCTCCGATAAACAACATCGATAAGCCCATCCCGACGATAAACCCGAGAATGCGATACAAAAAAGAATCGGAAAGGGAGGATTTTTCGCGTTTAGCGATTCGAAACATAATCCACCCCCGATCTTAAGACCTCCAGTTTCGTCCCGGACATCATCTGCCCGAGTTCGATCTTCGTTGTGCTCCTCGCGTCGACGATCCCCATATTTTCACCTTGACAAAGGACCAAGATCCGGTCACAAAGAGCGATCAACACATCAAGATCCTCTCCGATGTACAGCACAGAGACATTTCTCGACTTCTGCTCGTTCAGAAGTCGGTAAATGGTATAGGACGACTGAATATCCAGTCCGCGTACGGCATAGGCGGCGATCATCAACTTGGGCCTCAGATGGATCTCCCGACCGAGGATGACTTTCTGGATGTTACCCCCGGAAAGAAGGCGGACCGGATGGGATACACTCGGAGTAAGAATGTCCAGTTCTTCGACGATTTGCTCGGATTTTCTCCGCGCCGCGTCCGAACGAATAAATATGCCCTTCTGAAAAGCATATTCCTTAAGGAGAACATTTTCGACCATGCCCATGGACGCGACCAGGCCCATGCCCAGTCGATCCTCGGGGATGAAGCACATCGATACCCCTTTTGCCGAAATACTTCGCGGTGAAAGTCCCGTAATTTTCTCTCCGTCAACGGCGATCGATCCTCCGGCGGGCCGGATGATCCCCGCAATGACCTCGCAGAGTTCCTTCTGACCTCCCCCGGCCAGTCCGGCAACACCCAGTATTTCTCCGTAACAGGTCGAAAAGGAGACTCCGGAAAGCTTGCGAACACCTTTCTCGTCTAAATACGAAAGAGAGTCGACCCGCAAACATTCCTCATGCTCCGGATTCGGATCCGGACGGGCGATTTCCAACTCGATCTTATGACCGACCATCTTTTCAACCAGGTCGTAAGTATCGACTTCGGAGACCACGAGCGTATCCACGCTTCTTCCTTTTCGAAGGACCGTGACGCGGTCGCAGAGATCCATGATCTCGCCGAGCTTATGACTGATGAAAACGACGGAACAGCCCTGATCACGCATGTTTCGAAGAACGCCGAAAAGCCTCTTGGTCTCCTGCGGAGTCAGGACCGCCGTCGGTTCGTCCAGGACCAGGATCTTTGCCCCCCGGATCAGGACCTTGATGATCTCTACAGACTGTTTCTCACTGACGGATAATTGTGACGCAGGCTTATCCGGATCAAATTCAACATGAAAACGTGAAGCAAACCGACGGACCAAGTCACTTTTCCAGTTTCTACGATAACCGGACGATCGAATCGGCAGTGTACCCTTTGCATCAGATCCCTCGGGATCTGCCCTTTGGCTGACGCTACGTATCGCATCCGCGATTTGCGTCCGACTCAGACCGGCCATGATATTATCCGTCGCCGTCAGAGACTCAGCCAATTTGAAGTGCTGATAGACCATTCCGATCCCGCACCGTATCGCGTCACCCGGAGAATGGAAAACTCTGTTTTTTCCGAATACCTCCATCGATCCGCAATCGGGTCGATATACACCGGACAAAATATTCATCAGTGTGCTTTTCCCGGAACCGTTCTCGCCGAGAAGCGCATGAATTTCACCCTGCCGAACTATAAAATCGATTTGCTCGTTGGCGCAGACCGAGCCGAAGGATTTGGATATCCCTTGCATCGAAAATGCCAACGCCTCGTTTTGATCGCTCGGAAGAGTCATCAGTCGCTTCTCCGATCTTTGTCTTTATTATTTCACGGCATCCGGGGCTTTCACCCCGGATGCCGTGTAACATATCGTTGAAACAGAATCAACTCAGGATTCTATCGAGCCGATCACTCCTTGAACAAACCACATCATGCCCATCTGGTCTTCATAAGAAAGGCTGGTACCCTCTTCAACCTTCAAATTTCCGTCCTGGTCATAGATCGGTCCGGCAAACACGAATGCGTTGCCCTGCTCGGTAACCGTCGGTCTGGCAGCCTCAACGGCCGCTTTCGCCTCATCACTGACCAGCGGGGAAAGGGCATCCAACTTAGCTACACCTTCTTTCATTCCGCCCCAATAATTCTCGATTTTCCAATTGCCGTCCAGGACCTGTTGGATCTTGTATGTATAATAGACTCCCCATCCCCAAAGCGGTGCGGTGAGATAAGCATCCGGAGCTCCCGCATAGGTGAGGTCATAACCGATCGCGTAAGCACCGGCGGCTTCCGCAGCCGTGATGGCGGCGGGAGAATCCTGATGCTGAGCCATAACATCGACGCCTTCCGCAAGGAGAGCCTCGGCGGAAGCCTTTTCGACTGCCATGTCAAACCAGGTGTTGGTCCATACGACCTGAACGGTCACGTCCGGGTTCACGGACTTGGCGCCCAACGTATAGGCATTGATTCCGCGAATGACTTCGGGGATCGGGAAAGCGGCAACATATCCGAGTTTATTGTTCTCGGTCATCAGGCCGGCAACGATGCCCGCGAGGTAACGACCGGTCTCGATCTGACCGAAATACGCATCCATATTCTTGTCATTGGTCTTATATCCGGAGCAGTGACAGAACTTAACATCCGGATACTTGGCGGCGGCGGCGACCGTCGGATCCATATATCCGTAGCTGGTTGTAAAAATCAGCTTGCAGCCCTCGTTGACAAGGTTCTCGATCGCGTTATTCGTCGCGGTGACATCCGTGTCATTGACATTCTCGATCTCACTGATCAAGATCTTTTCGCCCAGCACGGCCTTAGCGGCGGCGATACCCTCCGCATGTGCCTGCGAGTATCCGCCGTCGTCCTTCGGTGAGATGTAAAGAACACCGACCTTCAACGCTTCATCCTTCTTTTCCGCGCACCCCGCGATCGCGGCAATGCTGAAGATCATTACAACAGCCAGAAAAACAGAAAGTAATTTTTTCATAGACCATCCTCCTCTACTCTTACGAGTCGTCCTCGTCTTTGAAGGTGATTTGATTCTCCTTCTCCGACATTTCATTTACTATGGCCAGGGAATGAACCCGAATGCCCATACCACGAATCAGTGCGCCGCCCTCTTGAAATCCCTTCTCGATGACGATTCCTGCACCGGCGAGCTTTGCTCCGGACTGACCGACGATATCGATCAGCCCCTTCAGCGCGCACCCCTTGGCCAAAAAGTCATCGATCAGGAGAACGACGTCCTTCTCGTTCAAATAGCGCTTACTGACTCGAATGACGTAATCCGTACCCTTGGTAAAGGAGTGGACGGACGAAACATACGTATCGATATCCAAGTTTCGCGAGGTCGTTTTCCTCGCGAAAATCACCGGTACCCCGAGGCACAGCGCGGTACTCAACGCAGGAGCGATACCGGAACTCTCGATCGTCAGCACCTTGGTGATGCCTTCATCGGAGAAGGCCTCCGCGAAAGCTTTACCGATCTCCTGCATGATTTGCGGATCGATCTGATGATTTAGGAAACTGTCGACCTTGAGAATGTCGGTCCCGATGATTCTGCCCTCGGAAACGATCCTGCTCTTCAATAAATCCATGAGAACCTCATACAAGTTCATTTGTTCTCGTTTCTTCGAAAACATACTGCTATTATATGCCAACGAGTCCAAGAATCAAACACTCGAACACGAAAGAAATTCATAAATTCAATTGATTTTCGGAGAGGACAGGAGTAAAGATCAACCGCTGTACTGAAGGCCTTCAACGACTTCGGCCTCAAGCCTCGCGATATTCAGAAGTGTAATGTTTCTCCCGTCAAAGTCGATGATTCCGTCCTTCTTCATCAGGATCAATTCTCTCGAAAAGGAGGGTCTCGGCATAGCGAGAAGCTTGGCGATGACCTCCTTGGAGACCGGCAGACGAACCGTGTCGCCGTCCGCGGAAGCACCGAGCTTTTCGCTTCGAAGATCAAGCAAATAGTATGCGATCTTCTGACGGATACTCTTCTGTGAAAGAAGAGCGATGCGCTTGTTCTGTTCCAATACCCGGTCCGACAGGATCCGTAAAAAGTTGCCCTTCACGACCGGGCTTCTTTCGATCAAAGCGTTGAGTGTCTCCTTATTGACGAAAAGGAC
>CAYPAL010000105.1:0-4642 GCA_964408695.1 uncultured Oscillospiraceae bacterium | reverse complement strand
CTCATCGTCGTTCTCGGATCGGTCTGGATATTCTTCACTTTCGGTGGCCCGGACCGTTGGCCGATATTTGCGAAAAAAGGCACGGAATGGGTTCGCGTGGAATACGCTCCGGAGGAACTGAGCGCCTTTTCGATCGACGACGGGGACCTCGAAGAAAGAGGGATCGTCGTCAACGAGTCGCTGTTCCTCATCAATAACGAACGACCTGTCCCGGAGGATCGCGCTTTTTCGATCGGGAATTATAAGGAAACCGATGTGCCGATGAACCGCGCGATGCACGAGGACTATTCGAGACTCAGCGCCGCGGTGAAAGCTGAAACGGACGATAATATGTATGTTATGTCCTCGTATCGGTCCTTTGATGATCAGCATGTGCTTTTCGAGGAGGATCCGACGATCGCCGCCGAGCCCGGCAGAAGCGAGCACCATTCGGGCTTGGCGTTGGATGTTTACGTTTTTGAGTATGCCGGGGCGGGATTTCTGAAGTCGGACGCCGGAAAATTCGTTAACGAGCATTGCCACGAGTACGGCTTCATCATCCGCTATCCGAAGGGCAAGGAGGATGTGACCGGTTTTCCTTACGAGCCGTGGCACATCCGGTATGTCGGACAACCGCATGCGCGGTATATTACGCTTAATCACCTGACGTTGGAGGAGTACATCGAGCGCTTGGAGCCGGGCGGGTTTTATCGATATGACGGATATGTTGTCAGCCGGCAGACGGGACCGGATCTGCTGGTCCCGGAAGGCGCTTCCGAAATTACCGTTTCGGAAGATAACACCGGATATTATGTGATCACCTTTAGGTCGGAATGATATAATGATTTTGCATCTTTATTGACCCGTCACGAGAGGAGAAGAAAAATGTTAACGTTTACACTGGCGGTTTCACTGGGTCTGGGCATTATTCTTTGCTTCATGGGATACCGATTCTTTCGGGTCGCGATGGCGCTCGGCGGATTTGCGATCGGCGCGGCCATCGGATATTTCATCTATCCGTTTGTCGCGGAGCACTTACCGGATGCCGATAACGGGATCTGGCTTATAGCCTTTATGGGCTTGGGCGGCCTTCTTTTGGCATTTTTGTCCTATTCGATCTATAAGGTCGCACTGTTCTATATCTCTGCTTTATTCACCGCGTTTATCATCCTGAAGACTTTTCTTCTGGGCTTCGGAGGCGTAGGTGTTGCGGCGTTTATCAAGACCATCCTCGGGAAGACCGCTATTGTCGGGGGTACGGACTTCATCACCGATTATCAGGTTGCGGACAAAGGGACCGTCGGTGATCTGATCAACAAGGCATTGGAATTTCTCCCCGGTGATACGGATGGAGAGAAGCTGGGTGTGGTACTGATTGCCGCGCTGATCGCGGGCATCGTGGTCGGAATTATCGTATGCGTGCTCCAGAAGCCCGCGATCATTGTGTTCACGGCGGTCATGGGCGCTTTTTTGTCGGCGCAGGGTCTCGTATCGATCTTGGAAAGCTTCGATCAACTGGATCTGAGCGCAGAGACGGTCATCGCCAATTTTACGGTCGGCGGCGAGAGTGTCGTGCTGTCGTCCCTCTTGACCGTCGTCTTGATCGTTGCCGGAATCGTGGTCCAATTCAAAACGACCAAGAAAATGGACTGACCGGCCTCTCTGTCATAATGTCCATAAAAGCCCGGATTTTCCGGGCTTTTATTGTGCTCGAAAACCGTTGACACCATCAATCAAAACGCATATATTTCGAACCTGAAAGCATTCATTCCAACATATGATGCCGTCGGAAGGATCGAGTACCCATGCAGAACATTTTTAATCCCAAAATCCTCTCCACCATGAAGGGTTATACGCGGGAGCAATTCGTCAAGGACGTGGTCGCCGGAGTGATCGTCGCGATCATCGCCCTGCCGCTGTCGATCGCGCTGGCCATCGCTTCCGGTGTCTCGCCCGAGAAGGGTATCTACACGGCCGTCATCGCGGGTTTCCTGACCTCGCTTCTGGGCGGGAGCCGCGTTCAGATCGGCGGACCGACCGCAGCGTTTATGGTGCTCGTGTACGGTATCGTTACCGAGTTCGGCGTTGACGGTCTGATGCTCGCGACGCTGATGGCCGGGATCATGCTGGTGCTTTTCGGCTTGTTCAAACTCGGCTCGGTCATCAAGTTTATTCCTTACCCGATCACCACCGGCTTTACCGGAGGGATCGCGGTCAGCATATTCACCTCGCAGATCAAAGATTTTACGGGCATGGATACCGGAGCGTTGCCGCCCGAATTTATCGGTAAATGGGAAGCGTATTTTCTAAACTTTTCCTCGATCCGCTGGACGGTACTGGGTATCGGGGCGCTTGCCCTCCTGATCATGATCGTCTGGCCGAAGATCACCAAGAGGATCCCGGGAACGTTGATCGCCCTGGTCATTACCTCGGCGATCGTCGCGGTTTTTCGATTGGATGTCCCGACCATCGGAAGCATGTTTACTGATTTGTCTTCATCGCTTCCGCCTTTTACGCCGCCCGCTTTTTCGCTCGAAAAGGTCTCCGCGCTGATCGGGCCGGCATTTACCATCGCATTTTTGGGATCGATCGAGTCACTGCTGAGTGCCGTCGTTTCGGACGGAATGATCGGAAGTAAGCATCGCTCGAATACCGAGTTGATCGCTCAGGGCATCGCGAACATCGGATCGTCGCTTTTCGGCGGGATCCCCGCGACCGGAGCGATCGCCCGAACCGTCGCCAACATCAAGAACGGCGGGCGGACGCCCGTCGCCGGCATGGTTCACGCCGTTATCCTTTTGCTGGTACTTCTTTTTCTTATGCCGCTTGCCAAGCTGATCCCGCTGACCGCCCTTGCGGCCGTGCTCATCATCGTCGCGTACAACATGAGCGAGTGGAGAGCCTTCGCGGATCTGATGAAGGCGCCCAAAAGCGATATTCTTATCCTGCTGGCGACCTTTTTCATCACGGTGCTTTTCGATCTGGTCCTGGCGATCCAGATCGGTATCGTCCTCGCCGCGATCCTGTTCATGAAACGAATGGCCGATGTCTCCGAGGTCAAGGTTCGAAACATGGATGCCGGGGAGGAGATCCTTACGGGAGCGATATCGACGGCCGCGGAGGAAGAAGAAGCCAAACTGCCGGAGGGTAAGCAATACCGACACATATTGATCTACGAGATCAACGGGCCGTTTTTCTTCGGAGCGGCGGACAAATTCATGGACGCCTCATCACAGGTCGGAGACAAGACGGAAGTGCTGATCATCAAGATGAAGCACGTTTCGGCGATGGATGCCACCGCGCTTCAAGCTTTTCGAGGATTGATCAAGCGCTGTAAAAAACAGTCGATCGACGTCATACTGACCGGCGTCCCGAAACAGCCGATGGACCTGCTCTCGCGAACCGGAGTTTTGGCGCAGATCGGAGAAGACCGGGTATTTCCGAGCCTGACTCCGGCCATCAAATACGTGGAAGAGCATTATGTCATGACGAGTCCCGAAAACTGAGCATCAGGACCTTATCGATCCACGCATCCCAATCCGGATCGAATATCTGAAGCTCCGGTCGCGCCATCAGAGCGTCCGCGGACTGACGGATCCCCTCGTCGAATCGAATGGTCGCCGTGAAGCCCGGCACGAGGCGCTTGATCTTGGAATTGTCGAAAACGACGCTGTGCGCCTTATCGCCGTTCAAGGGTCCGTCCAGCGAGGAGTCCAGTCGAACGAGCATATCCGTGGAAATGTGCGCAAGGGTGGGCTCAACGCCGAGCGCTTTTCCGATACTTCTGTAGATTTGATTCCAGGTAAGCGACTCATCGGAGGTGATATGCACCGCTTCTCCGATCGCGTGGATATTTCCCATCAATCCAATAAAACCCTTGGCGAAATCGATGCTGTGCGTCACCGTCCAAAGGGAACTTCCGTCTCCGTGGAGGATCACGGGCTTTCCGGACCGCATCCGATCGATCTCGGTCCAACAACCCTTGGGGCTGTGGAAGGATAAGGGGATCGAGCCGTCCGCATAGGTGTGGCTCGGCCGGACGATGGTGATCGGAAACCCGGTTTGGCGATACTGCCCGACAAGGTAATCCTCGCAGGCGATTTTGGCCTGTGAATATTTCCAGTACGGATTTGCGATCGGCGTGCTTTCGGTAATGGCGTAGTGAGAAAGCGGTTTCTGATAGATCGACGCGGAACTGATGAAGACATACTGGCCGCATCGCCCCTCGAAAAGCCGGACGTCCCGATGTACTTGCTCGGGAACGAAAGCGATAAAGTCCGCGACAACATCGAAACTCTCGCCTTCGATCAAGGCGCGCAGTTCGTCTTCGTTATTGATGTCGCAGGTGATCTGGCGGATGTTCTCGGGAACATCGTCGACCCGATTTCCCCGGTTGACTAAGGTGAGTTCCCAATCCGTCCGGGCTAAAGCGCGGGTGATGGACATGCTGATGGTTCCGGTCCCGCCGATGAATAGAGCTTTCATAAACGCACCTTGAGAAATGCTCCGGGCATTCCCGATCCTTTCACGTCAAAAATCCCCCACGGACTCATTATATCATGACGCAAATCAGAGGAGATCACCGGTTTCGGTTTGCGGCGGTGAGAACGCCCCGTCGCCCAATAAATAAATGCTGTTATAAAGTGATACGTTGCCCAATAAA
>CAYPAL010000104.1:0-4648 GCA_964408695.1 uncultured Oscillospiraceae bacterium | reverse complement strand
TCAACGTCTATGAGCCCGACCCGAACACTCAGCCGGACGGTCGGAGAACGATCTTTGACCGGGATACGGGTGCCGAACTCTGCTATATCAAACTTCCGCGCGGGTGGCTCGCGGAAGGCTCGATCGAGAGCCGTCTTCAAAGCGCGAACTGGCCGTTTTGCCTGCGCGTCCGCGCGAACGCGCCGGACCGGTCCGCTTTGATCCGCTACCAATCCGGAGCATCCTTCAAAGAAGTCGTCACGAGCTCGGTGGAGCGTCATAATGAGGGCGGTTTCGATCAAGCCGAAATGATGCCGATGATGCGGCTACGAAATCCCGCGGAGTACGCCGATGCGTTGATGGCGATCGATATTCCGCAAGGAGCGTCCATGCAGCTTATCGACACGCGACCACTTCCGAAACTTCCACCCGAGGACGAAGAGGCGAAGCGCAGACAGATCTTTGAAGAGACCACATCCATATTACGCGCCAAGACCCCTCCCGGCGTGCGCTCGGGCGTCGACCAAGCCTTCTATAACGGGATGACACGGGTCTATTCTTTTCTCGAAAACGGGGTCGAGATGCGTCAAGCAGTCGCGACAGTCATAAGCGGCGTTAAGATATCCTTCGGAGCGCCGATGCTTTTCTTCAGCGGTATGAGTTCCTCTGTGTTCTGGGACGCATTGTATGTGTTGACGCTAAGGGCGCCGGCTGATTTTTTCGAGAACCATTACGATAACCTCGTAATGTTCTGTTCCTCGATGCAGTCCGCACCGGCGGTCGCAACCCGGATGATCGAAGAAAGAAACCGGATCCTCGGTTATCTGGAGAGCCGCCAACACAGTGAATTCGAGGCACATCAGAGGAGAATGCAGGAGCAGCAAGCGTCTTACGCTGCTTACAATCAAGCGTGGCTCGCGAATTCGGATCGGGAGCACAAGGCCAGACGCGCGAGCTACGCTGCGCAACAGTCTTCGGGCGGCAGTGTCTTTGATAAACTGAGCGAGGCCAACCGCGGCGTCGACACCTACATTCGCCCGGACGGTACGGAGGTCGAGTACTCGGTCGTTAATGAAGCGGCGTTCGTAAACGCAAACGACAGTCGTGACACTTTTGCAACACAAAGCAAAGCCTTCGAATCGGTTAATTGGGTCGAGATGAAGAAGAAGTACTAGCGGATTACCTGAAATCGAGGACAAGATGGCCAGATTTTCGAGAAAGAAAATACTCATCGTTTCGGCAATTATCGTTTTTGTCGTGTTGATCCTTCTGCTCATCATGTTTCTTGCCACACGATGCGTTCCCAAAATGATTTCCGGGATCACTTCCACTGCTTCGGCCGTCATCGTCGATCCGTCGGATATTCCCGGTGTGGAGCCGGACGCTTTGGTTTTTGAAGATTCAGATGTTGATCAGAAACATAATCTGGATCAACTCACCGACCCGGCAGTTCTCGGTGACCCTTCTTGCCCGTCTCCCATAACCATTCTCATCTCCGATAAACCCGGGCGACCGGGCTTTCCCATTGAAATTGCCCCGCCCGAAGTCAACATCGTCCCCTCCGAGATTGAACCGATTCCAGAGCCTTCTGTCATCCAGCCATCCACACCGGACTTCATTATTCCTTTGGTAACACCTACTCCCTCGTTCATCCTTCCGATTTTAACACCGGCTCCGTCCTTCATTATTCCGTTTGCGACACCGACACCGATTCCCGTCACCTGGATCACGGTTACGAGCCCTGTTTCCGACAGCCGGCTGACTGCGGGCACATCATTTACGCTTGAATGGTCTGTGGATGATATCGGCCGCACTCCGAAATTCGATGTTCATCTCAGTATAGACGGCGGTTCTACCTACAATCTTCTTTCGGAGGGCTTAACAGAAACAACTTATACGTTCACTCTTCCCGTTACCCCGGCAGAGCAGTGTATTTTCCGAGTTGATATATATGTCTCCAGTAGTTATCTTGGATACGGTCTGTCTCCGGAATTCAGCATCATCACCCCTACGCCCACACCTACACCCTCCCCCACGCCATCGCCCACACCCACCGCGATCCCGGTTCCGCCGCCGGTTTATATACCGGCCGATAACGCCTTCATTTCCTCCGAAGGGAACGCAACGCGTTGGTTTTCGATCGAACATGATCTGAGCAACGTCGCTTCGTATATTTGGCAAATCTCCACCTTACCGTTCTCCTGTGATACCGATTCTCTTCCCGAAATAATCCCCGGCCTGATCGCTACGGGTAAAATGGATGCTAATGCCTCTGAATTTTCCGTTGATTTTGCATCTCTTTTGAGTCGCTATGAGATCGTGGACGGAATGAAGCCTTCCGAAATTCTTCCGAATCAGGGATCGGAATTCGAGCCGGTTCCCGATAAAGTATTGTTGCCCCAAAGTCGACGTGTTTTGTACATACGCTTGATTGCACTGGATGAGAGCGAACATCCGGTCGCTACACCGGGGAATGGCATTCAGATCATATACGGAGAGCCGGAGCTGGATCTCGGCTTTCAGGAGATTGCCGGTATTCCGGTCGAAAAGTCCATTAATATCGAGTGCCCCAAGAAACCGGACGGTCCGTTCGAGGTCCTTACCGAAAAGGGGCTCGCAGTCTGGGCGGAGAGTGCAGGTTATTGGAGTTTATCCATGGAAAATGTCCCGCCTGACTCGGTAGAAATTGACTTGCAGCTCTCGTCCATTCCTTTTGAATCAAAGAGCATGAGTGATTTTTCCGAGCCCGCCGGCCTTATTTGCCGCAGCAAGGTTTCCGGACTTGTCTATACAACGACCACGCGTTACTACCACTGGAATTTTACGGATTTTGCGCCTTCTGCCGAGTCTTTAGGGAGTTCAACCATTCGCTATTATCTGCGGGCAGTCTGCTATGTTCCCGACGGGCCGCCCGGATCGTTGCGTCCGGTCATTTCCGAAACGATTCCGATCTACTATACCGGCGATCCGCTTGTCTTCGCCGCGGTATCCTACGATCCGCCGGATCCCGAGCCGGAGGAGGTTACTGTCAAATCTTATGCCCCGTATACGTATTTGCAGCGCTATATTACGACTCAATGGCCGATTTATAAGAGCGATCAATACTTCGAGGTGACCCGGCCCATTCAGGCCGAGGAAATGTGCTTTTCGATCACCAACAATAAGACGGGAGATTTTCTGCTTCCCTACAGTCTTCATAAGCAACTTTACCCTCAGACGACAAGGGAGTCGTATCAAGCCACCTTGGATGCGATGCTTCCGGTCGGGGCCTGGTTTCATCTGACACTCACCGAAAGCGCGTGGTCTCAGTTATGGAACGAATTTGTTGAGCTCGCTAAACAGACGTACGACGGGATTCGAAGTGCTTACAATGGAATAAAGAGCGGAGTCGCTGTCTTTATCGCCGATCGATTCACTTTCCTCGGAGAGGATGCGCGCAACCTCATCGAAAAGGCCGTCACAAAACTGATCGATGTCGGCCTGGCTTCGATCGGTCTTCCTCCGAACTTACCTGATTTTGAAACGATGGCCGGAGAGGGTCTCGATTATTGCCTGAAGGTAGCATTGGCCGAAACCGGCGCTGCGATCGGGGTGCCCGTCGACGAGATTCCGATCGAGGTGCAAAATCAGGTGACCAATGAAGTGAAGAATCGCATCGAATCGCTTGCCGAGATGAATCGCATCAATCCCTTGAATGTTGATTTTCTGAAGCCCGCATCCAAAGCGGCCTACCGTCCGGCCTATATTGATGTTCGCGTTTATAATCAACACGGAGTCAGTAGTCCGACCGGAACGCTGACTGCTAGTTTCTATCCGGTTCGCGCCCCACACTATAAATTTTACGAATATGTAACGTTGCCGGTCCCTTCTCTGAAGCCCGGGGATGAGACGATCATTCGAGTGTATCTAAAACCGGACAATACCGACTCCGGCACGACATATAAGAGTTATTACTACGGTGAAGAAGGCGACTGTCTTCTCACTGTTCGCGTCAAATTCGATGTCCCGGATATCCACGACGCCGCTGTGGCTCAAGGAGTCAGCGGCAGTGACCCCAATCGTCCGGATGTTTATGTATTTGATTACGACCCGGTGTATGAGTTCCTCGCAAAAATGCCTCCGGGAGAAAACATCTTCCCGGCCAATCAGTATTATCCGGAAGAAAACGAGTAAAAGTGCTCACACGGTGAAAGGATATGATCCCCTGTTGAAAACTGTCCTGTTTATTGTAAAATAGTCTCGCATTGGTTTATATTCCTACCTCGCTTCCGAATGATAGGAATTTTTCTAAAATAATGCTAGTATAGTTACTGCTCAACTCATGCGGACGTGGTGGAATTGGCAGACACGCTGGATTTAGGTTCCAGTGCGAGAGCATGCAGGTTCAAGTCCTGTCGTCCGCACCAAATCAGATGCCATCTATGGAAAACTCCGGTTTTCCATAGATGATTTTTTACCTCCTCGAAACGTCTGGTCATTTATACGGGATGGAGAATATTTTCAGCAGAAGTCAAATTCTTGATTGTAGGGTTAATTGGGCGTTAAGCATACTTCTAACACTCATAAAGCACGTTATTCACCGACTCGATCATGTACCTATAATACCCGCCTTGATTTACACCAGATCGGCCATGACTTTCTCGACGGGGGCCAATTTGAACGCACGTTT
>CAYPAL010000103.1:0-4668 GCA_964408695.1 uncultured Oscillospiraceae bacterium | reverse complement strand
TGGAGAACCTCGCTCCATTTTTTCGAAAAGCCGCACGGTACGGTCAAGTTTCGAAATTCGCCCGACATGTCATGATCCCTTGCTAAACGATCGGGTTTCGCTCCGCCCGCTTGAACTTCTTCTATCCGTGATGGTATTGTTAGTCTGGAGATGCGTATTGGCTATGCGCGGCTTTATAAACGAATGACAGGACAGGCGGTATGTTACACAAATGATCATGGAACCCGAGACCAACCGGTTGGTGCTTCCGCACTTATACAACGCCCGTGATATGGGCGGCATGATGACCCGATCCGGAAAGCGGACGGCGTATAAGCGCTTTATCCGTTCCGATTCGCCGGCGGCACTGGACGAAAAGAGTGTGGACGAACTGATCGCTTACTCGGTCCGGACCGTCATCGACCTTCGTTCCCCTCAGGAGATGGAACGCACAGGCAACCCGTTTATCCACCGGCCCGAGATCCTTTTTCGAAACATACCTCTGATCGCCATCGATCCCGAGGATCGCGACGACCCGACAATGGGGTATCTGGTCGAGAATCGACTCGGTCATCTTTATATTATGATGCTCGAGCATTCCCGAGAAGCGCTGATTGAGGTTTTTCGAACGATCATCACCGCACCGGAGGGTGCCGTCGTTTTTCACTGCATGCACGGAAAGGACCGGACCGGACTGATCGCGGCGATCCTTTTCCTGCTGGCCGGGGTTTCCCGCGATGATATCGTCGGCAATTATGCCGCGTCCTTTGAGTATATTCGGCCGCTGGTCGATCCTTTTTTTGAGAGCATGCCGGAAAACACACACCATATGTACCGCTCCGACGCGGAAAACATGCGCTTCCTTCTGGATCACATCGACGCGCAATATGAAGGCCGTGCGGAGTTATATTTGCGCGAGTTGGGCTTCAGCGAAAGAGACATCGACAAGATCCGGGATCGGATGTTCTGACCGGATCCCGGAGTTTCGGCGTCTAGACAGCCTCTAACGTGATTCCGGACACTGCGTCGCCGGCTCCGCGCGAGAGACGTATTTTGAGCCGGTACGCCTGCTCATCGCTCTCGGTGACGAGGATGAATCCCGTCTCATCCGCAAAGGGATACAATGCCATGAATTCATCGAGCGTCATGCCGACCCGAATGCTTCTTCCGATCGAAAAATCAGGCCCGGTGGATCCGATCTGAATCCGGGTGATCACACCTTCCCAGGCACCACTGGCATCAATGGTCCCGCGGAGATTGATTCGGGCCGTCTGATAATCGACGATCAGGTTATACTCGGGGTCCGTCGATTCGGTATCGCTCGATCCGGCCGGATCGATCCGGCTGAACGTTGTCAGTAACGGGTCTCCGAGCAGAGACTCGAAATATGCGCTGTTTGAATGATCTCCGATACGCACGGTCCGTGTATTCCCGGCATAAAGATACAGATCTCTGACCTTCAGGGTATCGGTCAATACGTCATTGATGACAATGACACCGAAATCGCTTCTTAAGATCGTGACCGTGCGGGGCTCATATTCGAGAAGTTCATCATCCAAAACACCCTGTTGATCGAAGACGATTTTCGTGATATCCGCGGTCGCCATGCGGTAGTCTTTGAAGTCGGTTTTTACCCTCAAGAGATAGAATCGGCACATTTCCTCTGCCTTCAGTCGGATCGTACTGTTCGAAAAGGAATAATCCCGGTCATGATAGCTGTTCTGAAGCATCGAATACACTGCGTCCGCGTTCTGGTCTTGCAGCGCGGTGAAGTACAATTCAGAAAAGCGGTACATTTCGACACATTGACGCGCCCACTCGGACGAGAGATAAAAGGTTCCGTTCTCTTTTTGCTGAAAATAGATCAGCGTTGAGTCGCCTTCATTTGCTCCTTCATACTCCAGTTTCACGGGAACGCTTATTTCCAGAAGATCTTTCTCGGTCGGGAGCTTTTCGATGAGAGCATCACATATCTCTAGGCGGCTGTCGTCCTTCAGGATCTGAAAAGAAAGAAGTGCCCCCTTCCCGTCTCCGAGTCTTGCCAAAACGCCGATATATTCCTCGAAATCAGCGATCGACATCCCGTCCAATTGGTGATTCGGAACGGATGAATAGACCGTTGCGATCTGACTCGAGTCAGTCAGACAGGAGGAAATGAGGCGAATCAAATTTGAATTCCCGACAGGCGGCTCATTCTCTTGCAGGTGTGATTGGCCTCCGGTCAACCGATCGATCAGGCCGTTCAGATCGGAGCAGGAGATCAGGGAAAAAGACATAATAACGACCAGAAAAACTGCCGTGGCACGAATCCGAACGGCGCGGAATTTGTCTCTGATTCCTTTCTTCGTCTCGTGATGCAAATCCTGTTCCTCCGGTCGATCAATTACTTACTTGTGCTCGGCGTTCTTTCTCTGTCTCTTTGCCTCGAAAACAATGACTCCCGCCGCAACGGCGGCATTCAGACTGTTGACGTGCCCATCCATCGGAACGGATACCATGACGTCACACTTACTCAGAATATTTTCGTGTACGCCCTCTCCCTCACTGCCGATAATAAGAAGAAGCGGTCCGCTGTAATTGGCCTTGTCATAGGACATTTCCGCGGAAGCGTCGGTTCCGAATACCCAGAAGCCCTTCTTCTTCAAATCATCGATCGTTCTCGAAAGGTTGGTGACACGTGCTACCGGTACATATTCTATCGCTCCCGAAGAGGCTTTGGCAACCGTCGCATCGAGTCCGATCGACCGATGACGGGGAATGATGATCCCGTCAACTCCCGCCGCGTCTGCGATCCGAAGCACGGAACCGAGGTTATATGAATCTTTGAGCGAGTCCAGCATCACCAGAAATGGATCGCCTTCCTTCTTCGATGCCTGTTCGATCATTTCGTCGATCTCAACGTAATCATGACTCGCAATTTGAGCGATCACGCCTTGGTGGATCCGAGTCGATGACATCTTGTCCAAGACCATTCGAGGCACTTCCACGAGTGGAATTCCCTGATCACGAGCCATCGAAATGATCCGTCCGATCGTCGGATCCATTCGCGATCCTTCCGACGAGGCTACCCAAATCTTATTGAATGTCCGTCCGGCGCGGAGTGCTTCCAAAATCGGATTTCTGCCCTCCAAACGATCATCGGGAGCGGCATCCTCCACATCGGCATTTCTCTCCTGCGGAACGATTTCACGAGTGGCATAAGGCTCCGATCGGCGCGTGGAGGATTGATTGAACGGCCTGCCACCGCTCGGGCCGGAGCGTCGGCCTGCGGGACTGCCGGAAGGTCCCTCGAAACGAGAACGCGCACCCGGTGTCGGCTTGAAGGATTTCCCTGAAGCCGGAGCGGCGCCGCGTCTCGGGGCTCCGTCGGAAGGTGCTTCGAAATCCGGGCGCGATCGCCGTCCCGAATACGAACTGCCCGTCGACGGGCGGGCCGCCCTGTTCTCTCCGCTGTTTCTTTTCGTGCCGAATCCGCTGGATTCGGAGCGTCTTGCTCCGCCTCTGTCCGGTCGGCTATTTCCTGAGGGTCTGCGTTGATCCGCCATTTTTTTCTCCTTTGATGCATTCGATGTTTTGATACGATTCGACTATTGATCGGAAGGATCGCCCCGGTCCGAGATCTCGAAGATCCGGGTGATGATCTCGTCCAATCGCTCGTGCCGGTCCATAAGAAAAAGATATCCGATGACCGCTTCCATACCGGTCGCGTATTTGTAGTCCGAAGGGCTGGCGTTGCGCGCCGAGCTCGCCGGATTGCTATTTTTGCCTCGCCTGAAGACGGCTTGCTCTTCCTCCGTCAGCATGTCCAGGATCGCGCGAGCCGTCTTTGCCTGAGCGGCGGCACTGACAAGACCGATCGCAAGTTTGTGGATCGAGCCGGATTTACTCCGATTGCGCGCCGCGATGTGAAGTCGGACATACAACTCGAAAACCGCGTCCCCGACGTACGCAAGAACCGATGCGGGCACCTCCCGGATGTCGTCGTTGATGATCGGAACAATCATAACTTTGTTACCTGCGGGCCGGACGGCGTGTCTTTGATCTGATACCCGAGCTCGGTCACACTGTCGCGCAACTGATCGGCCAGAGCAAAATCCCTTTCCTGTTTGGCTAATGTGCGCTTCTTGACCAAACGCATTACCTCGTCGGGGATTTGTGCTCCATCCTCATCCTCACCCAAAATATCAAGACCCAAGACCTCACCGAGTTCCATTATCTTGTCGGCGGCCGACAGAAGCGCATCGGCGGAAACCAACGGGTTCTGACAAGCCGTATTCGCGGTTCGGACCAGCTGGAAAATCGCAGTGATCGCATCGGCAGTATTGAAGTCATCCTCCATGGCGTCGAGAAAATCCCGCGAAGCCTTTTCGATTGCCTCCATAAGTTCCCATGAGCTCCGGTCGTCTGTCTGTAAACTTTTCCGATCCTCGGCGGCACCGGCGAAACGCAGGTTCACGACAGATTCACGGATCCTGTTGAGGCCGTTCTCCGCAGCTTCCAACAAGCTGTCGGCGAAATTGATCGGCATCCGGTAGTGTCCGGTCAGAATAAAGAAGCGGATGACCCGATACTCGAATTTCTTAGTAATGTCCCGGATCGTGAAGAAATTACCGGCAGACTTGCTCATCTTCTCGTTATCGATGTTCACAAACGCGTTGTGCACCCAATATTTAGAGAGCGGAGCACCGG
>CAYPAL010000102.1:0-4704 GCA_964408695.1 uncultured Oscillospiraceae bacterium | reverse complement strand
TTTTGATTTATGCGTCCATTGATTACTTCCTCGAAAAGCGCAGGAATATCGCGCCATTTCGGGTCCGTTCCGTCCTGATGTTGCTCCTTTGCGCATCCACACTGATGGCTGTCGTCACGGTCGCCCCGAACAGCATAAGAAATCTCTGCCTGGACTCGACCGGCAACGAAGCCCTGGCAAGTACGGCGATATCCGTTCTGTGGAAATCCGGTATCGATTCCTCGATCATTAAAGAGGTACCGGACCAACTGATCCTTACGGGTGGATTGATCGGAGGATCTCTTGCCCTTGCACTGAGACTGCTCGCCGCCAAAACCGGCGCGATCATCATCATATCCGCTTTCACGTTGGCTCAGATCATCGTGATCTTTAACATATCGGTTTCCCGTACAGCGTCGAGAACGGCGGAAGCCATACGTGCGACGACTCAGCGCGCGTCCGAGGCCATCCGAAGCGGAAGAGAATCATTACGTGCGTCCGGACATTTCGGTAATGAGAAAGAAGAGTTTGATGATTCGCCGGATATTTTTGATGAAGGGTACGCTATCGACGTTTCTCCGTTCGACGAACTCCCTTACGAAAAGCACCCCGGCTTCATCGATCTTGACGGAACGGACGCGCCGATGACCGCATCATCGTACCGATGTGGCGACACCCCCTTCGATATGGACCTGAACAAACCTCCTGTTCCGGATCCCAAACAGTCGTCCGGGTCTCGGATACAGGTCCCACAAAAGGTCAATACCGATTTCATCCGCGAAGCGTCGGATCCGATCCCGACGGGAAACGACTCGAAGCTTAAGGAAATGCCCGGCTTTTTGCAGTCGCCAAAGGATTCGACATGGCTCGATATCACGGTAAATCCGCAAGGCACATCTTCCCGGGTCGTCAATCACATCCCGATCAAGCGGATCGATGTCAACGGTTCCGAATATGAAGCATCCTCGGAAACGACTTCGAACGGTGAAGCGATTTCATCCCGAGCCGTTGAGGATCGGTCCGCCGATAAATCCGTGACCGATCGACGGACTACGGTTACTTCCGGCAGTCCGAGCACAGCAGGGAGAAATTCGTCGCAACGGTCTTCGTACCGCGCTGCGCCGCCCGCGCTGCTTAAAGCCGACCGTCAGGAGGAGGCGGCGCGTTCGTCCAAGAACGCTCTGACCACTCAAGGAAAGAAACTCGTGGACACATTGGCCAGTTTCGGCGTGGAGGCGACCATTGTGAACATCACGCACGGCCCCGCGATCACTCGATTTGAGTTGTCGCCGGGTCCCGGCATCAAGGTCAGCCGGATCGTCAATTTAACGGACGACCTCGCGCTGGCGATGGCCTCGGTCGGCGTACGTATCGAGGCGCCGATCCCCGGAAAGTCGGCGATCGGAATCGAGATCCCGAATGCCGAGACCGTCCCGGTTTCTTTACGCAGTTTGATCGATTCTCCCTCTTTTCGCAAATTGAATTCGCCGTTGGCGGTCGCTCTGGGCAGAGATATCCCCGGCAATCCGATATTCTGTGATCTGACGACGATGCCACATCTCCTGATCGCCGGAGCCACAGGCTCGGGTAAATCCGTCTGCATCAATGCGATTTTGATCAGCATTCTTTGCAAGGCGACGCCGGACGAGGTCAAACTGATCATGATCGACCCCAAGGTCGTCGAATTATCGATGTATAACGGGATTCCGCACCTCCTGGCACCTGTGGTCACCGACCCCAAAAAGGCGGCGAACACATTGAATTGGGCGGTCGGGGAGATGACCCGAAGATATGCGCTGTTCGCGGAAGCGAGTGTTCGCGATTTTCGAGGATATAACGAGGTCTTGAAAATCAACCGCGAACCGGTATTGCCGCTGATCCTTATCGTCATCGACGAGCTCGCGGACCTGATGCAGGTCGCTTCCAAAGAAGTCGAGGAAGCCATCGCGCGGCTGACCGCAATGGCTCGCGCGGCGGGTATCCACCTCTTGATCGCAACGCAGCGTCCGTCGGTCGATGTTATCACCGGGGTCATCAAGGCAAACATTCCGTCTCGTATCGCGTTTGCGGTGTCATCTCAGGTGGATAGCCGTACGATCCTCGATATGGGCGGTGCGGAGAAGCTCCTCGGGCGCGGCGATATGCTCTATTATCCGCAAAGCATGCCCAAACCTCAGCGTGGTCAGGGTGCTTTCGTGTCCGACGGAGAAGTCGAGGCGGTCATCGAATACCTGAAGGCTCAGAATATGGGCACCTACGATCCGGAAACCGCCGAGGCGATCGTATCCGCTTCCTCGGGACCTTCAGGAGAAACAGTCCGCTCGAAGGGAGAGGATGACGAACTCCTGCCGCAGGCGGTCGATATCATCCTGATGGCCGGCTCCGCTTCGGTGTCGATCTTGCAGAGGCGCATGAATATCGGGTACCCCCGAGCGGCGCGTTTGATCGACGTCATGCAGGAAAAGGGATATATCGGACCCTTTGAGGGAAGTAAGCCGAGAAAACTGTTGATCACTCAGACACAATGGCTTGAGATTCAAGCGCGGAAAGGGGATTAGCAACATGCCCGCCACGATTATTTCGGGAAAAGAAATCTCAGCACACATCCGGGAACGCATCAAGGGTGAAATCGGGGAACTGGTTCGAATGAACGAGGAAAGCCCCGATTTCGTAAGGCCCGGATTGGCGGTCATTCTCGTCGGCGATGATCCGGGATCATCGATCTATGTGCGAAACAAGAGAAAAATTTGCGAGGAGGTCGGCATTCGATCCTTCGGATATATCCTCGAAAAGGATACTTCAGAGGCCGATCTCATGGGCCTCATCGATCAGCTCAATAAAGATAAAAACGTCCACGGTATCCTATGTCAACTCCCGCTGCCGAAGCATTTGGATGAATTTTCGGTCATCTCGGCGATCTCGCCGGAAAAGGATGTCGACGGTTTCCATCCCATCAACAAGGGATTACTTTCCATGGGGAAGGACTGTCTGATCCCGTGTACTCCGCTCGGCTGTGTGGAAATGCTCAAACTTTCCGGGATCGGGATCGCCGGCAAACACTGTGTGATCATCGGAAGAAGCAATATCGTCGGCAAACCTCTTGCCGCTTTGATGCTCAACGAGAACGCGACTGTTACGATCACACACTCCAAGACTCGTGATCTGAAGGAGATCTGCCGACAAGCCGATATCCTGGTCGCGGCAATCGGTAAGCAAGGCTTTGTCACGGGCGAATATGTAAAGGACGGTGCTGTCGTCATCGACGTCGGGATCAACCGGGACGCCGATAATAAGGTCCGGGGCGACGTGCTTTTCGAGGAGGCCGCGGAGATCGCGGGCGCGATAACGCCCGTACCCGGCGGAGTGGGCTTGATGACCACGACCATTTTGATGCAAAATACTTTACAGGCATATCGAAACATCATGTCAAAGGAGGCCGTCTTATGAACAGCGCGCCAACGATCCGAACCGCCGAAATCATCTGTGTCGGCACCGAGCTCTTGATGGGGCAGGTGATCAACAGTAACGCCAATTTTCTGGCTTCCGAACTGGTCTCTCTCGGTATCTCCTCGTATCGCCAGATCGTGATCGGCGACAATATGGAGCGCCTGCGCGAGCAGATCGCCGCGAGCGCGAAGCGCGCGGATCTGGTCGTAATGACCGGCGGACTCGGACCTACGTCTGATGATATAACGATGGAAGCGGCCGCGGGTGTGGCCGGCAAGAAGCTCGAACTGCACGCCGAAAGTTTTGACAATATTAAGCACTTCTACCAGCGTATTTGCAGAAATATGCCGCAAAGCAACAAGAAGCAAGCGATGCTTCCCGCGGACGCCACCGTGTTTTTAAACAAGAACGGTACGGCGCCGGGAGCCATGTTCTTATGCAACGCCGCGAATCCGGACGATCCGGATCATCGGGCCGTTTTGATCCTTTTACCCGGACCGCCTTCGGAAATGCGACCGATGTTTCTCGAGCAGGTTCGACCTTTCCTCGAAAAGCATAATTCCGCGCGTTTTCGCACTGAATTCATCCGACTCTACGGGGTCGGAGAATCCGCTGCGGAGGAGCGTGTAAAGGATCTGATCGACGCGCAGACGAATCCGACGATCGCACCGTATGCGTCCGAGGGAGAGTGCTTATTTCGAATCACTCAGCGCATGGAGGCAGGGAAGGAAGAAGACATGATCTCGCCGATCGTCGAGATTTTCAAGGAGCGATTCGGCGACTATATCTATGAAGTTGGGCAAAGAAGCCTGAAAGAAGTCGTTTTTGATTTGCTTTTCGAGCGGGGGATGACGATTTCTTTTGCGGAGAGCTGTACCGCGGGTATGGCCTCGTCCGAATTCGTCGACGTGCCGGGCTCGTCGAAAGTCCTGATGGGCAGTATCGTCGCCTACGATAACGGTGTCAAGGAGCAACTTTTGGGTGTCACTAAGGATGTGCTCACAGATATGGGGTCCGTCAGCCGCGAATGCGCGGAACAGATGGCCGTCGGTTGCAGAAAGCTTCTGAATACGGACATCGCGGTCTCCATTACAGGTATCGCCGGACCGACCGCCTACGGGACCAATAAGCCGGTCGGACTCGTCTATTTGGCGCTCGCGGACAAGGACGGCACCGAGGTGTCCGAGATCAATCTTTCCGGCAACCGTATGCGCGTCCGCAGAGTCTCGGTCCTCCACGCGTTCAATATGATCCGCAAGAGGCTGCAATGAAACGCGG
>CAYPAL010000101.1:0-4716 GCA_964408695.1 uncultured Oscillospiraceae bacterium | reverse complement strand
TCCCGGATCAAGAAATCGACGAGAAAAGCGCTCTGAAGAGCCAAGCCGATTACCTGAAGGATTCGCTGGAAAAGGTGAATCAACGACTGAAAGAACTCGATGACGATAAAAAGTAAATCGAGCGGATCGTAGAGATCAGGGTTGCCGGGCAAGCTTTGGCCCGGCAACCTTTTGTCTATCGTGTGTTTGCCGGTTAATTACGCTATACTGATTACAACGTCGGATTTCGCGATGTAAGACGATAGTCGGAGCAGTCGGAATCCAGGATTATTTCGGAAGGTAATTGTTTTTTATGAAGATGTTTCTGGATTGTCTGCCTTGCGTTCTCAATCAGATCTTGGACGCATCGCGGATGTCCTCGGCGGACGAGTGTCTCCACGCGGAGATCCTGAAAGAGGGATTTGCGTTGCTGGCGCAGTACGAGGAGTATCATTCTTCCCCGGATCTGGTCGCGGATATGCATAAGATCGTGAAGCGCGTGACCGGGGTTGAGGATCCGTATGCCCGGACGAAGGCTCGCGATATCAGTGCCGCGATAGAGGTGTATCCCGCGCTGAGGGATTTTCTGGACAGCGAATCGATCGATCTTACCGGCACGGCCTGTTCCGAAGGGGATCCCGGGTGTGCGAAAATGTACCGCGCATTGAAGATCGCGGTGACCGGAAATATTCTCGATTCCGCGATCATGAAGGATATCGATCTGGCGCGCTCTCTGGATGAGGAACTGAAGCGTCCGTTCGTGCTGTGCGATCTGTCGTTATTTCTCGAAAAGCTCCGCTCCTCCAAAACGATCCTGATCGTCGCGGACAACGCCGGAGAGACGGTTTTCGATCGGGTGCTGATCGAGTATTTGGACAATAAAGATTTGATTTATGCGGTACGTGATGTGCCGATCATCAACGACGTAACGATCACGGATGCCCGGGCGGCCGGCGTCGACCGTTGCGCACGGGTCATCTCCTGCGGGAGTGACGCGCCGGGGGCGATCCTGTCCCGGTGCGACGAAGAGTTCCGGGCGCTTTTCGATCGGGTGGATATCGTGATCAGTAAGGGTCAGGGGAATTTCGAGGCGCTTTCCGATTGTGGGCGCGATGTTTTCTTCTTGCTCAAGGCCAAGTGCGCGATGATCGCCAAGAGGCTTGATGTACGGATCGGGGATTATGTGTTTTTCAGAGGAGGTCATGATGATCCGGGATCATGATCGGCGGGCTTTTAATTGACATATGTTCATAATTTCATATAATGAGTATGTGCGTCATGATGGATTTGTGAGGAGGGCGACACAATGGCAAGACCGAGAAAATGGAGAAGAGTTTGCGAGCTTCCCGAAAGTAATATGTTCGGGCCGCCGGACGGCGATTTCAGGTCCGCGCAAATCGTGATGACGGTCGACGAGTATGAGACGATCCGTTTGATCGATGTTGAGGGCATGACGCAGGAAGAGTGCGCAGAGCAAATGAACGTCGCCCGAACGACAGTTCAGCGGATGTATTTCGACGCCCGTAAAAAACTCGGAGAATCCCTGGTCCTCGGGAAAGTCCTTCATATCGAAGGCGGAGACTATCGCTTGTGTGACGGCCTTTCGCCGGAGTGTCCGCAACCGCGTTGTTTTCGCGGCGGAAGAGGGCCGATGAACGGACGGGGAATGATGAACGGTAGAGGGCCGATGAGCGGCTTAGGTCCTATGAACGGACGAGGAAGAGGAGGAAGAAACAGAAATGAAAATAGCGATTCCGGTCAATGATAATAGCGAACAGACTAAGATTTGCCCGTCTTTTGGGCGTACACCTTTCTATTTGATTGCGGATACGGATTCCGGCGAGCGCATCATTTTTGAAAATACGGCCGCGAATCAGGCGGGCGGTGCCGGGATTGCGGCGGCGCAGAGCCTTGTGGATCGGGGCGTCGAGGTCGTGATCTCTCCGCGGTGCGGCGAGAACGCGGCGCGAGTCTTGAGCGCGGCGGGAATCAAGATGTATAAGATGCAGGGCGACTCGGTCGAGGAGAATCTGAAGGCTTTCTCGGAAGGGTCGTTAGTGGCCCTTGATGATATTCATCCGGGATTCCATGGACACGGAGGTTCCGGAAGCCGCGGAGGCCGCGGATGAAAATTGCGGTCTTAAGCGGTAAGGGCGGTACCGGAAAGACGCTTCTTTCCGTCAATTTGGCGTATGTTGCCGCGCAAGCGACATACGTCGATTGCGACGTTGAGGAGCCGAACGGACATCTTTATTTCAAGGGGTCCGAAGATGCCGAACGGACAACGGTTTCCCGTAAATTTCCCGTTATCGATGACGGGAAGTGCACGGCTTGTCGGGTGTGCGTCGACTTTTGTCGATTCAACGCACTCGCGATGGCCGGGGATTCGGTGACAGTATTTGATAATATTTGCCATTCCTGCGGCGGCTGCGCGATCCTGTGTCCGAGCGGGGCGATTTCTGAGGAGGATCGGTCGATCGGCGAAGTTTCCGACTATCGAGTCGGATCGGTTCGCGTGCTTTCCGGGAAATTGAATACCGGGGAGGCGTTCGGCATTCCGATCATTCGAACCCTATTCTCGAAAATCGATCAGTCGGACGGGACAGTCTTCGTCGACTGCCCGCCGGGAAGCTCGTGCGCGGTGATGGAGAGCATCCGGGACGCGGATGTTTGTATCCTGGTCGCCGAGCCGACGATTTTCGGCTCGCATAATCTTGATATGGTCGCGCGGCTTACGCGATTGTTTGATAAGCCCATCGGCGTTGTTTTGAATAAATACGAAGAAGGGCGCGAAAACCCCTCGGAGCGGTATTGTAAGGAGAACGGCCTCCCGGTTTTCGAGAGGATCCCGTTCGATAAAGACCTCGGCATGCACCATTCCGAGGCCCGGGTCGCCGCACAGGAAGAAAAGCGTTATGCGGAGCTGTTTTCAGGCATCCTCGGGAAAGCGAGCAAAGCCGCTTCCGGAGGTGTTTCATGAAGAAGATATTGATCTTAAGCGGGAAGGGCGGAACCGGCAAAACGACGGTCGCCGCCGCGTTTATTTCGATCGAAAAGGCGCGCGCGTTTGCGGATTGTGATGTCGACGCTCCGAATCTTCATCTGGTGACGGCAAGTCTTCCGGAGCCCGAGCACTTTGACTATTATGGCATGGGTGTTGCGGTCGTTGACCCGGATCTTTGTATCGGGTGCGGCTTGTGCGCGGATTCCTGCCGTTTTTTCGCGATATCGATGAATGCGGATTCCGTCGCGGTCGTCGACGCCCCCGCTTGCGAAGGCTGTGGATTATGTGAGCGGCTGTGCCCGGTCGGCGCGATCAAGATGGAGGATAATGTCGCGGGACGGCGGATGCTCTATACGATCACCGGGGATACGGATAAAGACGGTGCCTCTTCGAAAGGCAAGAGAACGGTCTTTTCGACCGCAGAACTGGAGATGGGAAGCGGCACGACCGGAAAGCTCGTATCTGAGGTCAAGAAGGCCTTGTACGATCATGCCGATAAGGACGTTCCGATCGCGATCATCGACGGATCGCCGGGGATCGGCTGTCCGGTCATCGCATCGATCACCGGGACGGATCTGGTCCTTCTGGTCGCCGAGCCTTCGGTGTCCGGGATCAGCGACATGAAACGCATCGTAGAGACCGCCCGGTTTTTCGATCCCCAAATTGCCGTGTGCGTCAACAAGGCGGACACGAACGAGGGCAAGACCGAGGATATCATTCGCTTCTGCGCGCAGGAGGATTTGCCGTTTCTGGGCCGGATCCCCTTTGATTCGCATGTGACCGGGGCGACGAATGCCGGGACCAGTATCGATCGGATCGATTGTCCGGCGGCGACCGCGATCCGCATCATTCATGAGCGCGTACGGAAAATGGTAATTGGGGAGTCCCCGGTAAATAATGCGATCAATGAGCGCGTACGGGACATGGTCCATGAGGACCCCTCTCCTGCGGAGGACGCATGAACGGTATGAAGATCTATATCTTGACCGATAACGAGACCTGTTCTCCCGGGATCCTTACGGAGCACGGCTTGAGCCTTTTGATTGAACTCGGCGACCGGCGGATCCTTTTCGACGTTGGGATGACGGATGTCTATCGGAGAAACGCCGAAATGATGGGTCTGGACTTGCATAAGATCGATTACGCGGTGATCTCGCACGGACATTACGATCACGGCGGCGGGCTTTCCGATTTTCTCGAAAAGACCCCGGACGCGCCGGTCTATGTCCGGGAAAATGCCTTTTCACCGCATGAGTCGGATCGCGGAGAAGACGGGATTTTCGACATCGGGATCGAGATGCCTTCCGACGAGAAAGATAAAAGTCGCATTGTTTCGACCGGGCAGGAGCATGAAATTGAGCCGGGGATCACTCTTTTTGCGGTTCCGAAACTTCATACGTCGATGCCACTCGGGAACCGGAAACTTTTCGCGAAGGATCAAGACGGACGGCGTGTCCCGGACGACTTTATGCATGAACAGAATCTCTTGATCCAACAAGACGGCATATCGCTTCTGGTCGCGGGCTGTGCGCACCGGGGAATTCCCAATATCCTGGCGTGGGTGAATGAGCGATTCGGCGTCCGTCCGGACTACGTGATCGGCGGCTTTCACCTAAGCCATTCTGCCGATTTCGGAGAGGAAGGAAAAAATCAACTCAGGGAGTACGGGCAGGCTCTGAAAAACTCCGGCGCGATATGTTATACTGGCCACTGCACCGGCATGAAATCGTTTC
>CAYPAL010000100.1:0-4746 GCA_964408695.1 uncultured Oscillospiraceae bacterium | reverse complement strand
CTGATGATCGGCGTACAGGCGCTCGACATTCCGGAGGATGAGCGGCCGGATATGAATCTTGTGTATTTGATCGACGTGTCCGGGTCGATGACCAGTCCGGACAAACTCGGGCTTGCGGTCGAATCGCTGAAACTTTTGACCGAAAAACTCAATGAGAACGACCGTATTTCGATCGTAACATATGCGGGCTCCGAGCGAGTAGTCCTCGACGGGGTGAGCGGTTATTACAAGCAAACCATCGTAGACGCCCTGAACGAGCTTCAATCCGGCGGGTCAACGCACGGTTCCGCGGGTATCGAAAAGGCCTACGAATTAGCGGAAGAGTATTTTATAGAAGGCGGAAATAATCGCGTGATCCTGATGACAGACGGCGACTTGAACGTCGGGATCACCTCGGAGGGAGATTTGAAGCGTTTGATCGAGGATAAAGCGAAATCAGGGATCTACCTATCCGCCATCGGCTTCGGAACGGGCAATTATAAGGACAATAAGATGGAAACGATGGCCGATAACGGGAACGGAAACTACAACTATATCGATACCATCGAGGAAGCCAACAAGGTCCTCGTTGAGGATATGGCCGGAACCTTGTTCACCGTCGCGAAAGACACAAAATTCCAGGTCGAATTCAATCCGGGATATGTGAAGGCCTATCGCCTCATCGGATATGAGAATCGCAAAATGGACAATCAGGATTTTGCCGACGACACCAAGGATGCCGGCGATGTCGGAGCCGGTCAGTGTGTGACCGTGATGTACGAAATCGTAACGGTCAACAGTGAGATGAAACTTCCGGAGATCGATCTGAAATACCAGGGCGGCGCGCCGACCGTTGAGTCGGACGAGTGGTTGACTGTAAGTGTTCGCTATAAGCTTCCCGAAAACGAGGAAAGTGAGCTCCGAAGCTATCCGTTTATCCCAAGTGTCAGTATTTTCCCTCCCTCGGAAAACATCCGGTTTGCATCCTGTGTGGTACAGTTCGGAATGCTCTTGCGCGACAGCGCATTCAAGGGAGACGCAACCTATAACGGGATTGTTCAAGAACTATCAAACCTTGATTGCGTATCCTCGGACGAATACAAGAAAGAGTTCCTGAGTCTGGTCAAGCAAGTAAACGATTAATCGAAGCCCCCTGCTTTTCGACGGGCCGGCTCCAAAAATGAAACTGCCGCATGCATGAAGATCGAGGAGGAACTTCAGATGTTTGCGGCAGTTTTCGTGTCAGATATCCGGGGGTCGACACAGCTCGTTCGATCAGAAGTGCAGTCGTCGCCGAAGCTCGCTCTTAACGGTTTTATCGCCGAAAATGGCAGTGCCGAGAAGGCTCAGTGCCGAAAGCGTTGTGCAGAGGATGACAAAAATGGGATTGTCCGAAATGTGGATCCAATACAGCACCAGAGGGACAAAGCCTAAAAGCGCGATCACGAACTGGTACAGCATGTAATTGCGCCAGTCCATCCGGTTGATGAGGATGATGATGACCACCGCGACATCCGCCGCAGAAAAGATGCTCGGTATGACATAGTTCACAGACCAACCTCGGTACCCGGCCAGATAGTCGATCAACACAATGAAGATGGATCCCAAGAAGGCCTGAACGAGTATTTTGGAAGCGATGTTGATATGGTTGGCAACGGAATGGGAGATCACCGCCCAAAGGTATAAGATGCCGGCTACGGTGATCAAGGACCAAAGAAATCCGTCGTACAACAGGAAATTGATCACCAGTGAAGCGGCGCCGATGACGACGGAAAGGAAGATCAGTAGTCGCTTCATGAAATGATATTTTTTGATGTCGATTTCCGGAGCCGGGAACGCATAGTCCGTTTCCGGCCCTTCGAAACCGACCAATACCGACTTACAAAGAGGACAGACCGATGAGGGGTCTGTAATTTGAATGTTGCATTTAACGCAGGTTCTCATAATACGCTCCGTTCGTTTCGATCGTCAGCTGAAGACCGTCCTCCGTCATTTTTCGAAAAAAAGCGCGTTGGAGGTATGTGTCGCGCAGTAAAGAGGTAAACGTGACATAAAGGGTCCGCTCGTAGGATGTCACGGAGCATTTGACCGGTTCGGAACTGGTCGCTCCCATAAGCAGGCCCACTCCGGCGATGTACGGCATATAACGGTCGGGCACCTTGAAGCGTCCGATGTTCGAAAGCGTGATTGTGTTTGCCTTTGCGGAGCGAAGATAGCTGATCTTCAGGAAAATGTTTTTGATAACAAGAGGAATGAAACGAACATATAGTTTTTTTTCAAAGGATACGTTGTACGCGATTTTGGAGGCGAAATAATCGGGGGTCAGGAGTTCGTCAAATCGCTTCTCGACAAATTTAAGGATCTCCTCGAAGGAGTGGTCGTTCCGCTCCGGCCGGAATACGATGCCGATGACCGAAAAGAAATTCATCGTTGAAGTCGAATTGAAGTAAGGCCGGAGGTTGACCGGAACGGAGACGCTGATCGGTCTCTTGTACGGCTGACCGTTCAGATACTCTCGATAGATGCTCCATATCATGACGGCGGTCAGGTACTGGGTGATCGTGACCCCCTTACTGCGGCACAAGGCGACGAGATCTTTAATGGAGATCATACCGATGATGATTCCTTTATCGAATATCGGGAGCTTTTCGCCCTTGAGTTCATAAGCGCGCTCCGTACTGTAGGGCTTGGGATCCTTGTTCAGGCAGTTCTTGATGTAACTGTCTTCGATGTCCGAAAAGACATCGACGACGGGCTGGTCGGGGACAGGTTCACCTTGCTTTTCGAAAAGTAGGAGGTCGATATAGCGACAGACCAGCTCCTTGAGAAAATTGGAGGCGCCCGATCCGTCGGTCAAAACATGAAATACCTCAAGATTGATCCTCTCGCGGAAATACGTCACCCGAAAAAGATAGTGGTTGTTCTGGGCGGGAAGGAAATACGAACACGGATTCGGCATCTCGGGGGACACCCTACACGGCCGGTCGTTTGCCTCGAAATAATACCAGAAAAAACCGTGGCGTAAGCGGACCTTGATACTACCAAAGCGAGGTAGTGTCTCATCCAACGCGCGTTGGAGGATTTCCGGTCGGATGTCCTCAATAAGACTTACGCTGATTCGGTATACACTGCTGTAATTTCGATTCGCAACGACGGGGAAAATGTTGGCCGTGTTATCCAGACGGTGCCATTTGGCCTCGGGGTTTGCTTTTTTGATATCCCTCACACACCCTTTCGTTCAATTGTTCTAATTATGCAACATATGAAGGTGAATTCCAACTGCTATAATGAAGACAAACTTATTCGTCAGGAGAGGAACGACGGCGATGTCACACTATATAGACCGCATTCGTAAGGCGCTGTGTGTGTTTTTAGTCCTTGCCTTGCTCGGAGGTGCGGCGTGCCGTATCCGGAGCGTGGATCCGGATACCGAAAGCAGCGGAGATCCCAATGATATCGTCTCATCGTCGACGACCGGGACCCACGCTTCGGAAACGATTGCTCCGATCGGATCCACGGCGGAGACGACCGTGACGGAGACGATCGCGACGGAGACCCTGCCGACTGTCGACGAATCGCGTATTCTCGCCAAAAAGATCCTCGGAGAAATGAGTCTCGAACAGAAGATCGGACAGATGTTCTTCGCGTCATGGGTGAGTGGGGATGTCGTCGAGGCGATCGGCATGTGGCATTTCGGCGGCATCGTTTTGTTTGCGCCGGATTTCGAGCATTCCGATCCGGCGGCGATCGCTGAGACGATTGGATCCTATCAATCCGAGTCCGCGATTCCCTTATTGATCGGGGTAGACGAAGAGGGTGGGACGGTCGTTCGAATCAGCAAGTTCACGCAATTCCGTACCGAGAAGTACCGCTCGCCGCAAGCGCTTTTCGAGCAGGGCGGCATGGAGGAGATTCGCGCCGACACGGCCGGGAAGGCCCGATTTCTATTGGACATGGGCATCAACGTGAATCTGGCGCCGGTCTGTGATGTCAGTACGAACGAGGCGGATTTTATATTTGAGCGAAGCTTCGGGCGGGGAGCCGGGGAGACCGCGAATTATGTGACCGCGGTCGTCGAAGAGATGAAACGCGCCGGGATCGGATGCGCGCTCAAGCATTTCCCGGGCTACGGAAATAATGTCGATACGCACACCGGCATCGCCATGGACCATAGAAGCTACGAGGATTTTGTCTCGTCGGATTTTCTGCCGTTTGAAGCGGGGATCACCGCGGGGGCCGGATCGGTAATGGTTTCTCATAACATCGTGTATTGTATGGACGAGTTGCTCCCGGCGTCGCTGTCGCCGAACGTGCACCGGATCCTGCGGGAGGAACTCGGATTCCAGGGAGTGATAATGACCGATGATCTTTCCATGGACGCGATCAAGGATCACACCGGAGATCGCGAGGCCGCGGTTCTGGCCGTACTCGCGGGCAATGATATGATCATCGGATCGGCCTATGCGGAGCAGATCCCGGCGGTCATTGCTGCGGTGCGAAGCGGCGAGATCGATGAGGCCGTCATTGATGAAGCGGTCATTCGGATCCTTCTTTGGAAAATCTGCCTCGGCTTGATCGAATAAGCGATCGATCGATCTAAACAATTACCGATCGATCGAGGAGCCCCGCGAAAACGAGGCTTCGATCGAGTAGCGTTTTGTGGGGTATCGGAGTGCCCCGAACAGAATTACTCCGCGCACTCCGGCAGGGTCGAGCCGCCGTAGGGCATCAGGATGACACCCGAATCGCTTCCCAGTTCCGCGAAGG
>CAYPAL010000099.1:0-4839 GCA_964408695.1 uncultured Oscillospiraceae bacterium | reverse complement strand
CCATTTCAGTGCTTTTCGTGGGTAATTCAGGCGGCGCGAGCCGTCCGTCGGAGCGAAAATACCCACGAAACCGGCCATTTCAGCGCTTTTCGTGGGTAATTCAGGCGGCGTGAGCCGTCCGTCGGAGCGAAAATACCCACGAAACCGGCCATTTCAGCGCTTTTCGTGGGTAATTCAGGCGGCGTGAGCCGTCCGTCGGAGCGAAAATACCCACGAAACCGACCATTTCAGTGCTTTTCGTGGGTAATTTTCCCCTCTCATGCGGTGGTAAGGTAATAACTGAAATATACGATTAAGCAACAAAGAATTTTATTCGTTTACGGCAAAAATTCTTTCCTTGCCCTTGCTTGTCGACGCCGGATCTCGCCGCTTATGAAGCACAATCGAATCGTCCAATCGTTCACCTTGCTCCGCCGCTTATGAAGCACAATCGAATCGTCCAATCGTTCAGCCGCTGCGCCGAAATCATTCCTCGCACGTATAGCCGGGCCCCGGGCAGATCCGGAAGGAGCGGGCCGCGCTTAAATCAATCCTCGCACGTATAGCCGGACTTCTTAAACATAAATTTTTCGTCCGGCACAATGCATGCGTCCCACACCTTTTCTTTCCACTCATCGGCCGCAACATCTTTGATCGCGACCGAAACATCGGAAAGATTACATCCCAGCGTCTCGGCGACGACGAGCGCGGTCTGATCCGCGCATTTTCGCTTCTGTTCCTCGGTCCTTCCGGGGTAGCACTTGATTTCAACGTGTGGCATGGTCAATCCTCCTTCTCAAAAATTACCATCCTTCGGATTCGGGCAAGTGTGGCATGGTCAATCCACCTTTTCGAAAAGCGTATTCAGCTAATCCCAAATCCTTTTCGAAAAGCACCTTCAGCTAATCCCAAATCCCCATATTACTATTGCTTCTCCGGATTCGGGCAGGTGATGATCCAACGATACCCGAATCGATCCTCGAGCACCGCGCCCATCCCGCCGTCGTCGGGCGCCGGGTGAGGCGCAAGCGGCGAAATCACGCTTCCGCCCTCGGAAAGAAGCCCGCAGGTGTCCGTGGCTTTTTGCGGGTCGTCCATATGCACCATCAACTTAATGCTCGTATCGGTCCCCTTACGATCAAATGAATCGGCGGCGCTCATGTGCGTTTCGCCCACCCGAAACTCAACGTGCATGACCTTTCCGGAGCGGGCCGGATCCTTCGTATTGAGCTCGCTCCAGCGCGACAAATACAATATTTCTCCCCCGAAAACCTCCATGTACAGACGGATCGCCTCTTCGCAATCCCCATCAAAACTCAGATAAGGAATAACCGATACGCTCATGTGCTTGGACCTCCTTGCCGCGAAGAGATTTATCACGATAGCCAACAGAAATAATGACGTCCGGGTTGTAATCGTTTAAGTTAGATCGCTTTCCGTATGCCGCAGTTGTTGCAAAAATTGCAACAACTGAATTTCTGATTAATACCCAATTATCTAACAATACGCTCGATTCAACAAGCCCGCAACATGATATATGCGAAGACGGCAGGACTCGCCATATTTTCGCCGGATCGACCTCGTTGATCTCACATGTTGAAGTATACCGTTCTCCGCCTAAGAAATAAATGCTCCTCGAAAAGCCCATGGCCCATGCGCTATAATGAAATTGCCGGCACGCATCCGATCTCCGATACCGCCCGCGTGCTTCCAAAGGAGATCGTCCGGCACCAAAGCAGATCGTCCGCGGCCGAGCCGCATCCGGAAGCAACCGGACGAAGGGCTCTTCACGGGAGTGCCACCAAAGGAGACTACCATGAGAAAGATATTATTTTTCGTATTCCTGATCCTTCTGATCGCGACCGTGATCCTTCTGGTCGTGGTCCGCCAAAATCAACGCGACAACGAGAACGAGCTGACGGAGCTCAAATACGGTACGTTTTCGATAGCGGGTACGGACAGTCAAATCGTGCTTCGGGACGACAATACGCTGTTCGTCCGAAACTACGATATGTCCGGGCTCGAGAGGGAAACCTACGAAGATGCCACGATCGCGCTGAAAAACGAAGGGCGCGAAGAGGGCGACAAACTCACCGAAGAAGAGAAGCAGAAGATCCGGGACGACATCGACCTGGACCGCCAGTTCCTCGACCGGGCGAACTCCTTTTCCTGGGCTGTGGAGGACGGGCTCATCGGGATCTACGTCCCCGTCGAGAACTGCGACCTGTTCTTCTATTTGCAGTTCAACCCCGTCAGTAACACGATCCTTTTCGACGACAACATGTTCGCGCTCGAAAAGGACTGATTTTCACTTCATGTTTTACGTAACAAAATTTATGCAAAGTAACGTCTACTTCGTTGAATCGAAAAGCGCCTATGTGGTCGCGGAAAAAGAAGAAGACAGCCTGTTTCTGCACGCAATTTACTCGCCCGAACCGGCCGACCCGGACGCAATCATCGAAGCATTCGGCGAAGGCATCCGCAAAGTGACATTCTGCTTCACGCCGCTATACGATCAAGGAGGTCAACGTAATGTGTTTTGAATTTTTCAGAAGACTGAACGCGCGCAATCGAAAAGCGCCGCCCCCCGAGCCTATAGACCCTGAGTATCAGGAGCTCGACGACATCATGATGTACTCGGTGATCACCGAGCAGGATCCGGAGGATCTTTTCGGGCAGGGCGGGTAGGGCTGAAACATTTCATTTCCGAACTCATAATGAGAAGATTGACTCAAGTCCCATACCTCGTGCTACATCTTCGACGGTTTTTTTAGTGCCGCTTCCCGAGATCCTTTCGCGAAAAAGCGCGCCCTCTCTCGAGAGGACGCGCTCCGCATTTCCGTATAGGGGTATTCGGCTACGGATCAGACGCCCGGAGACGTCAGGTTATAACCGTAAAAAAGATGACGTTCGACATTTCAGAATCAAATGTGATAAATATCTGAACGTTATCCGGTCTTCGATACGCTATTGTGATTCCTTCAGGTCCACTTTCCGTATATATCGGATCTCCGAAAACGGCAATCACTTCGTCATATGTGCTTCCGGTTGATATGCCATATGACATGACCACATTCGCCATCAGAGTGCCGGTCGGAGAAGTGGTCATGCCGATAATCACGGATTCTGTGAAGGGAACAGGATCCGGCCCTAAATTGCTAAGAAAGAATCCAAGTGTCCGGTCTTCTTTGATTCCGGTCACATAGATAAAAGATCCCGGCTCACATAATAAACCCTCATAAACCGATAGATCAATTGTCCAACCGAGTGCTGCCAGGTCAGCAAATTGAATTGGGAAAGTAACCGTATCTCCGTCGATCTGCATCGTTGCGGAGGGGAATTCCAGCCCCGGGTTCGGCATCGGATCCGGATCCGGCTCCGGGGTGGGCTCCGGATCAGGTTCAGGCAACGGCGCCGAACCCGTCAGGTTAATGACCTCGAAATAGATGACTTTCGACAAGTCAAAATCAAATGTGATACGTGTGTCGAGCAGATCCGGTCCCGGATACGACAGTGTGATTCCTTCCCATCCGGTTTCCGTAAACACCGGACTCCCGTAAACGGCGATCACTTCGTCATATGTTCTTCCGATGGATAAGCCGTTTGACAGGACCACGTGCACGTCCGGAAGACCGGACGGATCATAATTGGTCATACCGACAACCACAGTTTCTGTGAAGGGAACGGGCTCCGTCCCGAAATTGTAAAGCTGGATTCCCAGTGTCTTGTCTCCTTTGATTCCGGTCATATAGTACACACATCCCGGCTCACATAATGACCCCTCATAAGGCACCAGATCAACGGTCCAACCCAGTGCTTCAAAATCAGCATATTGCATCGGGAAAGTAGCCGTAACTCCGTCGATCTGCATCGTTGAATCCGAAGGACCTGTCATCGGTTCCGGTCCCGGTAACGGAGCGGAGTCAATATTCGGATGCGTCTTATCCTGAATGCTGAAACGAAGAACGGTCGAAGACTCTAAGTCAACCGTCATCTCTGTGACACGATTTCCTGAATCAAAGTAGGAAAGGTATAGTTCACCTTCGCCTTCAAACTGCATATCCGGTTCCCCGTATGCGGCAATTACTTCATCATAGGATCGGCCGATGGTCAGTCCGTTCGAGAGTTTTACCGCTGAGGTCGGTGTCCCGTTTGCATCTTCGCTGAGGATTCCGATGACATAGCACTGCGACATTTTCATCGGCTTCGACGCGAAGTTATACATTATGATTACCAAAGATTGTTTGCCGTGTGAGACAGGGACCCAACTCATCGATTTCTGGGGCAACATTTCCTTTTCTAAGGCCTTATCCTTAATTTTCCAGCCGCCCTTGGAGAATTCGGAGTACTTGAGGGGAAGCGTGACCGTTTTCCTATAGAAAGTGACCGTTGAATCCGAGGGCCCGGTCAGAGATTGCTGGACCGGTGCGGGCTCTTTTGGTTTTGGAGCCGCATAGACTCCGGATACAAAAAAGGTACATGTCATCAGAATTGTCAGGATCAAAATGCTGATTCGCCTACCAAGTTTCATTGAATTATCCCCCTTGATTACCATCCTGTTTCCTGCTTGAAAAAAACGAAACTTCTTCATATGCGCCAATAATACTACAGCTCGTAAAGAAAGTAAACAGGCAAATAAAATATTCGTAACCTTTCCCGGCATTGGTTCTTTCACAATTTCATTTTTTAGTGTAAGAGGAACGCAAAAACTTCATTACAGCGCGTAGATTCTCTTCGAAATCATTATTCTGAATTTTAATTTAACGAATTCACATTAATTATGCAGACTCGATTTAAAAATCAAAAAGGTATATTGGCGTGAGTGCGTTCAGCGGTTGCTCTAAACTTACGTCCGTCACG
>CAYPAL010000098.1:0-4847 GCA_964408695.1 uncultured Oscillospiraceae bacterium | reverse complement strand
CGATTATCGAATCGGCGTCACTCGGCAGGAAGGCGGAAGAAGCGGTCCGTGTTCTTCTCACGCACAAAGGTCTTCGGGAAGTCACACATAATTATTCCGCGCACCTTCTCGGAGAGTTGGACTTGGTTTTTCTTAAAGGCGACACGCTTTATTTCTTCGAGGTTCGACTAAGAAAGGAGGGGGGAGGCTTCGACGGACCAGCGGAATCGATCGGCCCGCTTAAGAAGAAACGTATCTGCAATTCAGCAAGACACTTGATCGCATCATACGGATTGACAGAATACGATGTTTCATTCTGGGCTGCCTGCGTCGCATATTCTACCGGTGAAAATATCTTTAAAGTAAAATTTCTTCCTTTCTGATTGCAAGGCACTTGCCTTTCACCTTCAAAATAATCTATAATAATCCAACTGTTGATCGGTACCGACGCGATTCGTGCAAGATATTTGAATCGCAGTTTCTTTTTTGCAAGGAGGCCTCCAAATGAAACCATTGGCTCAGGAAGACCGCCAGACCCTCGTTCAATTGAAAAGTGATTTGATCGCTCAATATGACGACTATTGCGAACGTAAGCTTTCGCTGGATATGACACGTGGTAAACCCTGTGCTCAACAGTTAGATATCGCGAATCCATTGCACGGTAAGGTGGACGGAAAGAATTACTTTTCCGAAAATAATACCGATTGCAGAAATTACGGTGTTCCCACCGGGCTGGATGAGTGTAAAAGGCTCTTTTCGATGATCACGGGTTTCGACCCTTCACTGATCGTGATCGGAAATAATGCGAGTCTTTCCCTGATGTATGATACATTGATGCGCTCGATGGTGTTCGGAGAAATCGAATCCGATCGTCCATGGGCGAATGAGCACATACGCAAGTGGCTCTGTCCGGTTCCCGGATACGATCGACATTTTGCCATTACCGAAACCTTGGGTTTCGAGATGATTCCGGTCGCCATGACACCGGACGGACCGGATATGGACCAAGTCGAGAAACTGGCAGCTTCGGACGCGTCGATCAAGGGTATCTGGTGCGTTCCTCAATACAGTAACCCCGACGGTTATGTTTATTCCGATGACGTGTGCAAGAGGATGGCGTCCATGAATACGGCCGCAAGAGATTTCAGGGTATATTGGGACAACGCTTACGCGATCCATGACCTGTATCCCGAGCATAGACGCAGGATCCCGAACATATTGAAACTTGCGGAGCAGTCGGGTAACCCGAACCGCTTCTATGCTTTTGCGTCCACGTCCAAGATCACGCTTGCCGGATCGGGAATTGCTTGTATTGCGGCAAATACCGACAATATCGAACGAGTTAAAAAACAGCTTTCGTTGAGGACCATCGGACCGGAGAAGCTGAATCAACTGCGCCATGCAAGATACATTCCGGATATGGAAACGCTTGAAGAAATCATGAAGAAGCATGCCGAGATCATCCGCCCGAAATTTGAAGCGGTCGACACCATTCTTCGCGAGGAACTTGGCGGTCTGGGGATCGCTTCCTGGTGCAAACCGGACGGCGGTTATTTCATCAGTCTTTTTTTGATGAAGGGAACCGCCGGAAAGGTCGTGGATGCGGCCAGGAAAGCAGGCGTCTTACTGACTCCTGCGGGAGCGACGTATCCATACGGTAAGGATCCGGATGACTCGAACATTCGAATCGCTCCGACACTGCCGTCTTTGCCGGACATCGAGACCGCAATACGTGTCCTCGGAATTTGTGCTAAACTGGTAGCGGTCGAGCAATTGCTTGATCAGTAATTCTCGGATCGAAGAGGCAATCGGATTCTATTTTGAGACTTGTACCGGAGCGCGATTATGAATGATGCGTACGAAAATGTCCTGAGCTCGCGATATGCGGGCGAGCAAATGTTACGCCTGTTTTCACCGGATCATAAATTTCGGACTTGGCGACGTCTCTGGATCGCTCTGGCCGAGTCCGAGATGGAACTCGGATTACCGATAACCGAAGAGCAAATCGAAGAGATGAAACGCTTTTCGGACGACATCAATTACGATGAAGCCCGTGAAGCCGAGAAACGAGTCCGTCACGACGTGATGGCGCATGTTCACGCTTACGGAGTCCAGTGTCCGAAGGCCAAGCCGATCATTCATCTGGGCGCTACTTCGTGTTATGTCGGAGATAATACCGACATTCTGATCATGCGACAAGCGCTTCGGCTGGTTCGCTCGCGCTTGATTCGCATCATCGACGCATTAAGGAAGTTTTCTGAGGAATATAAGACTTTACCGACATTGGGGTTTACTCATTTTCAACCGGCACAACCGGTGACGGTCGGGAAGAGGGCAACCCTGTGGATCCAGGATCTGCTGTTTGACGTTGAGGATATCGATCATGTATACGATGGCTTGAAACTGCTCGGTTGTAAGGGAACGACCGGAACCCAAGCGAGCTTTCTCAGCCTTTTCGACGGCGATCACGACAAAGTCGAGGAGCTGGACCGACTTATTGCCGAGAAAATGGGTATTCCGGACACCTATCCCGTAAGCGGTCAGACATACTCCAGAAAAATCGATTCGAGAGTCGTTACGATCCTTTCTTCCATTGCGCAGAGTGCGTCAAAGTTCAGCAACGATATCCGTCTTCTTCAGCACCTCAAAGAAGTTGAGGAGCCTTTTGAGAAGGATCAGATCGGATCATCCGCGATGGCCTATAAAAGAAATCCGATGCGCAGTGAGCGTATGGCGTCACTGTCGCGCTATGTGATCTCCCAGTCGATGAATCCTCCTCTGACGGCGTCCGCCCAGTGGTTTGAACGCACTTTGGATGATTCGGCGAATAAACGCCTTTGTATTTCCGAATCATTTTTGGCGACCGACGCAATTTTGATCATTTATGAGAATGTTGCATCAGGTCTGTGTGTGAACCGACAAGTCATTCATCGGAGGATCATGGAGGAGTTGCCGTTTATGGCGACCGAGAATATACTGATGGAATCCGTGAAACGGGGAGGAGACCGTCAGGCGCTTCATGAGAGGATCCGCGTTCACTCAATGGCTGCCGCTGCCGAAGTCAAATCCTTCGGAAGACCCAATGATCTGCTGGATCGGATCGCCGACGACGTGAGTTTTGACTTGAGTCGTGACGATTTGAACAGTCTTCTGGATCCTTCCCTGTATATCGGCCGTTGTCCGGAGCAAGTCGACCGATTCCTTAAGGAATTTGTCTATCCTCTGCTTGCGACGTCCAAGGATGACCTTACAGCCGAATGTCCGGAATTAAAGGTTTAGGAGGAAGGTTTTCTGATATATCTCGATAACGCTGCGACGACCCGGCCGTTGCCCGAGGTCGTCGATCTCATTCATGGCGATCTTTCCGACCCCTTGCTTTTCGGGAATCCGGGCTCTCTTCACAGACTCGGACAGTTTGCCGAGCAAAGTTACCATGAGGCAATGACCGGGATAGCCGATTTGCTCAAAGTTACGCGGGATGAACTGATCGCAACATCCGGCGGGACGGAGTCCATCAATACGGCATTGATCGGTTATACATCGGCCAATCCGCGAAACGGTAGTCACATTATTTCGACTCATACGGAGCATATGGCAACAATTGAGACGCTGAATCGACTCGGGAAGCAGGGCTTCGAGATCACGTATGTCCCGGTGGACCGTTTTGGTGCGCCGGACATCGGGATTCTGGAGAACTCGATCCGGTCGGATACAACACTGATCACATTGACACATACGAATAACGAGACCGGGGCAATTTTACCGGCCCTGCTCGTTGCGGCGGCGCGCAAGCGCAAGAACCCAAAAACCGCGATCCATTTGGATATGGTGCAAACTCTGGGGAAAACTCCGATCGATTTTCGGGGGTGGGGCATCGATCTCGCTTCATTTTCGGGACACAAGATCCATTGCGTCAAGGGTGTCGGATTGCTTTTCGCTCGAAAAGGAATCCGTCTTTCTCCGCTCATTACCGGTGGCGGACAACAGCGCGGATTGCGTTCGGGGACGGAAAGCCCCTGGCTTCTGCGCGCCTTTGCTCTGGCGCTTCGTAAGGCGTGCGAAGAGATGTATGATGCTTTGCCGAGGATCATTGAGTACAAGCGCCTTCTTTGTGATAAAATAACGGATCTGGGCGGTGTCGTACTATCGCCGGAAAGCGCCAGCCCATATATTGTTAATGCAGCACTGGATTCCTTTGAATCCGAAACCCTTTTGCATGCGTTGGAAACGCATGCAATATATATATCGACGGTTTCGGCCTGCACATCAAAGAAGAAAAAGAAGAGCCATGTCCTTTCGGCGATGGGCATCGAGAATCAAGTGGCACGTAATGCCGTTCGATTCAGTTTTTCGAGATACAACACCGCAGAAGATATGGATCGGCTGTGCTACGCGTTGGACCGAATAACGGAAGAATACAAGTTGAAGTGAGAGAATAATGTCGGAATTAACTTATAAACGAGTGATCCTGGCCCGGATCGGCGAAATCGCACTCAAAGGGTTGAATCGAGGAAGATTCGAGCATCAACTGATTTTGAATATTAAATTCGCTTTGACCGAAATCGGATCCTTTTCCGTTTTTCAAAATCAATCCAGGTTTTGGATCGAGGACCGGGTTGATACGGGCGGTTTTTTGAATGACCGTTCCGCAGAGGATTCGGTGGTGGAGGCCCTGACCAAAGTTTTCGGCCTTGTTTCGGTGAGTCCGGCCAGAAAATTCAGCGGAGGCATGGATGAGCTGATCTCCATGTCCGTCGATTTTGTCGCGGACTTAATCGATGAATTCGGTTATCGGACATTTAAGGTCGAGGCGAAGCGCGGCGACAAGCAGTTCCCGTTGAAATCCCCGGAAATCTGTTCGGAGGTCG
>CAYPAL010000097.1:0-4891 GCA_964408695.1 uncultured Oscillospiraceae bacterium | reverse complement strand
CGATACGGTCTCCGGATGGACGGCGGAATTATCGGTCCCGAGCGGCTCATCGCTCGGTTCCTCGGACGGATGGAACGGCTCGTTTTCCATTCAGGATGATGTATTGACGATCACTCCCCTCGATTATAATCAAGAGATCAAACCGGGCGGTTCCGTGACCGATATCGGTTTCATCCTTTCCTCTAAGGTCGATCCGAACGTTACCGTACTCAGCGTCTCCGCCGGCTCGGAAATCCCTTCTCCCACCGGGACCGGGCCAACACAATCCGCATCGAACACCGATCCTGCCTCGACGGGGCCGATCGACCCCGCGCGTCCCGATACCGTTCAAGGCGACGATTATCTGACGACAAACGGAAACCGGATCGTCGATCGTAACGGCTCCGTGGTTTGGCTTACCGGCATCAATTGGTTCGGATATAACACCGGCACGAATATTTTCGACGGGGTATGGACCTGTAACATGGAAGAGGCGCTGGAATCGATCGCGGATCACGGTTTCAATCTCTTGCGTATTCCGATTTCTTCCGAATTGGTATTGGAGTGGGAAAAGGGCATCTATCCGGAAGCCAACTATAACCGGGCGACGAACCCGGAGCTCAATTCTATGAACAGCCTCCGGATTTTCGATCACGCGATCAATATTTGCGCCGAAAACGGCCTTAAAGTCATGTTCGATATCCATAGCGCCCAAACCGATGCCATGGGCCACATGACAAACCTTTGGTATACCGATCGGATCTCTGTCGAACAGTACTACGCTTCGATCGAATTTCTGGCAGACCGATATAAAGACGACGATACATTGATCGCATTCGACCTCAAAAACGAGCCGCACGGCAAGCCGCACGAGGTCGGGGCGATCTGGAATGATTCGGAGGACCCGAACAACTGGAAGTATGTCGCCGAAACGGCCGGAAACCTTGTCCTGGACATTAACCCACGCCTCTTGATCCTGATCGAGGGGATCGAGATCTATCCGAAGGATTTATCGAAAAACGCCGACTACGCATCTCAGGACTCGGCCGATTATCACTTCTGTTGGTGGGGCGGGAATCTCAGGGGCGTGCGCGATTATCCGATCGATTTCGGTTCCCCGGAACGAAATGCTCAAATCGTTTACTCGCCGCACGATTACGGTCCGGATGTATATCAACAGCCTTGGTTTTCGGGCGGATTCACCTATGAATCGCTTCAGGAGGATTGTTGGAATGACAATTGGCTCTACATCCATCGAGAGGGGATCGCACCGCTTCTGATCGGGGAGTGGGGAGGGTTTATGCGTGAGCCGAATCTTTTGTGGATGACCTTCCTGCGCCAATTGATCGCCGAGGAAGGGATCCATCATACGTTTTGGTGCTATAACGCGAATTCCGGGGATACAGGCGGCCTGGTCGGGCATGATTTTATCACTTGGGATGTAGATAAGTACGAGTTTGTTCAGGAAGTGCTTTGGAAAGAGGACGGGCATTTCGTGGGACTGGATCATGTGGTACCGTTGGGAAAAGCGGGAAACGGCGTTTCTCTATCGGAGGTGACCGGGATGGATGTTGTGCCATCGACGGAACCGACCCGGGAATCGACTGCGGCGGAAACCGATGAGTTTGCTGCGACTGAATTCTCAGAGGCTGTACAGAGTGATGCTTTAGTGGGCACACAAGCTTCTTATGACATTGAAGCGCTCGCGGAAGAAAAAGGCGACAAAACTGTCATTGGGTGGATGATTGCCGCAATTTCCTTCTCACTTGTCGTTGGCGCAGCGGTTTTCGGCTGGGTAATATTTAAACGCAATCGATATCAACGAGATGTTAAGAAAGATCAATAACGAACGCTGGAAACATTCCAATTGCATCGTCGCGGATCCGTTATTGTATGGGAGGTAATAGGATGCCCATCATAGAAGTAAATGATCTATACCGTGACTATACATCGAAAAAGGGTGCGTTTTTTCATAAGAAAGAAATCATACATGCCGTCAGAGGGATATCATTTTCGGTAGAAAAAGGAGAAATCTTCGGATTACTCGGACAGAACGGCGCGGGGAAGACCACAACGATCAAAATGCTGATCACCCTGCTTGCACCGACATCGGGTGTCTGTAAAGTTCTCGGCTATGATACTTTTGGCGAAGAAGAGAAGATCCGCAGTAGGATCAACTTCATTTTCGGCGGCGAACTCGGCGTATATCGGCGTTTATCCGCAAGGGATAACCTTGTTTATTTTTCTAACCTTTACAAGATCTCCAGAGAAGTCCGTGATAAGAAAATTCCGGAACTGCTTGAACTTGTCGGGCTATCCGAGAAAGCCGACTTGCGCGTCGAAACGTACTCAAAAGGAATGATACAGCGCGTACAAATCGCACGCGGACTCCTGAATGATCCGGAGATCCTTTTTATGGACGAACCTACCGTCGGCCTCGATCCTCTCGGTTCCCAAATGGTGCGTGATATTGTTCGGGAAATTCAAAAACAAGGAAGGACGGTCCTGTTAACGACCCATAACATGTACGAAGCGGACGAATTGTGTGACAGGATAGCGATAATCCGGGAAGGCGAGATTATTACAATGGATACCCCTGCGAATATAAAAGCGGTCATGTCGAAAGACCCGGACATTATTGCGCAAGTGGAATTAGCCAAGAAGGAGCAGCGTGAAAAGCTGGACGAAATCACGCTTGAAGCCGCATATATTCAACTTGTGAAGGGAGCGCGAAAGTGAGATCTCAAAGTGTTATCCTCACATCCATGATCGTTCAAATGAAACAATCTTTCTCCCGGAATATGTACAAAATGACCTTGTTTGTGACGCCGATTTTCAGCACGATCATGTTGGGGGAAATGTATAAAAACAGCAGTGCCGAAAATTTCATGTCTTATGTTGTGCTCGGATCCGGTCTTTTTTCTTTTTGGAGTTGCATCGTGTTTTCATCGATCGGAGACATCGACCGGGAGCGTTGGGGGGCGACTCTACCGCTTATTTTTGTTGCGCCGTGCAGTTTCAGGAAAATTCTCACGGGGAAAATCCTGGGGAATACTGTGCTTTCATTAATTACCTTTTTGCTTACTCTTGTTGCGGCTATGGTTTTATATCGTCAACCGATCATCATCAATAATGTTTGGCTGTTTATTGCCGCCTTTATGGCGATGTTGATTTGCTTTGTGGTCGTGTCGCTTTTTTTCGCGTACTTACTTACGCTGTCTCGCAAAACCCGTACGCTAATGAATTGTTTGGATGTGCCGATTGCTCTTCTGTGCGGCTTTGCTTTCCCGGTCGAAATTCTGCCGCTCTGGGTGCGCTTCATTTCTTACCCTTTGCCGATCACATGGGCGGTGAAGTTATTGAGACTTGGAGTTACAGGAACGAATCGAGTGGAATTTCTTACCACATTGGGACTCTTCGCGGGTACAACGGCCGTTTTTGCGGTCGTAGCACATGCGTTATATTTAGTGATCGAGGATCGGGTTCGAAAAACGGCAAGTCTTGAGGTAGCGTAATGGACGCGATAAGACGGTTTTTCTCACAGGCCTGGCTTTATCAGAAAGGGAACGCAGCCGAGTTCAACTTGCTCGAATTTGCGTCTTTTGATGTTATGGCGCAGTTACTCGGTATGTTTTTTTATATTATCGTCGCATCCTATTCTTTCGGCACGATGGATTTGACGCGATGGGTCGTAGGAAACGCCTTCCTGATTTGCGTTATGCGATGTATATTTGAGCTTTCAATGACATTTACGAGCGAGCGTATATATGGACGTTTGCGTGCAATTGTTGTATCACCGATGAATGAACTTGCAGTCGTGTTCCAAAGAGGTTTTTATACGATTCTCTTGGGCTATTTATCCGTAGCTGTTGGATTTTCATTCGGCGCGTTGATCTTTCATGTCGATCTCAGCAAATTCAATTTACCGGCATTTTCACTGGCAATTCTGATTGCGACATTCTCTTGTGCGGGTATGGGGATGCTCGTTTCTACCTTCGGACTTTTATCGGACAACATTTTTTTCATTAATAACACGGCAGTGTATGTCGTTATGTTATTTTCCGGCGCAAATTTTCCGTTATCACAATTTCCGTTTACAATACAATGGATCGCGAATATTTTCCCTCTGAATCACAGCATTCGCGCCGGAAACCTTTGTTTTAGTGAGAATATCGGAACAGAGTATTTTCAGCTTTTAGCAATTGAAGCATGTATCGGCGCGGCTTATTTTATTGCGGCATTTATTGTTCTAAAAATTGTAACGCGGATAGCGGTCAAAAATGCAACACTTGAAGTATTCTAGTTAGCATCGGCGAGAAGCCGAATATGTAGCAAAAATTGCATATCAATTGTGAACCCCAATCGACCTTCCGTCCGATATGCAAATAGTATCCGAAATGAAAATTGATCACCAAACCCTAAAAACCAAAAGTCCCGAAGCCTTGGAGCCGCGGGACTTTTTAGTTGGCAGGGGAGACGCGATTCGAACACGCAACCAGCGGTTTTGGAGTTCAAAAATTCGAGTTCGGTCAATTTCGACCCAATCCGGAAAGTGTTGATATTATTGGGTTTGCTGAGATTTGAGTTGTGTCGAATTCGACCAAATTAGATCTGTTTTTGCCTGTTTTAATCAAAAGTGTGGACAAAGTGTGGACAGGTTGCGCTTTTTATATCAACCTTTAAAGGTAACAGCTACACCATTTGTTCTTGCACATATGCTAAAATTCGACACTCTTATTGTGAATGTAAATTTTTCTGCGAAAGTGATCCACTACTCTTGTCGTCCTTGAATTCCCGACAAACTTACGCTCCGATGAAATCTGCGCTAGTATATTGTATGTATTTTTTTAGTATGCTAACATTATCTTGAAAGTCAAGAATCCCGGAGAGTTTGTAGGGAATATTTATTAAG
>CAYPAL010000096.1:0-4913 GCA_964408695.1 uncultured Oscillospiraceae bacterium | reverse complement strand
AAAGACCCCACCGGTCGTGTATGTCCCGGACCCCTCTCCGATGCCGGTTTCTGAAGCGATCCCCGACGTGTCCCCGTCTGTTTTTCGCTCGATCGTCAAAGATGCGGCTGCAGAAGAAGGATCCGGCGGCGTTTCGTGGAGCTCCGGTTATGAAGGCCCTTGGGAACTCGGGTTGAAATTGAAACTTTATCTCTTCTTTTTTCTGATTCTGGATCTGTGGTTCCTGCTCAAAGACGTGTTTCGGAATTTCAGCCAATATGTGGATACATTCAAGAGCAAGGAAACTGTTACTGCTCTGAAAATTCTGTTAGGTATTGATGTTGGCGTCCGTTTTACCGTTGCTGTGATCGCGATCGTCCTGATGATATTCTTCTTGCGATCAGCCAAATGGGCCATCCTTCTCCATGCCGTATATTCGGCAATCGCTTCTTTCATTTTGCTGGTATCTGCTTTTGCGTATTTCCCGGTTTCCTTTTTCGATCGGGGATTTATTGGGATCGCCATCATGACCCTCGCTTTCTTAAGAGTGTATCTCTGGATCGTTTTGGTGGAACGCGAAAAGGAGGATGGTTATTTATGAAAGCCAAGCAGTGGATCATCGTTGCCGGGATCGTTATCGCTGTGATGTTTTTCGGAATGTATTCCTATATTCTGGGGTTCCAAGAGGGGGACCCGGCGATCGACGCACTTGCTTCCGATGCGGAATTGCTGGATGACGAATTGACTAACCTGTCAAAGGAGGCATTGACCGGACTTGAGGATCTAAACAATCAAGTCGGATTTGTCGAGTACTCGCTGAGTTCTTTGGATTTGGAAAGTCAGACGATCGTCATCACGGTTCAATTCAACGCATTGCGTGATGATGGGCGTGGGCCGATGTTTGTCGGTCGGGTTGGATCCGATCCGACGGATGCCGTGCAGGCGGAATATGTGCCGGAAGGGTTTTGGATTGGTCAGCGTTTATATTCCGGGTATTCCGCGCAATTGACGATCCCTTTATATGATTGGAGCAGGATCTATTACGGATCTGTACCCGAATACGACGCCGACGAGAGTCCGGTGATCCTGAGTATCTTTCCCGCAAAAGAGATCAGCAACCTTTCGTCCGGGGAAGGAGCCGAATCATGAAAGATACGAAGAAACATCTTCTTATTATTGTTTCGTTATTGGCTGTCATCTTTTTTCTTACCTCAGCGTATATGTGGGGCAAGCTGCAGGGCATGAGTCAAAAAACTTCGGTCAAAATCGAAGTTATTTCCGATCAAATCAACCTAGCCCGGGAAAAAAACATGTATATCCGCAATGAGATCAACGGGGAGATCAAGCAAGCCCAAAATGATGTTTCGGAGGGGTCCAAAGTCGTGTACGACGCGACCGCTGAGATCCTTAAAATCCACGACGCGACCGGGAAAATTACCGTTCAGGTCGATTTTCGGATCCGTAGTTATGTATATGCTCAGAAGGTAACGATCCTTTGCGTCAGCCCGGAGTGTGAAACGGAGGTCGATGTCGTGCCGGATAAGGATCGGGTGAGCGTCGAGTTGACGATCCCGTTCCGGGAAATGACCGTGATCTCTTGCAGGATCGGGCCAAGCGCGGGAGATGTCATCCAGGTCATAGATATCTCTCCCGAAGAGATGCTTAAGGAACGGTTTTCGGTAAGCGGCGGCAGTACTGGGCTTTCAGGCTCAAGCGAAGGAGACAGCGATATATTGACATATCAAACAAGCGCGTATCCGCGAATCCGAAACGAGTACGGAAACGACGAACGGCTCAAGTTGACGGAATGTGTTTTGCGTTTTGAGTACGGAGATCACGTAAAAGAATACGACTTAATGGAGTTTCTCGTTGATGAGGGCGGTGTGCAGATTTATCAGAATGAAGAAAGTAACTATTCCTTCACCTTCACGGAAAGCGAAGACAATAATCACTTCGGAGATGCATATATTATTGCGCGGGACGGGTACGGAACGGAGTATATTTTCTCATAAGAACGACATCGGACATCGATGTTCTATCAAACGACCGCACCCATCGGCGGGAACCGCGGATCGATCGACAGGAAAGGATCAAATCAACATGAACCGGACGAAGGAACAGAGATTCGGACAGATCGCTTTATTGGGGATGGTCATGTGTGTTTTGCTTTCCGTGTGCGGATGCATGAGAGAAAACGTAAAGCCGGAATCAGACGTATATCGGATCGTTTTCGCCTCAAATACGGGAATCTATTCGATCAATTCCGACGGAACCGACAAAAAAAGAATCGCCGAAGAAGGCAAAGGGATCGTCGTGTCGCCGGACGGAAGCCGCATCCTTTACAAGACTTCGGAAACATATGAAGATAGCAATCTTCATTGTGCAAATATCGACGGATCCGGGGATACGGTTTTAGCCGAATTGAATTCATATTCCAGATATGTGGAGTACGAATTTTCCCCCGACGGATCTCAAGTTCTGTATGAGGCCGACACAAAGTTGTACTTGATCAATACGGACGGAACCGGGCAATTTCTCTTGACGAACGGAAATTATTCCACATTTTCCGCTGACGGGACCCGCATATATTTTGTCGATTTTTCTCGGGAGCAAACGGAAGACGGATATGCACTTATATCAGATGAAGGTATCTGTTCGATTCGTTTGGACGGTTCCGATAAGCACGCACTGGTGGATCGCGATTTATTTGAGAGATCCGACGGGATGCCTTTCTATTCACCGGATAAAAGTCGGTTTTTAATTTCTTTTAGTAGTTACTACGAGAAAAACGATAAAGATTACGCTCAGGTCATCAACGAGAAGGGGCAATTATCAGAAATAATCGATATTACGATCGACGCGTATGACAAGGATGAGGTGATCCGATTTTCTCCGGACGGGTCCTGTCTTCTTATAAGCGATGTATCCTCCATTAACAATAAATTCTTCTTCGTAGACTCAGACGGGAGGAATAACAGGCGCTTCAAGTTGTCTGATTTATTTTTCGGGAAAAGCACCTTTATTTATGATCCGGTATTTTCTCCGGACAGCAAATCATTTGTTTTTTGCGCATGGACGGAATGGAACCGGGGAAACGATGATCGTGTCTCAATCTCGTCGGACTCTTTCGGGCAAACAATGCTTTTCAGCGGTACGAATGGGATGGGCGAGCAAAATATCTATGTGAATCCGGTCGAGGGATATGATCCAAAGTGTCTCACGAGCGGGATTTATGCGCGATCTCCCGTGTATTCTCAGGACGGTTCGAAGATTGTGTATGTCGTAGTGGAGAGAACCGGGAAAAATGCAGATGATTATCTGGAATATATCTACATAATGAATGCGGACGGATCCGATCAGCAGCAGATCGCCTACGACGGGAAGATCAATGAGATGTATGTTATAACTTCAAATAAGTGATAAGAACTCGCTGGCAAAGAATGAAACCGGACGACAGAGATACCCGTTGCGGATTTCGGAAGGAGGAAAGATTGCAAGATAATGAACGTAGGATCAGAAGCATTTCCAGGGATTCTCTGAAGGGGAAATACGGGATCGCGATCATCGCGGGCTTAATAACGAGTTTTTTCGGCGTGTCGGTCACCGGTCTATATTTTGGGCTCCGGACAGTATATGACGGAGTGAATGTCTTTTTTGCGATGCGTCGATTGCTGTCGGGCGGATCCCTTTCTTCTTTGAGTGATATCATGGGTGAATATATCAAGACATGGACGATAATAAACGCTCCGTCCTTTACAACTGTCCACTGGGTCCTGTTATTGATCGTCTTTGTTCTGGTCTCAATTATATCCTTAATACTAGTCGGCGGGCTCACTCTGGGGTATGCGAAAATGAATCTCGCGATCACCGACCGGTCCGGCGTACATTTCAGGGATCTGTTTTCTCAGATGAGCAGAAAACGAAATTTCGCGGGATTCAAGCTGGTGGTTTTTCGCGGTCTTCTGGTCTCGCTCGGAAGGATCGTCGGGGCGGCTATCGGAGCGATTACAGCGATTGTTGTGTGTTCGTTAATATGGATTCTCGTGCGCGATCAAATCAATGACTCTCTATTCTGGTGCATCCTCATCTTTTCGACGGCGGGTATGTTGACCGGCGATATTTTTGTCTGTCTCCGATACGCATTTGCTCCATATGTGATGTGCGATGATCCGGAGATCAAGCCAACTGACGCATTGGATCGATCCGCACATCTGCTGGACGGTTACAAGAATTTCATGCTAAACCTGGTCATATCTTTTATCGGATGGTTTGTGCTTGGCATTGTCACTTTGGGGCTGGCTTCGTTGTGGGTGCGCCCGTACTTTGAGTCAACGATCGCGACCTCTTACAGGATCGCTCTCCGGGAAAAGAAGATAAATGAGCCGGAAGAGTCGGACCGTAATGATCCGGTACGTGCCGATACATCGATAACCGGCAGTTGAAGTGGACCGGCGTGCATGTGAATCCTCAGCAAAAAGGGATCGGAAGAAAACTCATCGCGTATTGAAGATACATGAAATGGAAGTCATTAAGAGCGCTTTTCGGTTAAAGATTTCAAGCGGGTATTGCACTTCCCGGTCGTCGTATTCTTAAAAGGATCTTTGTATCCGCATATGAGCGCAAAATAACTGGTCTTTTTCAATATTGCAATGGCATAATCACGATCCGGTATGAGGAGACCCTTATCGACGGTCAGCTTGTCAATTTGTTGATCGAAGCTGAAAAATGGGTTTGCAATATTCACCCTCCAAAATAAAGGAGCCCCGTTGGGACTCCTTAGTTTACGGGACTCGCAAGTCACCATAACACGATCACCGGCGTCAGTTTGACACGTGGCGGCTTTTTCGCAAAGGCCTCACTCCCGACACCGCTCCAGCACCTCGAGACCTTTTTCGACGCTGTCGCCGAGGACTTCCTGAGTTTTTTTGAAGTCG
>CAYPAL010000095.1:0-4985 GCA_964408695.1 uncultured Oscillospiraceae bacterium | reverse complement strand
GCGGACCGTGCCGGTATTTTGAAGAGTCGACACATCCGGATTTCATCCGTCTTTCCCCCCAACCGGGCGAAAAAAATATCCGTGTCGCGCAAGTGCGGGATAAAGTTGTTTCCGACGTCTTCCTGTACCCGCAGATTTCGTCAAGAAAGGTATACCTGATCGAAGCGGACTACCTGAACGAGGAAGGGCAGAACGCGCTGTTGAAGACCTTGGAGGAGCCTCCCCGATCCGTTATAATTATTCTTACCGTATCGGATACCGACAAACTTTTGGATACGATCATTTCTCGCTCGGTCACGGTGCCCTTGACGCCGAATACAGACCACGAGATCCAGGAGATTCTTTCTGCGGAAGCCGGACTCGGCGATAGGGAAGCCGCACTGGTTTCCGCTGTTTCCAAAGGTATCCCCGGAGTAGCGCTTGGGATGGCGGGAGATGAGTCTTTATCCGAGATCCGTACAGCGATTGCGGACTTACTGAACGCACTGCCCGTGATCCGATACTCGGATCTGCTCTCTGTCCGGTACGGGTTTTTTGAGGAGAATAAAGAGCGTATCGGCGAGGTGCTGACGGTTTTGGAAATGGGACTCGGAGATATCGCCATGCTGATATCAAATCCCAGCCGCTCGTTGTTGCGGGTCGTTGATAAAAGAGATAATATTATCCGGATGATCGAAAAGAAAGTCATCGACCATTTATCCGTCGACAGAGCATCCGCGGCCGTATCTGCGGCCTCCCGGGCGATCAACGGCAATTACAGCTTTGAATCTTCCGTTTGCACGATGCTGTTGTCCATTCAAAAGGAGTTATGTCATGCCTAAGGTAGTCAGCATACGATTTCATAGTGCGGGAAAAGTGTATCACTTTGATCCCGGTGATCTTCGCCTTCATTTAGGCGATGCGGTGATGGTGGAAACTGCCGAGGGAATCGATATGGGATATGTCGCCGAAGAAGCGGTCGATATTCCTGAGGATCAGATCGTACAACCGCTGCTTCCCGTCATTCGCATGGTCACCGACGAGGATCAGAGAAGATACGAGGCGAAGAAAGGCAGAGAGCAGGAGGCCTATGAACTTTGCCTTCAGAAGATCGAATCCCGCGGACTGAAGATGAATCTCGTGAACGCAGAATACAGCCCCGACGGAAAGAAAGTCGTCTTTTTCTTTACTGCCGACGGGCGGGTCGATTTTCGCGAATTAGTGAAAGATCTTGCCGCCGTTTTCAGGATCCGCATCGAACTTCGTCAGATCGGAGCCCGCGACCAGGCTCGAATGGTTGGCGGACTGGGGATGTGCGGGCGGGAACTATGTTGCTGTTCGTTTCTGGACGGGTTCATACCGGTCTCCATCAAGATGGCAAAGGAACAGGGTCTTTCCATGAATCCATCGAAAATATCCGGTGCTTGCGGTCGTCTGATGTGTTGTCTCAAGTATGAGCAAGCCGCCTATGAGGATGCGCACGCGCGACTTCCCCGTCAGGGCGACGTCGTAATGACTCCGAAAGGACAGGGGATGGTGATGAGTACCGACCTTCTTCGTGAGCGCGTTTCGGTTCGTATGGAACAAGAGGATTCGTCGGACAACGAGCATTTTGAGGCGGAAGAGGTTCAGGTGCTTTTTCGCAAGGGCAAGCGGTTCTGTCCTCGCGAGGAGGCTGAAAATCGTGAGCATCATGTAAATACCGATGTCGAGGAAGCGGAGTCGGAAGACTTAATTCCGGAAGCGTATGAAGAGGATGAGTGATTATTTTTGAGCGGTCGAACGATATGCGTATTTCGCGGACATTGCAACGTGCTCACTCAAATGTTAAAATGCTTTCGAAGAATGGAGGTATTCGTTTATGGCATATGTAATTTCTGATGCTTGTATTTCATGCGGAAGCTGTGAGGGAGAGTGCCCGACAAGTGCGATCAGTCAGGGTGATACCCAATACGATATCGATGCTTCGTTGTGCATTGATTGCGGTGCTTGTGCGGCGGTTTGCCCCGTCGACGCAATTTCACCGGCTTAATGTCGCTGATTAAGAGCAAATGATGCCGCCCTCCGGGACTTATGGTTTCGGAGGGCGTTGTTGATATCGGGACACGCTCCGGAGGTTTATGATGTCGGAATCCGTTTATAATGCCCGTGAGGAGACGCTGGAGGATCTGGGTCGAAAAGGACTTCGGATGATCCAACGAAAGGACGGCTTCCGATTCGGCGAAGATACCGTTCTCCTTTCGTATTTTGCGGCGGGCGCTGCACCGGTTAACAAAAGAGGAACGAGGGCTCTGGAATTGGGTTCCGGCAGTGGTGCCGCGGCACTGCTTCTTTCGGCCCGGCGACCGGATATCCGCATCGACGGAATAGAGGTCGACGATGCCTCGTTTGAAGTGTTTTCGAGAAATGTTCGGCTGAACGGACTTGAAGATCAAATCCGACCGATTCGCGGCGATGTTCGCGATTTTCCGGACAAGGAGAACGTACGAAGAGCGTCGTATGACTTCGTATTCTTTAATCCGCCGTACCGCGACCCGAAGCGGGGCCCCGTGACCCGATCGGGCATCGGCTCAGAGTCGCTTCTGAATGCCCGTTTCGAGATGCTCGGAGGTCTCGGGGATTTTATTCGAACCGCCTCCGAGGCTCTCCGGCCCAGCGGAGTGCTTGCGTTGGTGCATCGGGCAGTACGCTTGCCGGAGGTGATGCGGATCCTTGCGGAAACCGGAACGGAACCGCTTCGGCTTCGAATGATCCATCCGCAAAGCGGCGCGAGTTCGACGGCTTTTTTGTTGTCCGGACGAAAGACAGGCAAGCCAGGTGGCTTTATTATTGAATCCCCGTTGATCTTGCGCACGGAGGATATGAAAATGACCGACGAAATGAATAGAATTTATACGGACGGAGACTAGCATGCTGTACATTGTCGGAACGCCGATCGGAAATATCGACGACCTTTCCCCTCGGGCAAAAGAGGTATTGGAATCGGTCGATTTTATCGCGTGTGAGGATACGCGTGAAACCGGCCTGCTTTTGAAGGCGCTCGGCATCCGAACGAAGCTTGTCAGTTACCACGAGCATAACCGCGCATCCAGAGAATCGATGATTATTGAAAATCTTTTAGCCGGAAAAAATATCGCGCTGGTTTCGGACGCGGGGATGCCTTGTATATCGGATCCCGGAGAACAATTGGTGAGCCGGTGTGCCTCTGAAAATATTTCGATCACGACGATTCCGGGCCCGACCGCACTCGCCTCGGCGCTTGCCCTGTCTGGGCTGGACGCTCGCCGTTTCATTTTTGAAGGCTTTATCCCCTCAGAGGGAAAAGAACGGAAGGAGAGACTTTCGGCGGTCAACTCGTCGAAACTCACCACGGTGATGTACGAAGCGCCGCACCGTCTGATGAAGACCCTCGCCGAGATGAAAATGCTCGGGATGGGGTCAAGAAAGATCGTGTTCTGTCGAGAGTTGACCAAAAAGTACGAACAGGTCATTCGTTTATCCGTCGATGAATCTCTGGAATATTATAGCCGTCAAGCCCCGAAGGGCGAGTTTGTCCTTGTTGTCGAGGGCGCGACCGAAGTTTCCGGGGCGTCCGCGGATTCTGATTTGGACGAAAAAATCATCGCCTTGGCAGAAAAAGGACATACGACCAAGGAGATCGCGGCGGTGCTTTCCGTCGAGACCGGGAGAGCCAAAAACATAATATACTCAAAAGCACTAATGGTGTTAAAATACCGTAAAGAGCAACCGGAGTAACGGAGGGAAGTTTTGTTTTCTTCAGGTAACGGAGACGACTTAAAAATGGATTTCGATGCATCCGCGATCGAGGATGTCTCAAATCAAACCATGATCGGGAAACTGCTGGATGAAGCGGGCCTGTGTACGTTTGCGGCGGATCCGTCGGGTATGCGTTTGTGTTTTTCGTCCGGCATGTCGGAAATCATCGGCCGGGAGGCTTCTCAGCCGATGCTGATCGAGGCTTTTGCTCAGTACATTCCCGAGGAAGACCGCGAACGCGTGGCTTCCGAGTATAAGAAAGCTTTCGACTTATTGATGTCGGGCAAGCGGGATGTCGTCACCTTGGAACATGCGCTTCGTAAATCCTTTGAAGAAATTCTATGGCTGCGGATATATATGCAGATGATTCATACGCACGCGGGGGATCGCATATTCGGTCTCGTAATGGATCAGACCCGCTCAATGTCGGAACGGATCTTGTCTCAACTCTTTTCCGACGGGATATCCGAATTCGTCTTTTACTATGATACCGTCACCGATGTAATATTTTTTAATTCGCTCTTAAGTAAAATTCTGGAGATTCCGAATCATTACATCGAGAATGCCTCCAAAGAGGTCGTCGGATTGATTCATCCCGACGACCAAGCCATTTTTCTGAGTGCCGTCGAGGACTATCTTCAGGGGGAGAAGGATTTATCGATCGCCGATTTTCGTCTTCTGTCCCCACTGCAGGGTGAGATATGGGTGCATCCCTGTGGGGTGTCGGATTATGATGTCACCGGTTCGACTCGTTTTCTGACCGGGCTTCTGATCGATGTGACCGAGCGTAAGAAGTCCGAATTCCTACAGAAAAGCATCATCGAAGGAACATCCGCCATCGTTTATACCGCGGATATCAACCGATCGACGATCTCCTTTTCGGAGAACATTCGCCAGCTCTTCCCGGGTGCCCCTTTGGAGGTGGACGGAGACCTCGTTGATTACGTCGCCGACTTTATCATCCCGGAGGATCGCGCGCGTTTTCGCGAACCGATCGAAAAAATGCTCGAAGGGGATACGGACCGTTACTCCGTGGAGTTTCGAATCAACAAAACGAACGGAAGGACCGTTTGGCTCGCAAGTCGCGGAAAGGCCTTTTATGATACCAGCCGTCAATCCAAGATGGTGGTCGGAACGATTTTCGATCTGTCGAGCATGAACGAGGTTCGGGAGCTCGTTGAGAAGACCGGATATCTGCACGAGGTCAGCGGACTTCCCACCAGGGAACG
>CAYPAL010000094.1:0-5201 GCA_964408695.1 uncultured Oscillospiraceae bacterium | reverse complement strand
TGGTACCGCGATTGAATCGTCCCATTGCCGAATCGGATTCGATACGGCAATGGGACTTTTATTTTTAGTCGGCAGACCAGACGAGGGGGAGAATGAAATGGCCAGAAAAGCAATCGGAACGTACATCTGGGATCAAAAAGCGGAATGCATGTCACAGGACGAACTGCGTGCCGTACAAAGTGATCGCCTGACGGCGTGTGTCAAGCGGATGTACGAGAACGTTCCTTACTATCGCAAAAAGATGGAGGATGCGGGTATAACGCCGGAAGACATCCGGGATATTGACGATCTTCCGAAATTGCCGTTCACCGACAAATATGATTTCCGGGACAACTACCCCTTCGGAACACTGGCGGTGCCGCGTGAAGATATCGTGCGTTTTCACGCGTCCTCGGGAACCACGGGAAGGATGAAGGTGGTCGGATATACCCGAAACGATATCGCTTTATGGACGGATTGCCTTTGTCGCTCCATGGCCCGATGCGGCGTCATGAAGGGAGATCTGGTGCATATCGCTTACGGCTACGGATTATTTACGGGAGGCCTCGGGCCGCATTACGCATGCGACACGTTGGGAGCGACGGCGATACCGGTTTCCGGGGGAAATACGCCCCGGCAGATCCAGATCCTGCGCGAATGGAAGCCCAATGTGATCCTATGCACTCCGTCTTATATGCTTCATCTCGCGGACAAGATGGACGAGATGGGCGTGAGCCGGGATGAGTTGAATCTCAAGTGCGGTATTTTCGGCGCCGAGCCGTGGACGGTCAAAATGAGAGACCAGATCGAAGAGAAAGTCGGACTCCGGGCCTTTGATATTTACGGCCTTTCCGAGATACTCGGGCCGGGTGTCGGCTGTGCGTGCGACAAGTCGGATCTGATCCACCTTGAGGCGGATCACTTTATTCCGGAGATCGTCGATCCGGAGACCGGTAAGCCTTTACCGGAAGGCGAGTTAGGCGAGTTGGTCTTCTCGTCGGTCACCAAGGAGGGAACTCCGCTCCTACGTTATAACACGCATGATTTGACACGGATTTATTACGGTAAGTGCGAGTGCGGCAGAACGACGCCTCGAATGGAAAAGGTGACCGGAAGAGCGGACGATATGCTTATCATTCGCGGCGTGAACGTCTTTCCGACGCAGATCGAGGCGGTCATGCTGACCTATAGTCAAGTGGAGCCGCACTATATCATCGTGATCGACCGGGTTGATAATTTGGACCGGATGACCGTGAAGGTGGAGATGTCGAGCGCGTTTTTCTCGGATTCGGTGAAGGATATCGAAAACATTGAGCGCAAACTGGCCGGAGACATCGCGTCAATCACCGGAGTCCATGCCCGGATCGTCCTGTGCGAGCCGAGAAGTCTTCCGCGTTCGGAAGGGAAAATAAAGCGCGTATACGACGAACGTTTTAATTAAAGGGGTAATGACCTTATTCATTACGCGAGGGTGACCGGAACTGTATTTACGTCCCGGACACCGCTGGTTTTGTAGTTTGGGTAGCACGGAAGGTAAATGGTATGAAGAAATGAGCAATCAGGAGAAAACCGAAAAGTCCGGGTCGGGAATATCGCGTGTCGGTATCCTTGGACTTGGGCTGATCGGAGGGTCGCTGGCGAAAGCCCTGCGAATCAAGGCAGGCGTTTCGTTCATTGCGGCGGTGGATACCGATTCGAATTCCGGCCGAGCTGCGCTGGACGAAGGGATCATCGATCGATTCGTTCTTCCCGGCGAGGGATATTCGGTATTCGACGGTTGCGATCTGGTGCTGTTGTGCACTCCGTTACCGATCATTCTGGATGTCCTGCCCAAACTGAGATCGCTCAATATCGGCATTCTTTCCGATGTCGGTTCGGTCAAGGAGCCGGTCATGGAGAAGGTGAGTCTGCCGAATTTTATCGGCGGCCATCCGATGGCCGGGTCGGAGCGACACGGGTACGCGTGCTCGAACGCGTCGCTTTTCGAAAATGCGATGTATGTCCTCTGCGTCGGAGATGATTCCGAGGTATCCGCGGTCCGGCTCAAGGCATTTGAAGAATTGATCCGGGCGATCGGGGCGATACCGGTGCGTATGGAGGCCGGCGAGCACGACCGGCGCGTCGCCGCGATTTCGCATCTGCCGCATATCGCCGCTTCGGCGTTATCGCTTCTGGCCGCGCGGATGGACGACGGACAATTGGCGGCTCTGGCAGCCGGAGGTTTTCGGGATATCACGCGGATCGCTTCCTCGGACGCGGCGTTGTGGGCTGATATTTCCGGCGCCTCCGCGAAAAGCCTTGCACCGATCCTTTCTCAGTATATCGATCTGCTTTCGGAGGTACGGGGGAATTTAGTATCCGGCGACCGACGCGCGACGGAGTCGTTTTTCGCGCAGGCGGCGCATTACCGCAACAGTCTGCCGGCGGGCGGGCGGGGCGCTTTAGACGCGACGAGTTCGCTGACCGTGTATCTTGTAGATAAGCCGGGAGAACTCGGTTCCATTACGACGCTTCTGGGCAAAGAAAATATCAACATTCGCAACATCAATATCCGCAATTTCAGGACTTATGAGGGTGGACAATTACACCTCCTACTGGAAAACAGCGCTCAGGCGGTCCGCGCGTACTCGATCCTGAAGGAGGCCGGCTATGAGTGCGATTAGGCTCGGTTTGGTCGGGCATCCGCTCGGCCACAGCATGTCCCCTTACATTCATGAGCGGATCATGGAGGCGTCCGGGATTTCCGGCCGTTATGAATTATATGATATCGATCCGAAGGAGATGGACAAATATGTGCCGTTTCTGCTTCGCGAGTTAAACGGGTTTAACTGCACGATCCCGCACAAGGAGAGGATTATCGGATATCTGGACGGAATGGACCCGTTGGCCGAGCGCCTCGGAGCCGTCAATACGGTATTTGAGCGGCGTGGCTATAATACGGATCGCGAAGGCTTTCGGTCATGCTCGGTGGACCTTAAGGATAAGAATGTTTTGATACTCGGAGCCGGCGGAGTCGCCCGCGTTTTGGCCTTCGAGGCGGCCGACGCCGGCGCGGCGGTCCATATTTTAGCGTTGTATAAAGAACAAGCCGAAGCGCTTGCGCGCGATATCGGCCCCTTTGCGAAATCGGTTCGCGTCATGGATACCGAGGAGGAGACCGCAGTCCTTTGTCCCGACGTGGTCATGAACGCGACCCCGCTCGGGATGTGGCCGCAGTACGGGACTCTGCCGGGTTTTTCGAGATTTATCGGAAAAGGGATGAGCGTCTTTGATACGGTTTACAATCCGCCGGCGACGCGGTTCATCCTTCGCGCCAAAAGAGACGGAGCGCAGGCCGCAGGTGGTTTGCCGATGCTGTTTTATCAAGCGCTCGCGGCGCAGAGGATCTGGAATCCGGAAGCCGATTTCAACGAGCGGCGTCTTCTGCCGATCCTTCGCGATCTACCCCGTGAGATGCTCAAGAAATCCCCGGTGAAGATCGTTCTGACCGGATTTATGGGGTCCGGAAAAACGACGGTCGGCCGACTCCTCGCGGAGCTTCTCGGTGTTTCGTTCATCGATTTGGACGATGAGATCGAGCGTATCTGCGGTTGTGCGATCTCCGAGATCTTCGAGCGCGACGGAGAGGATGCATTTCGCAAGATCGAAACAGATGTGTATCGTGAGTACCTGAAGCGTCCCGGATCGCTTGTGATCGCCTCCGGAGGAGGATTGATCACCCGGGAAGAAAATCGTCGGCTGACGGAAGAATTAAGCGGATTGAATGTGTTTCTGGATGCTCCGATCGAGCTTTTGTGGGAGCGGATCAAGGAGTACCGAAGCCGGCCGCTCGCCGGCGGACCGGACGAGCCGGAGAGTGAGCGATTTATGAGGGTGGCACGTCTCTTTGAGGCGCGGCTACCGGAATATCAGAAGCACGGGGATGTCATCATTTCGGCGGATCGGGAGCCCGAGCAGATCGCTCGCGACGTCGCGGCCGCACTCGGATACGGAGGATAAGGATATGATACTGGTACTGAAAAACGGGGTCTCGAAGGAGAAAACAGAGAGTTTATGCGCCTTCCTCGAAAAGAGCTACGGTGTTCAAACCAATACGATCTACGGAAGTCAAACCACGATCGTCGGCCTGGTCGGTGATACGAGCGCCGTCGAGATCGAGGCGATGCAGATGCTCGAGGAAGTCGAGCGCGTCATGAAGGTCCAGGAGCCGTACAAAAGGGCGAATCGTAAATTTCACCCGGACAACACGATCGTTCGGGTCGGCGATGTCGAGATCGGCGGCGATAGAATAGTCGTCTGTGCCGGCCCGTGCTCGGTCGAGTCCGAGGAGCAGGTTTTAGGGATCGCCGAAGCGGTCAGGAAGGCCGGTGCGAGTCTTTTTCGCGGCGGAGCATTCAAGCCGAGGACTTCGCCTTACGCATTCCAGGGACTAAAGGCCGAGGGTCTGATGTATTTGAAGAGGGCGAAGCTGAAGACCGGTCTGCCGGTCGTTTCGGAAATCACCAATCCGAGCCAACTGGAGTTATTTTTCGAGTTTGTCGACATCATTCAGGTCGGCGCGCGCAATATGCAGAACTTTGAGCTCCTGAAAGAACTGGGGCGCATTTCGAAGCCGATCCTCCTGAAAAGGGGGTTTGCCAACTCCGTCGATGAGCTCCTGATGTCCGCGGAGTACATCATGTCGGGCGGAAATTCGCAGATCATCCTCTGCGAACGCGGGATCCGGACATTTGAGACATCGACGCGGAGCACACTGGATATCAGTGCGGTGCCGGTTTTGAAGTCCAGATCCCATTTGCCGGTTGTTGTCGATCCTTCTCATTCGGGCGGAGCTGCGTGGTTGGTCGAACCTCTGTCGAAAGCGGCCGTCGCGATCGGAGCGGACGGTTTGATCATCGAGGTCCATAACGACCCGAAGCACGCTTTAAGCGACGGAAAGCAGTCACTCACACCCGAGGATTTCGAGGGGGTCATGAGCCGGCTGAGACCCGTCGCGGAATCGATCGGAAGATATATTTAGTCAATCGTAGGAGCGCTTGAGTACCCGGAGGCAATTTCGAAGGCGCCCCGGGACGGATCGCGGTGTTGGGTGTTGTCCTCTTTCGTGGCATAATGAACATCAGAACAAAGAGGACGCGTCACCGCAAGAGGGAGGCAAAAAATGCCCGATTTAATGGCCAATACAAACAACGGAAATTATCCGATCCATATTCAGTCCGGAA
>CAYPAL010000093.1:0-5233 GCA_964408695.1 uncultured Oscillospiraceae bacterium | reverse complement strand
GGGCAGTTTGGCGATGTCGTAATGAACACCGACCACCACGGTTCGCTTGATCGGAGTATAAAGCTCTCCCTCTTCGCGAAGCATAAATCCCTCACCCGGAATTCTTACGATGTAATTTGTCGACTGATGAACCCGATACGTGTCGTAAAACTCCTGTTCTTCGACCGCATACCCCATCCGGGTCAACTCATCCTTGATAAATAACCCCGCTTCCCTCTCCTGTTCGGAATAGGCATAACGTTCAGGAAACTCGGACGCGAGCGTCATGGCAATATTCTTTCCGTATTCTCCGTATTCCGCCGGTTTGACCTCCTCGGTGGTCCCGTCGTCCAAGCATCCCGAAAAAAGAAAGACCGAACTCGCGACGATCGCCGCCAGAAAAAAACAGAAAATTCGCGTTTTTCTTTCGTTCGATTGATGTGTGTATCGATGATCCGTCATGCTTCGCCTGCCTTTTGACATATTTCAGAAAGTGCCGAATCATAGTAGCGAACGGCCGCCTCAAGCGGAACCTTCTGAATGATCGCCTTCTTTTCCGGACCGATTCGGATAAGGCTGACCTCACTCCCCTGCTTTTCCAAAGATTTGGCGATCCGCTTCAGGAGCGCGTCCTTCCCAACCTCGGTAAGCATGACCGGAAGGCCGAGTTGCTCGAACAACTTGTGTAAAGCGGCAGAGTGGCACATTGCGAGCAGTGAAAGGGCTAAGGCCTCCCCCGGCGTATACTTTAAGAAACGAAAATGGCACTCGATCGCATCGGCGATGTCTCGCCCGAAGGCCAAAAGCTCGGGCTGTGTCTTGCGGATCCGACTGCCCGAACACAGTCCTTCCTCCACAAGAGTCGCAACGCCCTTGGCGGATGCCAGTGCGTGTAACAGCCCCGGATTGTGGATCAATCCGTACTGTATCAACTGCGCGATCCCATTCGCGATATATCGGTGAGGAAGCGTCTTGAGATAATCGACATCGATGACCGAATACTCTGTTTGGACCGGGACCCGGATGATATCCTTCTGGCTTTGAAAATGAAGCGTGGCATGCGACATCATCACCGACTCGAGCATAGAAAGCAGTGTGGTCGGGACAATCATGGTCTTCACTCCGTGCCCGAACGTCGACGCCGCAAAAGTCGCGATGTCGATCACTCCGCCCCCGCCCAAGGCGATCACATAAGAGCAGTCCAGATCGTAAAAACGCTCATAAACGGCGGTCAGCGTATCGAGCGTTTTGGATGACGCGTTGCCGTCAACAATGATATGCGCCGGCATAAAACCTTTACCCGTGAAGGCGTCGGTAAATTCCTTCAAATAGAAACCGGCTACTTCACGGTCCGTAATGATCAATGTTCTGTTCGGGTCGCTTGCGCCGGCAATATAGTTCGCCGCCAGGGATCCTGCTACAGAACGCCCGATATCGATCGGGGAATGATTTTCCAGTTCGATTCTTTTGGCTTGCATATGTCCTCCGAAGGATTCATTGACCATTATCATATCATTTTTCTTCTTTATGTGTGAATAGTCCACTGTTTCGGCTGTGTGACGTTTTTCGAAAAGCGGGAATATAGGCCTCGGGGCCGTTTTTGTGGTAATATGTTTAATTAGATTTTGATCACGGAGGAGTCCGTTATGACTTTTTCTGTTTCCGCTCCCAAACGAGTCGTGCGAACCCGTTTCGCGCCCAGTCCGACGGGGTTCATGCATGTCGGGAACCTGCGAACTGCGCTTTACGAGTTTTTGGTCGCAAAATCTTCGGGCGGGCGATTCATCTTGAGGATCGAGGACACCGACCGCGACCGTCTGGTCGACGGGTCGGTGGCTGTCATTTATCGTACGCTTCGCGCAGCCGGCCTTTCGCATGACGAAGGTCCGGACATCGGCGGTCCCTTCGGCCCGTACGTCCAGAGCGAGCGGATGAGCCTTTATCTACCGTTCGCGGAGCAGTTGATCCGCGAGGATCACGCATATTATTGTTTCTGCTCCAAGGAGCGCTTAGACTCCCTGCATATCGAGGATGATTCAGCCTTGGGTTATGACCGTTACTGCAGAGACCTTACCGCGGAGGAGGTTCGCGAGAATTTATCAAATAACGTCCCTTATGTCATCCGCCAGAAGATGCCGCTTACCGGCGAGACGACCTTTGACGACCTGGTCTTCGGGAGGATTACCGTGCCGAACAAGGAATTGGAAGACCAGATCCTCATCAAGGCGGACGGGTATCCGACTTATAACTTCGCCAATATCATCGACGACCACCTGATGGAGATCACACATGTCGTCCGCGGCAGTGAGTATTTGTCGTCGACGCCGAAATACAATCTCCTCTACGAGGCATTCGGTTGGGAAATCCCCTCCTACGTTCACCTGCCGCTCATCCAAGGACGGAATGAGGACGGGACGGTATCCAAGCTATCCAAGCGACACGGTGCGACGGGCTTTGACGATTTGATCTCGGAGGGCTTTCTGCCGGAGGCCGTCGTCAACTATATCGCCCTTCTCGGATGGTGCCCCAAGGAGGATCTCCGCGAGATTTTTACCTTGGAGGAGCTGATTCAAGCATTTTCCATCGACGGGATCAGCAAATCGCCGGCAACCTTCGATTACGATAAGCTTGAGTGGTTCAACGGCGAGTACATTCGCCGGATGAGTCCGGAGGAGTTTGTCGGGAAGGCCCAGCCCTACTTTCAGGAAATGAAAGGCATCGGCACCGACTTATATCCTCTGCTGACCGAAATCTTACAGCCGCGTATCACGAGATTTTCTCAGATCAACGAGAAACTATCCTATATCAACGAGTTGACTGATTTCGACCCGGTGCTTTTCGAGCACAAGAAGAGCAAATCGAGCATCGATTCCGCACGGACGTTCCTCGGCCATGCCGCGGAAGCGCTCGAAAACATTGCGGAATGGACCGGCGAGTCGATCATCGCCGCGCTCACGGGCGTTGCCGAACGATTTGAGGTGAAGAACGCGACCGTTATGTGGCCGGTCCGCATCGCCGTTACCGGAATGGCGGTGACGCCGGGCGGCGCAGTCGAAGCGCTCCTTCTTCTGGGCAAGAGCCGTTCACTCGAGCGAATAGCACAAGCGCGACAACGGATCTCTTAGCGGATTTATATTTTACTTGCATAGTGAATGGGCGACCAGCCGGAGGAAAGAATATGAACGAAACCAGTAATTTTATATTTGATATGATTCGCGAGGACATCGGACCGGGCGGGCGTTTTGAGGGAATGAAGGTGCATACGCGCTTCCCGCCGGAGCCGAACGGGTATCTGCATATCGGGCACGCCAAGGCGTTGGAGATCGATTTCGGAGCCGCCGAGACCTTCGGCGGTCTTTGCAACCTTCGGATGGACGACACCAATCCGACCAAGGAGGATGAGGAATACGTCGATGCGATCAAGGAGGACATCCGTTGGCTCGGCCACGACTGGGGAGACCGATTCTTCTACGCATCCGATTATTTCGAGCAAATGGTCGACTACGCCGTCGAGCTGATCCGAAAGGGCCTCGCCTATGTATGCGAATTGACGCCCGACGAGGTACGCCTGAATCGCGGCGACTTAAAAACGCCTGCCCGGAGCCCCTATCGGGATCGGCCGATCGAAGAGAGCCTCCTTCTTTTCGAGCAGATGCGCGCGGGTAAATTCGAGGATGGCAAGATGACGCTCCGGGCCCGGATCGATCTGGCTTCCGGAAACTTCAATATGCGCGATCCCGTGATTTATCGAATCAACCGGATCTCCCATCACAACACCGGGGATCGTTGGTGCATTTACCCGATGTATGATTTTGCCCACCCGATCGAGGACGCGATCGAGGGGATCACACACTCTTTGTGTTCTCTGGAGTTCGAGTCTCATCGCCCGCTATACGACTGGGTGCTCGAGCATTGTTCGGTCCCCATAAAACCCCGACAGATCGAGTTTGCCCGATTGGGTATTACCCACACGGTCATGTCCAAGAGAAAACTCCGCGCCATGATCGAAAAGGGCCTCGTCAACGGCTGGGACGACCCCAGGATGCCGACGCTGTGCGGCCTTCGCAGAAGAGGATATACCCCGGAATCGATTCGTGTTTTTCACGAGCGCAACGGCGTCTCGAAGGTTCAAAGCGTCGTCGATTACGCTTTTCTCGAGCACTGCCTCCGAGAAGATCTGAATCTCACGGCCAAGCGGGTCATGGCGGTCCTGCGACCGATCAAGCTCATCATTCAGAACTACCCGGAAGATAAGACCGAGTACTTCGAGGTGGAGAACAATCCGGAAAATCCCGCCGACGGCACACGACAGGTCGCGTTTTCCAGAGAACTCTATATCGAAAGAGATGACTTCATGGCGGAACCCGAGAAGAAGTTCTATCGCCTCTTCCCAGGCAATGAGGTGCGTCTCAAATCCGCCTTCGTCATTCGGTGCAAAGGCTTTGACCGGGATGAAGCCGGACACATCCGGACCGTTTACGCCGAATATGACCCGGAAAGCCGCGGGGGAAATACAGCCGACGGCAGAAAGATCAAGTCGACCATCCATTGGGTGGACGCGACTCATTCCGCTTGCGCCACCGTGCGACTCTATGACCGGCTTTTCGATATCGAGGAGCCCGATCTGGCGGACTGCGATTATTTGGAGCACATCCGTGCCGATTCGCTGGAGATCATCGACGGCGCGCGCATCGAAGAATCCCTTCTGACGGCTTCTGCCGGTGATCGCTTTCAATTTCTTCGGATTGGTTACTTCTGCATGGACAGCAAGGACTCCTCCGACGGGCACCCGGTATTCAACCGCGCCGTGTCACTTCGGGACAGTTATCGCCCGGGCTGATCCGCTCTTTTTGCTCAAAAAAAGACGGGCAGGTCTCCCCTGCCCGTTTTGTCGTTTATAAAGGTGTAACTCGAACTACTCGACCGCCGAGAAACGGTATCCGGTCAGATAACACGTTCTCGTATTCACCGGAATGATCGCGCCCGGGAAATTCGGGTGATGGACAGCATCCGGATAGAGCTGAGCTTCCAGGCATATCGCGCCGAATCTCTCGTACGGCTTTTCTCCCTTCGAAGGACCGTTTAAGAAGTTACCGGTGTACACTTGAAGTCCCGGGAAATTCGTAAAAACCTCCATCTTACGACCGGAATCGGGGTCGACGAGGCTTGCCGCCGGGATCGACGCGTCTCCCGCGGCCTCCAGGCAGTAATTCTGATCCAGTCCGCCTGAGGAGACGATTTGCGGGTGATCGCT
>CAYPAL010000092.1:0-5414 GCA_964408695.1 uncultured Oscillospiraceae bacterium | reverse complement strand
ACAACGGCGGCACTTCCCCGTACAGCGGCACGATGACTTGGCCGTATCCCGGAGATTATACGATTTACTCCGCTTACGGTTGGCGGTATCACCCCATATGGAAGGTGAACCGATTCCATTACGGGGTCGATCTCGGCGGAGTGTTGGGCAACCCGATCGTCGCGGCGGAAAACGGAACGGTCATTTTGGTTTCCGCTCCGTGGTCCGGACAAAACAGCGGCGGATCGGGATACGGCAATTATGTCGTTATCGATCACGGCGGCGGAGTATCGACACTGTACGCACATTGTAAATCGATCGATGTATCCGTCGGGGATTCGGTGGTCGCGGGACAAACCGTCGCCCGATGCGGCAGTACCGGCGATTCGACCGGGGCTCATTTGCATTTTGAGGTACGGGTCAACGGAAGCAAGGTCAATCCGGCGAATTATATCACCTGACGGAGGATGCCCGGATGCCGATTGGCGCGTATGACGCTCTTTCCAAGCTGTATGATTCTTTTCAAGACGAATCGGATCCGCGGTCGATCGCGTCGAGGGTCTCTTCGCTGATTTCCCGTTACGGGCCGCCGAGCGGAGACGGAGACAGGGGGACCCTGATCCTTTGCGACTTGGGGTGCGGGACCGGGAGTACTTTGCTTGAACTTTCGCGTAACGGATATGATCTGATTGGGGTCGATCTTTCGGAGGGTATGCTTTCAGTCGCGCGCGAGCGCTTTTTGCGGGAAGAACGCGAGGCGCTGTTTATATGTCAGGACATTTCACGGTTGGATTTGTTCGGGACTGTTGATGTTTTCTTGAGTCTCACGGACACCGTCAATCATCTGACCGATATCCGGGCTTTTCGGCGATTGTTTTCGAGCATGCGGAATTTCCTGAATCCCGGGGGATTGTTTATTTTCGATCTGTTGACGCTGCATTTCTTAAGCGAGGTGCGCGGCAATCATCACTACCAGGATATCGCGGATGATCACGCTTTGTTCTGGGAGAACCGCTTTGACAAACGAACCGCCGTGAGCCGATCGGATATGACTTTGTTCTCGAAAAATGAAAACGATTCGTATGACAGGAGAGACTTTACTGTTTCGGAACGATATTACTCTGCAACTCAGGTTCGGGAAGTGCTGAAATTCGCAAATCTCGAACTGATCGGGGTCTTCGGCGGATACCGGGAGGGCAGCCCGCGAAAGAAGGATGTTCGACACCTCTATGTTACGAGGCGTCTTGCGGAAGAAAGGTAAAATGAATACGACGAATAATGACTTCTACCACGCGCCGGGGGCTCCGGAGGATTCGACCGCGGACTACATGGTCACGGCGACCGCATTGGGCGGAAAGGTTCGGGCGTTAGCCGTTCGCACCACACGGCTGTGCAATAAAGCGATGGAAATTCACGGGACTTCACCGTCCGCTACGGTGGCGATGGGACGATTCATGACCGGAACGCTCCTTCTTGCGGCCAACCTGAAAGGGGAAAACGACACGATCACGGCAAATATCCGGAGCGACGGACCGATCCGGGGAATCACGGCGGTCTGCGATTCAGGAGGAAACGTCAAAGCATACTGCCTCGAGCCGATCGTCGATACCTTTCTTCGCGAACCGGGAAAACTTGATATTGCGGAGGTTGTCGGGAAAGGGATATTGACCGTGGTTCGCGATTTGGGGCTCAAGGAGCCTTATATCGGTTCGACGGAACTTGTTTCCGGTGAAATAGGGGAAGACTTCGCCTATTTTCTGGGAGTTTCGGAACAGACGCGTTCGGTGGTGTCCCTGGGGGTTCTGGTAGATGCCGAAGGTGTGAGGCACGCCGGAGGATTCATGGTCCAATTGATGCCGGATGCCGGAGACGAAGTCGCAGAGTATCTGGAAAGGCGAGCAATGGGCGGCTTTCCGGGGGTGACGTTTCTTATGTCCGAAGGGTTGAATCCCGAAAAAATTCTGGATATGTTTCTCGGAGACCCCGAGATCCGTTTCCTGTCGGGACGTCCGGTTCAATATGCGTGTTCTTGCAGTCGGGACCGGATGGAACGTTCGTTGACGGCGCTCGGAATCAAGGATCTGGCCGAGTTGGCTTCGGATCCGGACGGCATCGATCTGGAATGTCATTTTTGCGGTTCCAAGTATCATTTTGACCGGATCGAGATCGAGGACATCAGGATCAACGCAACGAAAGCCTAGATCGGATGCCGGGAAAGGGTCGATCAATTGCCCTGAAGACCGGCGGGAAATGGTGAGAGAAAGCGGATGAGCAAACCAATCGAAAGCACGGAACGATTGCATTTTTGGGATAACGCGAAGGGCATCCTGATCTTTCTGGTTGTCTTTGGGCATATGCTGTACGCATACCAGGATTCTTCCGTGATCCGCTCGATCATCGGCGTGATCTACTCTTTTCATATGCCGGCGTTTGCCTTTGCGTCCGGTTATTTAAGCGCGAAAACCAAGTCGAAAATCAGTCGTTCGCTCGTTTTCCTTCTGGTCGCATATGCGGTGTTCAACACATTGGCGATCCTATACTTCTATTTTGTCGAAGGGACTCCGGTTTCGCTTTTCGCACCATATGTTTCTTTCTGGTATTTACCGGCCTTGATCGCCTGGCGGCTCCTTTCCCAAGTCGTTCCGAAAAAACCCCGGATACCGATTTTCCTGTTCGCGGTTGCTCTGATCGTGGGCTTTTCCGGCCAAATCGGCAATCACATGACGATAGCACGGATCCTCAGTTTTTTTCCCTTCTTCATGGCAGGCGTGATCCTGCCATGGGAGCGGATCGTCTCCTTTCTTAAAACAGAGAAGCGAAAAGGAAGACTGCTGGGCCTTCTTGCGCTTTCGCTCGCTATGGCCGGTATCGTTATATTAATTTTGCGTATTCCCCGTCTCAACGAATTCCTGATGGGCGCTTACGCATCTCCCGACGACTTGTTGGACCGCTTACTCATATTCTTGATTTCCGGCTTCGTTATTTCCGCAGGGTTGTTGTTGGTTCCCGGCCGCCGGATCCCTTTTCTCTCCTCCTGGGGACGTAATTCTCTTTCCCTTTATCTGATCCATCGGTTCATCACGCTTATTGCCGCCCGCGCGCTTCCGCTTTCGGGAAAACCGGTATGGATACTTTCGGTCGCAGTTGCGGGGACACTCGGCACGCTGTTGATATTCGGAAATGATACGTCGGGGCGCATATTTCGCCGAGGTATCGACGGAATAATTTGCAGACTGCGTTTTTCTGCCGACCCCGCGCAAGAGAGGAAGAACGTTCTTTTTCGGATCCTCGCCGTCCTTGTCGCCGGAACTGTGGTCCTGTTATCCGTTTTTACCGACTCTAAAGGCTCGAAAACCACAGACTCACCCGGGCCGGAGATTCCTTTTGTTCATACGGTTTTATCGGACTCGGATCGCGACCGGATCGACGATGCGGTCTGTCTCGCCTTTGTTGGAGATTTGATCTTGCTCAAGGGACAGGTGATCGCCGCGTACGATTCCGAAACCGGGAGCTATGATTTTTCCGAGATGTTTCGTTATGCCGCTCCTTATATGGATGCTGATCTGACCGCAGGGGTTTTTGAGGGTCCGACGGCCGGTCCGGAAGCGGGATACTCATCCTCGGATTTCGACGACGGACTGGCTCTGCATTTAAATTTTCCCGACTCGTTTGCCGAAGCGGTCAAGAATTCGGGCGTTGATTTGGTCTCCCTTGCGAACAATCACATTCTGGACAAGGGCGTTTCCGGGGCGCACCGCACACTTGATGTCCTTGATCAAGTCGGACTGATGCATACCGGCTCATACCGGGATGCAAGGGAGAAAGACGAGGTGCTCATCATTGAGGTTGAGGGGCTGAAGACGGCTTTTCTGTCCTATACATTCGGATCCAACGGATACGATGATGAGTACTTCATGCTCGTAAACCCGACACTAACCCGTTTGCTCGCCGCTCCGGACAGCCCGTTTTTCGAGAAATCCAAGGAACAGGTGTTGCAAGACTTTGATCGGGTAAAATCCCTTGATCCGGACATTATCGTCGTAATCCCTCATATGGGATCTCAGTTCACTCATGACATCGATTCATTCCAGCAAACCTGGAATGATCTATTCGTTCAGGCAGGCGCCGATATTGTATTGGGAGACCACTCTCACGCGGTACAGCCGATCGAGTATGTCCAAAGTCGATCTTCGGACGGGACGGTGCGGAACTCCGTTGTCGTGAATTGTCCGGGGAATTTCGCAAATTCCTACGTTCGGTTCGACGGCGACGCGACGGCGATCGTCAAAGTGTACATAGATCCTGCCGACGCTCAAATTGTCTGCTCCTCGATCGTTCCGATGTGGACTCACGGATCGGCAGACGGGTATTTTCGGGCATTGCCGATTTTCGAGATCACCCGAAACGAATCATTGCGAAAGCAGTTGAGCAGTACCGATATGGAGCGGGTTCGGGAAGTGCAGAGTCTCGTTACATCCGTGATGCTGGGCGTAAGCGTGCCGATCGATCAGGTACAGGACGAATATTTCTTGTTTGGAGACGGGTATCGTCGTCAGCAGGCACCCGGTATTGCCCCGGTTTTGACGGAAACCCGAAGCGAGCAACTCGCGATGATCGGGACCGCGGATACCGTTTGCTTTATAGGGGACAGTTTGACGTCCGGATCCAACAACGGCGGGTATCCTTGGTACGAGCCGATAGCGAATACCATAACGGACCGGGAGTTTCATTCGGTCGCTGCCGGAGGTCTGACCGCGAAGAGTTTGATTCAGAAGTATGAGGAAGCGCTTCGACAGGAGAGAGCGGATCTGTTCATTGTCGCGATCGGCGCAAACGACATACGGTACCGCGACGAATCCTTCTGCGCGATGTCCCCGGAGGAGTACGCTATGGATCTTGCGGAAATGGTGAGCCTAATTCGGATCAATAACCCGGAAGCGAAGTTTATTTTTGTCGCGCCGTGGCCTTCACTGTACAATGACATATACACACCGTTGTCGCCGGACGAGAAGAGTATAATGTATAAGGAATATACACTCGCACTGAGAGATCTCTGCGAAACGAACGGGTTTCTCTTTGTCGATCCCACACCTTGGATAATGCGGCAAATCAGCCTTGAACCGGTTTCAAGATACTTGCTGGATCACATTCATCCGAATGGCGGTGAGGGAATAAGAATGTACAGTCAAGCGTTTCTGGGCTCCGATGAATAGCGAAAAGAGTCCGCTTGGAAGAAAGATATTGGTCTTCTGGACATGAACGAATGAAAAGTTCTTGCCTTCCGTCGAAAAAGCGCTTGCGTTCAAGAAAATATTGAGGTATACTTCTTCCTGCGCGACTTTTCGCGTATGGCGATGATGCCGGAGATTGCCGTTGGGTACCGCGTGCTGCGCGTTCTGACGGGTAACTTCGGCGGAGAAGTCCGGACACGGATC
>CAYPAL010000091.1:0-5425 GCA_964408695.1 uncultured Oscillospiraceae bacterium | reverse complement strand
TGGCTCTGTACGCCCGGAATGGGACTTAATAATGTCGACGACTCCCGGGCGGGGATCGACAAATATCTCCGGCGAAATCCCGACACGTGCTTTGTCGCCGAAGAGGACGGTCGGGTCGTCGGCGCGGTCCTTTCCGGCCACGACGGGCGCCGCGCTTTGATCTACCATCTGGCGGTGCGGGAGGATCATCAGCGCCGCGGTATCGGCGAAAAGCTCCTCGACGAAACTCTCCGGGCGCTTCGCGACGAAGGTATCCTGAAGGTCGCGCTGGTCGTCCTCGGCAACAACGGGAAAGGAAACACCTTTTGGGAAAAGCACGGCTTTTCGGACCGAAAGGACCTGATCTACCGGAACCGGCAGATCGGCGAGTTCAACGGTTTTCATACATAAACAAAACGATGGGTCGGGCGAGCCGACAAAAGGAGATCACCGATGAAATACGAATGGATGGATGAATACTGTCTCTCGAAAAAGGGTGCGCAGAAGGATTTCAAAGAGGAATGGCAGGCGACGCGCTATATGATCGGCGGAAAAATGTTTGTCATGCAGGGCGGGGACAAATACGGTAAGCCCATTGCGACCGTTAAACTCGAGCCGACGTTCGGGCGATTCCTCAGGGAACAGTATAAGGATATCGTTCCCGGTTATTATATGAACAAGGAACACTGGAATTCTCTTTATTTGGAGGGCGACGTGCCGGACGAGATTTTCCGGGATATGCTGGATCAGTCCTATGAGATCGTTCTATCGTCACTTCCCAAGAGCATTCAAAAAGAGATCGAGGCTTAAGGACCAGGCGGCGTCCGATCCTACTCCGGTATCGTGCCGGCCTCCGCAATCGGAATATGTTCCGTTCCCGTGCATGATCCGAGGATCTTTGAGATCCTTTTGTATGAGGCTTCCATGGCGGTCGTCGTTGTGCGGTAGTTTTCCGGATTGCCCATGGCCGGAATGACCGGGACGATGTAATGCTTCAGGACTGAGCCTTCATAGGGACGAACGACAAAGGTAGGGATATATTCGCCCTTTTCGACGGATACACCGTCCTTTGTTTTCAGTAAGGTGACCCGTGCGATCATACCGTCCTGGGCTTTCCCGTTTGTTCCGAGCGTCTCGTACGCCCAATTCCCCAGAAAATTCCCGGTGGAATAATAGACCAGTGTTTCATTTCCGGTCGTTTCGGAAGTAACGACCTCGATCTCCTGAAGGACATGCGGGTGATTACCGATGATGAGCCCGACCCCCGCGTCGCAGAGGCGTAAGGCCATATCCTTTTGCCATTGGGCGCTGTGCGTCGTGTATTCGGTCCCCCAGTGGACCATCAGGCAGATGAATTCCGCGCCCTCGCGTCGCAGACGCTCAACATCGTCGATCAGTGCATCGATGTCCGCTTCGAAAGCGGCTGATCGGCTCGGATTGAAGGAGTTGATCAAGGGATCCGCATCCTTGGGCAACGGAATCCCGTTGATGCCTTTTTGGGTCTTTGTGCCGATGGTCTCGAAGGTGTAGTTCAGGAGCCCGAGACGAATGCCTCCCACATCGACGATTGCATCGATTGTTGATTCAATGTCCGGACGTGTGCCGATCGCCGTAAAACCCTTCTCGCGAAGGACCGTCGCGGTTCGTACCAAGCCGTCATAGCCTTTGTCGATGCAATGATTATTGGCGGCGCAGACGACTCGAAAACCGACATCATAAAGTGAGTCCGCGATCTCGTCCGGCGCTGAAAACGACGGCCACCCGGTATAGGGAGGTCCCGCGAGCGTGCCTTCGATGTTTCCGATCGCCAGATCGCTCTTCTCAAAATAAGGTCGGACATACTGAAAGCAATATGTGTAATCGTATTGCGGTTCACTTTCCCCCGGATTCGTTCGTCCGCCGTCGATGACCGCCTTATGCATCAAGATATCGCCGACGGCAGTGATGATCACCCGGATCTCCTCGGGTTCATTGTTTGCTTCGGTCGGTAACGGGCCGGAGATCGGAGTCGGCGAAGCGGTCTCGGAGGAGGGAGGAGTCGTAACGGCCGTCGTTGTCGGATTCGAAACCGAGGAAGACAAAACAGTCTCGGTGCTCCGTGAATGATCGGACCGACAGCCGGGAAGGATGAGAAGGACTATATAAATCAAGACCCAAATATTCACTGGACGGCGAATTCGCATGACAGACCTCTCGCGTACGGAAGTGGCGGGTGCAGATGTAATCCCTGCTTACGATTATGCGGCGAAAGCGATCGCTTATGCAATACGGAAACGGAAGATCTCCGCTCATGCATACGGAGATTGTCTTGCTCTCGACTTGTTTATTTCATAGAATGAAATGGACGATGCACCTTTCCTTGCACGAATTCCTGTTCGCCCAGGACCCGAGAGCCCGGTCGTTTTTCGAGCAATCATGTGAAGGAGACTGATCTATGAGGAAACAAGCATTCAACCCGTTTTTACCCTCATGGGAGTATATACCGGATGGTGAGCCGCACCTTTTCAACTGCCGAGTTTACCTCTACGGTTCGCATGATCGGTTTAGCGGGTATACCTACTGCCTTAATGATTATGTCTGTTGGTCCGCCCCGGAGGACGACTTGTCCGACTGGCGTTATGAGGGTGTGATTTACGGACGATCGGACGATCCGCGCAATGCGGACGGCGATATGTGTCTCTACGCCCCGGATGTCACGGTCGGCCCGGACGGTCGATATTATCTCTATTATGTTCTGAGCCGACTCGGTATCGTTTCGGTTGCCGTTTGTGACGAACCGGCGGGAAGATATCGGTTCTACGGATATGTCAGACACGCGGACGGGTCGATCCTCGGCGAGCGCGAAGGCGATATGCCGCAGTTTGACCCGGGTGTACTTACGGAAGGCGAAAGGACGTACCTATACTCGGGATTTTGTATGCCGCAAGATGAGAGCCGAAAGGGTCCGGTCGTGTCCGTTCTGGGACCGGACATGCTGACGGTCGTCGAAGAGCCGAGGACCGTGATCCCGAGTACACCGTATGCAGCCGGGACCGGATTTGAGGGACACAGCTTCTACGAGGCCCCTTCGATCCGAAAAATCGGCGAGACTTATTACCTTATCTACTCTTCGATCCTTTATTCGGAGCTCTGTTACGCGACTGCAAAGTCGCCGACAGAGGGTTTTTCGTACGGCGGAGTCATCGTAGCCAATAATGACTTCAATATCGACAATGATAAGCCCGCCATGAAGCCGATGTTTTACGGAGGGAACAATCACGGAAGCGTCCTTCAGGTCAAGGGTCAATGGTATATCTTTTATCACAGGCACACCAACGGGACCAACTTCAGTCGTCAGGCTTGTTGTGAGCCGATCGAGATCCTTCCGGACGGGTCGATCCCGCAGGTCGAGATGACCTCCAGCGGACTGAACGGCGGACCTTTGACGGGCCGGGGCGAGTATCCGGCGTTTACCGCGTGCAATCTTTATTGTGCAACTGAGAATGCCTATACCGGAGATCCGGGATCCTGGCTCGACAGTCGTTTTCCGAAGATCACGCAGGAAGGCAGGGACGGTGATGAGGTTCCGGGGTATATCGACAATATGCGCGACGGCGCGACGGCAGGATTCAAGTATTTTGACTGCCGAGGCGTGCGTAGGATCTCCGTGACGGTCCGCGGGAACTGGGGCGGAGTGTTTGAGGTGCGAACGTCATGGGACGGCGGGAAACTGGGGGAAATCCCGCTCGGATCGAATACGGAGTGGAAGAATTATACCGCGGACATTTCGGTGCCGGATGGGGTGCGCGCGTTGTATTTTTGTTATCGGGGAGGATCTGCCGTTGCGTTCAAGGGTTTCATTTTAGAATAGTATATAAATATCGGGAAACGTCCCGATCGACGATCGCGGATCGTGATCGGGCCATTGAATTCGGAGGGAAGTGCCATGTGGAAGAAGAGATTGTTGGTTGCCTTGGCCAGCGGTGCGATACTCGGCGTGTTTTGCATCATCGGAGCGATGGTGCGCTTTCAGTTTGAAAAGGACTTTTTCTACCTGTTTGCGCTCTGGTATAACCGACTCTTGATGGGACTTGTCATCGGCGTTTGCCCGACGAGCAAAAAACTTCCGATGTCTCTTTTGCGCGGCGCGTTGTTGGGGATTTTTGTATCCCTGGCATTTTTCGCGTCGACGGAGTTCACGGATGTGATCAGCTTTGCAGTCGGAGCCGTGTACGGCATCATTATTGAAGCCGTCGTTTTTCGCGTCGACAGTCGTCGGTCGGAAGTGCCCGCTACAGATGATTGAGGTTTTTTCGCGTCGATGATCTTCTTTCGGAAGCGCTCGTTTCCAGAAGCGTGAAACTTCCCTTGCTCATATGGAATCCGTTGAAGTAACCGGTTCCCGATCGTTATATTCTTGTTCTTTGACATACTGTCATTGTAGTATTATAGTTGATAATGATGGTATGAATATTTCTTGTCTTTGAAAGGAGAAACAACCATGTTTGATTTGAAGGGGAAGGTATCCATTGTTACCGGTGCCGCGTCCGGGATCGGCTTGGCCACTGCTGAGGCTTTTGCCGCAAAGGGCGGTAAAGTTGTCCTTTCCGACTACAATGTTGAAGGGGGAAAAGCAGAGGAGAAGAAGCTTCTGGACCAAGGTGCCGATGTGATATTTGTCGCGGCGGACGTGTCCAAAGAAGAAGACGTCAAGAAGTTGGTCGCCGAGACCGTCAAGAAGTACGGCAGAGTGGACATTATCGTCAACAACGCAGGCATCGGCGTCTTGGCCGCGACCCATGAGCTCACCTTCGAGCAATACAACAAGGTCATCTCCATCAATCAGAACGGCGTCTTTTACGGCTGTAAATACGCGATCCGGGAAATGCTGAAGACCGGCGGCGGAAGTGTCGTCAACGTTGCATCTATTCTCGGTACTGTCGGACAGGCCGGAGCGTTTGCTTATAACGCCAGTAAGGGTGCGGTCAACCTGATGACCAAGTCTCTGGCTCTTGAGTACGCCGCCAAAGGAATCCGGGTCAACTCGGTCTGCCCCGGTTACGTCGAATCCGGCATGGTCAACCGAGCGGCGCTCGGCGATTACTATGACGGACTGGTCGCTCAGCACCCCGTCGGCCGCCTAGGCGTTCCCGAGGAAATCGCGCACGGCATTGTTTTCCTTTGCGAAAATGAATTTGTTACCGGGCTGAATCTCCTGGTAGACGGCGGCTATACCGCTCAGTAAGGCAAATCGGCGCTATGAAAGAGCGCGATCGCTTAAGTCAAGATCAACATCGACAAGCCGGGCCCCCCTTGCTTGTCGATGTTTTTATCTGGCAGATTTTGCATCCGGACTGGGTGCTTTTCGCGAAAAACGCGAAGAGACGAACTCTTGAACGCGGAAATCTGTTTAACCTGCAAGTTCTGACAAGAAAACTTGCAGGACGCTTGATTTTTCATTGACAGT
>CAYPAL010000090.1:0-5435 GCA_964408695.1 uncultured Oscillospiraceae bacterium | reverse complement strand
TAGTGCGGTTATAAAATCAACTGTAAGGGGCGTCATTCGCGTGATTTGTCCGACGACCGATTCCGGCATCCGTTCGTCTCAATCCGACTTTCTCTATCCTTCAACGGAATATCCGAAACCCAGGAAAAAATTGTTGACGATTTGAATATCGGCATCCTGAAAACTGAAACAAAACGCATCCAGGATCACGTCATTGATTCTGATGTACACGGCGTAAGAGGGCATGTTTTCGTCAGTGCTTTTCGCTATGACGATGTCGTATCCTTCTTTTTCATCCAAAGAAATTTCTCCGACAAAACCGCCGCCTTCTTCTCCTTTGACTTGACGATCATACCAGTCCCGTATGCCTGCCTTAGCCGATTCTTCGCTTGAAAACAACGAGTAACGAACATTGCAGAAGTACTCCCGATCCGATCCTGACAACAATTCATCCAATCCGCTCCCGTCGTAATTGACGTCGGAAACAACATAGCCGAGTTTTGAAGCGATAGAGGTGAAATCCTCCGGTGATATTGCTGTCATCGGCGCATTGCTCGCGGAGGAAGCCTGAGTCTCGTTATCGATTGTATTTTCACTCTCTTCAGTACTTTCAGCAGTTTTTATTGACTCCGCAGAGGTCACAGGAGGTTTAGTCACTTTTGAAGTTTCCGCATCAGTGAAATATCTGCAACCTGACACAGAGAAAAGAATCAGGAGTATTGTCGCAACGGTCATCGAAGTAATTCGGACTTTATCTTTCATATGTTTCATCTCCTTGAAAAAGTTGCCGGCACATGGAAGGCTATTCATAGACGTTATCACTGCCGCTCATTTATCATGTTTTGAACCCTGTTCTGGATCAGATCCGCCACTTCGTCAGCGGTTTTATATCCGGCGAAAAAAGCCGACGACTCTTCTAAAACGACTGTACTGATCGTATCACTCCGGATCAGCATTTGATCAGCTCTCTCAAGGATGTCCCAATAGAGCAGAGATCCGTTTGTCAATTGCTCATCCGTAAACATATTCGACCCGCTTCCCGCCATCTCTTTTCGAGCGGTTTCAATTCGATATTGCAATGCTTTTCTGTTGATTGGATTTGCATAGGGGAAATGCGTCTTTTGAAACTCTTCGGATAGCGCGTCGGATATGAAATCCCAACATTCCTCAACATCCGTTGTTTGCGATGAAACAGCAAAGATATAGCGAGGATAATAAGCCAGACCCTCTGAGTAATCACCCGGAAATCCAATATATTCAAGTTGACACCCATAGTATACATAATTGTTCATTATATCTTCCAACGAGTTTATATAAGCGAATTTCAGCGCATCATCCACATTGCTTGTGATTTCAAAAGATGATGATTCAATCCCATAGCGGTCGACCCATTCAAGTAAGTCAATAAAGCGATCCTCTGAGAAATTTGCGGTCAATATATCAAAATCAACGTATTCATCGATAGAGGACTGAAGCGCCCAATTGAGTAAATTTTCTTTTGTCAATGCGGATTGGATCACAGTATGCTCCGGTAATCTGTCGACCATATCGTTGAACTCATCAATTGTCCACGTTTTTTTCCCTTGGATTGTTTCCGGAAGGCCGGAAAAACAGTTGACCGAAAAGCATGTCGGAATAAAGTAAATGCCTTCATCACTTCGAGCGTTTCTAATTTTATCCATAATATAATTCTCCTCAGTCAAATACTTCGAATTTTCGATGGTTGGCGTCAATTCCAACAAGTAGTCCTTATTGGAATAATCAATCAATGAAAGGTTCCCATCGATATCGAGATATAGATCCGGAGAATTTTCCGAAAACATATCCAAGAGCATTATGCGTCGGATCTCCGAAATCATCTGCTTCCGCGACAATCCTTCGGCTATTTCATCTTCATAGTCACGCAGTGTAATCCGACAGTCCTCATGGGCGTTGTTAAAGCGATATACTAGAGCTTGAACGTCACTATCATCGTTTAATCCCAGACCCGCAACGATTATTTCTTTCTGGCCAAGCAGAGGATCTTGATTTGTTCCCGTAAGTTCGCAAATAGTCATGAACCCTGTAACATGCGACAAGCCTATACAAATAATCTTTTGCTCCGGAAGAATTCGTGCATTAATCACATTAATGCTTACATCAGTGTTTTTCCAGTTTACAATTTCTCGCACAGAATTGGTTTTCAAGGAATATTCGACCATCTTTTGTTGATCATACGAGTAGCAGGAATTACCGTAGGCAAATACGGGACTCTCAATTGGATATGGTTCCGGGATGATGATCGGATCCGCTGTTTCCGTCGTGTTGTTCTCTATACGAAACAAAGACTCGCGATATTGATCCTCCCGAAAAATCGACGCACAGAGGTATATTTGATCGTCGATTATTATTAAATCGGGTAAGGTGACCGGTTCCATTTTAATTATTTTTTTCAGATGACCGTTTGAACCGAAAACATAAACTTTGTCGATGTAATCAATTCCCCAGCCCGCTATGTATATATCATTGTTTTCAGCAATGCATAACGACTGAATATTCTCAATGTATTCATTTGGAAAAAGCTCAATGGTCTTCGAAAGGTTGCCGTCTATATCAAATTGGGCTATCTGATAAACAGTTTCAAAGGACAAGAAATCAACGTATACCGACAAAACACAAAATTCACCGGACGGGGTTTCGATGATTATCCGTCGGTTTTCGGTTGGTCCCAATTCTTCATTCAGGTTAATTTCGTTCAGCAGTTGACCTTTAAGATCATAGATTCTCATCCAGTTGTCAGGGAAAATCGGATTTCCGCTTGAATCGGCAGGACCGGCTTGTTGCGTCATCAAAATGTTGTCCTGAAGGTACCGTTTGAAGGCTTCCGTGTATTCCAGTGAGTACTCAACGAAGTTCCCGATGATTCGATTATCAGTAATAATCATACTTTCGGGAATCTCTTCAGATAAAGGATATTCCGTGACTTCAAAAAACTCGGATTGTATGGGTGCCGTTTGAACCTTGTTTTCAGCACCGTTGGCGCAACTGCATGCACATATGATCAGCATAAAACACAAAAAAATGGATCCAACTGTATTTAGCGTTTTTTTTATTGTGCTCACACTCCGGCCTCCGGTGAATGATAATGACGGATCAAGATGGGGGCAGCTTTCTATATCATCTTAGTACGTTCATTGAGAAAATTACAGGTATGTTGCGGGTCTCGCTTTCATAACAATATCGTTTTGCATGATTGTTGATGAGCGCTTCACAACCTTCCCATTACTTGAAGATGCATCGATCATGTAACTATTTCCTATATAGATGGACACATGATCAATATCTAAGTATTGTCCGTTCGGCGTTTTAGTATAATCGTAGAATATCAGGTAACCATTCTTGAGTGATGTTACTTCCCTGTAAGTATTTGCCATGTCTTCAGCTTGACTTGCGGCACTCCATTATTTTATTGAGTATCCGCATTGTGAATATGCATACCAGGCTAAGCCACTGCAGTCAAAGCTAGATGGGCCCCTAGAGCCAAAGACGTAGGGTTTGTCCAGTTGATTCGTGGCTACAGTTACGATTCCTGACCGATAAAGAGATTGAACATAGTCAGGAATATAAATAGCGGAAACATTAGCCGTCGGAATTATACATGCAAAAACGATGGCAATGGACAGAAGTGATAACATTTTTTCCATCAATCTTTTCTTCATTTATTTCCTCCCTCATAAAAAGCCGCACCCCAATCTGACCGTAACGTGAAGTTTGATAAGTTAATATTATTAGCAAAACGATCCTGCTACCTGGTTTTTCGAGAAGCAGGATATTAACTTAACAGCGTGAGAATACTATTTTTAGGGGGGGTGTCAAGAGGATTTTACTCCTGCAATAAATTGAGATGATTTTAAAGGTTTTGTTATCCCCGCAAGGGCTCCATCGTGATCGCAAACCATTCACGGACCCAGAAGGTCGGAAGGAGCCATCGGACGGTTGGTGCGGCAAGCCCTTCGGCGTCCAGGCCGACGCGCTTGGCAATCGAAAGCGCGCGGTACATATGGTAGCCCTCACTGATAATAATGACCGAGTTGCCGAGGCCGTTTTCGGCAAGAAGCGCTTTGGAGAATTCAAGGTTCTCGAGCGTGGAGGTCGAACGATCCTCCAAAATGATTCGATCCTCGGAAACGCCTCGCTGGAGCAGGACCCGCTTCATCGCTTCCGCTTCGGTGATCCACTCGTCGGGACCCTGCCCGCCGGCGACGATCACACGGATCGACGGGTTTTCGAGCAGGTAATCCGCGGCGGTCTCGATCCGACGCATCAGCGCGAGACTCGGCTGATCGCCGTTGACCCGACAGCCGAGAACGATCACTGTTGTGGGCTTTTCCGGCTTTCCGGAAGCGGCGGTCGCCATCATGACGGAGAGCACCCCGCACCATATGAGGCAAAGACAGAGGAATACGGAGATCGAAACGATCACGATCTTACTACGGCGCTTCTTCATCCGGACGGAAAGAAAGCGGGAAATTTTCGAGGAGAAGAGGACGACAACGGCAAAAAGAACAAAGGAGAGCATCCCGAAGGTGTTACCGAGATTCAGGATACCTGCGGCGGTCAGAGGCTGAAGAAAGACCCAAAAGCCATAGATCGAAAGGAGCAGAAGGATCAGGCGAAGCAGATTGCCACGGGTGAGTATTTTCACGGATGGGACTCCTTAATATTTTAATCTTTTGAAATTATATCACATGGATCCCCGGACGGTCCTTCCCGAAAAGCACTAAGGCACGCTCTCGCCCTTTTCGGCGGGCAAGGCCGGAACGGACTTCGATTGAAGCGGGGAGAGCCCTTTGATGGAGGTTTTGAAAAAAGCGGAGATTGCTTTCTGAACGAATTTTTTGGTCTCGGGATCGAGCTCCTTGGCGGCCGACAGAAACTTCAGGACCGCTTTGGGCCAGTCGGAGGTCAAATCGGTCAGTTTGTGCGCTTCGGTCGCTTCGACCAATTGGAACAGCGTGTCGATGAAGTGCTTTCGTTCCTCCGGGGTCAGCTTCAGGAGCCAATCGTTGATCGCATCCTGAGTATGAAGGGAGCCTTTCTTGAGCTTTTCCAGATATCGGAAGTCCGCGTTCTCGATGACCCAATTGAACGGTATATGTTGAACAAAACCACTGAAGCCACTGCTTTCAATGACGGAATAACACTCCTGTTGGTGCAAAAGCATTCCGAAGACGGAGGATTGCGGCAGGGTCTTACTGATCCGATCTCCGATCGCCTGAAACTCGTCGCTGTCCAATACCTCCCGGAGAAAGCCGGGTCCGTCGTGATTATAAATTTCCGTGATTCTTTTTCGAAAAGAAGGGTGACATTTCATCGCCGCGTACACCGCGATATTGCCACCTTTGGAATGCCCGCCGGTAATGACGGTCGCGGACTTCGGAACAAAACCCGAAACGGTATTCATGTAAAGAAGACCG
>CAYPAL010000089.1:0-5474 GCA_964408695.1 uncultured Oscillospiraceae bacterium | reverse complement strand
GCGGCGATATCAAAAGTGTTACGGAAATAATTCCTTTGGTTTGAACGCTGAATTCTGGACAATAACAACGTGTCGTGATAATCTGTCCTTGATGTGCTTCCGAAATCAGACGGGAAAGACATCACGAACAACATTACATATCAATGTGCTTCACCGGGGGGGAAATGAGAATGGACAGAGCCATTCTAAAAAGCAGAGCCAAGGATTCACTGCGCGCATTCTATTGGACCGCATTTCTTGCGTGCCTGATCATCGCTGTTCTGAACTATGTCTATATCGATTTTGATTCAAATAATTCTCGTAAAACAAAATACTGGGGTGCTGATGATTCCACAAATCTAAATTATTACCTTCAAAGCGATAGCACCGGCAGAGGCACTGCGACTGTGACCGAATGGCCGATCGGGGAGCCGGAGTGGGGTAATTTTACAACATATAATCAACTCACGAATTCATACCGAGTGATCCCGTTCAACCCGCTTCTGGTGTTGATCGTGATCGGAGCGATCGCATTCAACTTGGCGTGGCAACTGCTCGTATATAATGTTTTTCTAGTCGGTCAGAAAAAGCATTTCATCGAAGGTGCCGAAGGCTCATATCGTCTCGGCTCGATCGTCTTCCTGTACAAGAATAAGAAATGGTTTTCAACCAGCACGAAAATATTCCGGATGAATGTCGTCATATTCCTTTGGAGTTTATTGTTCATTATTCCCGGGATCATCAAGATGTATGAGTATTTCATGGTTCCCTATATTCTGGCGGATGATCCGGATATGCCTTTTAAAGAAGCGATGGCCAAGAGCAGTCAGATGACTTCCGGCAAAAAAATGGACATCTTCGTACTCGGGCTATCCTTTATCGGATGGTATTTACTCGGTCTTCTGGCTTGCTGTGTCGGCGTTATTTTTGTCGCCCCGTATGTCGAGGCGACATTTGCTCAGTTATACGTAGAATTGCGGGACGACCCCTATAGTCAGGCCAACCGGGCTGCGATATATTCCGAGCCCTGAGATCCGTTCCCTCCTGAAAAGGATTCCGTAAGCGGACTTTTTCGACTAGATGCGGAAAAGTCGGAATGGCGGCGGTTGGATTAAGTGGTTGTTCTCACACTCTCGACGATATGTGATCACCGAGCGGGCGGAAAGAACTTTGCACGTACTGTGATGATCTCGCCGTCCGTCAATTTATTCAACCCGGATCCGTCCGCATTCATCAGATAAACGGAACCCTCGGCACAAAACATGATCATTGAGCCGTCCGGGGAATAAGATATGCTTTCGATCGAGTCATCGGGAAAAGCGCCCCACTCGAGCAGGCAGACCTGATTGTACCCGTCCGAATCCATGATGCATATATTTTCTTGGGAACCGTGAAATCTCCAATCGAGCTCGGATAGCATCAACAACTTATCACCGTCCGGAGACACACAAAGACCCTCTTTCGAACCATTTCCGACCGTTAGTTGTCGAAGTTCGGAGCCGTAGATATCCGTGAGATAAACCTGATATGACGAAGAGAAGATCAGTCCGACACCATCCGGCATAAATGACGGACTTGACCCATCGATATCATCGAACGTAAAACTTCCGGGATCGGAACCATCGGCATTCATGATCCAAATATACGGTCTGTTGAAATACGCGATCAAAGAACCATCCGGCGAATATTGCGGGTATGGTGAACTGTATTCCCCGAATTTGCTGTCATGGGTCAACTGGCGCACGCCTGTTCCGTCAATGTTCATCGAGTAGATCTCCCTGGACAGATCCTCCCCGCTCACGTAAAGGATCTGCGTTCCGTCCGGTGAGAAGTCCGCACAATACGCTCCATCATCCGAAAAAGTCAGTTGATTCGAGTCAGTTCCGTCTGCGTTCATGATGAACATATTCCCCTCAACACCGTACTCTCGGGGATTGGTCGTATATGCGATTTTCGTTCCGTCGGGCGAGAGGAGCACGTATAGGACCCTCTCGGTCAATATGGGTTCCAATTCATCCCCGGTTATTGAGAATAGCCAGCCTGCTTCGCTTTGAACCAATATCTTTCCGTCATAGGTTGCCTTGGTGGGCTCCTTATCGAACGGATCAAGTTCTTCTCTTTGTTCGTTCATATCATAAAGGGCGACAAGAACACGGAGCGGCGCGTCGGAATCGGCGCAAGCCGAAATTAAGCCGATAAGCAGTGTAACGATCAAAATAACCGCAATTCGCTTTATGATCCCTTTATTCAATGGTAAATACCTCACATCTCATAAATCATTCTCGAAATCAAGTGATTTTCTTTATTGTTTCAATAACCACTCTAAATCAATTCATGTCTTATTTCAATAAGAAGAGTATCCGGCCGGCCCGCATTCCATGGACAGTCATGTCATGTTGTGGTAATCTGGTTCCGATATCGGGTCACCGTCCGGTCCTGCGCAGGAAGATATTCTGCGGATCGTCACCCCGGGAACCATGAATTGGATCACTGTATTTCAAGCACGGAGGTCTTTGTGTGGAATCAACTTTGAAGTCCAAAGCATGGAATTCACTGAAAAAGTTCTATTGGATCGCCTTTCTGGTTTGCTTATTGTTTTTTTTCGCGCAGTCTCCTTTAAGCCTTTCCGTATATGAGTATTCATACCAGTCTTTGGAAGAGATCGAAAAGGAATCCGTAGTCATCGACCCGAACACTCTTGTGTGGTATACGACCAGTTATACCCGTGGGGACAGGTACATTACCGAGGGGACGACCGTAAGGTACGGAGATCTGCCTCAAGATCCGAAACCGACCGACTATCGCCTGCCTTTGGGTGCGTCGGATCACGGAAATCTAATCATAGAGCCGCCTTTTACTTCTTCGACGCGCATCTTGCTTCCACTGAACAATACTGTTTTTTATTATCTCGGTGCTTGTTTCGTCGTCTTTGTCATGTGGGCTGTTTTTATCGGCGGTGTATTTTCGGTCGGAATGAGAAAACATTTCATTGAAGGCGCCCGGGGTGCATATCGCTTCAAAGACATTTTTTCGGGCTACCGTTCCGGTAAATGGCTATCGATCGGTTTGAAAATCTTTTTAACAAATGTGATCATCGCCGTGGGATACGTCTTGCTCGTTGTGCCCGGGGTCGTTTTTCACTATCGCTTCCGTATGGTTCCGTACCTGTTGGCCGATGATCCGAAATTGAGTTTGTCGGGCGTTTTAAAAACAAGCAGTCAAATGACTGCAGGATCCAAGGGCCGACTGTTCGTGTTGGATATGTCCTTTATCGGTTGGTACCTATTGAGCGTCGTTACGTTTGGCATCGCTTGGTTTTTCTTCATGCCGTATTACGAAGCTACATACGCACAGGTTTATTTGGATCTGAATACTGATAATGAGATGCCCTTAAATATCGCCGAAAGCATGATCACTGTATCTTCCTCAGACTGAAATCGATCTCGTCGATCTCGTGCTGATAGCGGTCTTTACTCTCATAAACCGGATTCAGTTCCAGCGTCACTTCGTTGATTTCCTCTATGATCCTATTCATCCGATCGATCATGATCATCATGATCGCGACGGACAACAATGTAACGGATACAGCGATCTTCTGAAGAAAAAAGTATATCGGATTCATATAACAATAGAGCAAAAGCGAAATCCCGGCGACGATCAGTACGACACTCAAGATAACCGGCAGGATCAACGGAATAAGCCGCTTCTGAATTTTCGATTTACTGCTTTCTCCCTCCTCGATAACGAGTACCTGTTGCTTCACCAATGTAAGGAGCTCATCCTTCCTTTTATACCCGTCGATCCTTTTTCTCCATCCGGTGTATTTGAGCCGGATCGAATTTTTCAAACCGGCCGGCGCCATTCCAAGCGCTTTTTGATAATCGTCCGAGAATACTTCGCTTGCGTCATAATCGCTGAAATCCTTTGTTTCGGCGCGTAATTTCCCCCACCACCCGACATATTCTTCCGGATAGTCTTCGGCCATTTTTGTATAGGCATCCAGAGCCCTGTTAAAGTTCCGTTTATTGATCAGTAATTGATTGTATCGTGTTTTCTCCAAAAAGACCGATCGTTCTTCCGGTGGCATTATTGAATCTCTGGCCATATGAATCCTCCGTAATATTTTTATCGCGAACGTCCGGTTCGGCTCATCAACGTGATCACCTGTGTCGTCACTCAATATATTCCCATTCCTCGGTGAAAACCAAGGCTGTCGCAAGAGCGTACAGAAAAACAAGCACGACTCCGATCACTCCTTTATACCCCTCGACCGTAAATGGCATCATCAGGTATTCCAGCGAGCGGATCAAGCACACAAAAAGAAAGATCGACGTCAAAAGGATATGGAGGATAGCAGCCCAGCGCTGCATTTTCATAACGTATACGCAAAGCGCAAAATCCGCGATCACGATAAGAATGAGTTGAACGGCAATAAGTCTGTCCGATAAAGAATCGTTCGCTTTACCGCCCAAGAAAATCACCACGATCCAAAAGAAAGCGACGACCAGAAGAAACATCGTCAAATACATGAGTCCGTATAATTTCCCCCCCGCGGTACCGACCTTCATATCGTCGTCCTTTACGGAAGTGTCCGTCGTCGATGAAACACCCGAATGGTCATGACGACAAACCGAGCATTTCATATCGCTATTCACTCTACAGCCACATTTAACACAGTTCATATTATTTCTCCCGACAGAAATACTATATCACATAGAAATAAATCAATTCACGTCATTTCCCGATCCTACATTACTTATAGGACCATCCAGCTGACGAGGACTAAAAGAGTGCTCATCAGTGTTCCCAACAGATAGTACTCCGCGAAATCCTTCTCCTTGGAGATCCGATCATATCGGGCGATGGATTTGGCGGTGAGGACCAGTCCGATGGCGGCATATTGTCCGATAGAAAGAAAAATCAACATGATGATCCGCTCGACCGTACCGATAAAGCGGCCGGCGTTGTTATTGCTTTTCGCGTCGTCGATATCCGGCTTATAGGGCATCAGAAGTTTCTGGATCACGATGTTGCAGGGTTTGTGGATCAAGAGTACAGCCAGTATGACCGAGCGAAGAAATGTATCGGGCAGACCGATATAGTGCGTCAATTCGTGAAGGATCGGCCAAGTCGTTTCAATGGGTCCGCGCGTCACCATCATGAATGAAAACAGGAGTAATCCGAAAAGATGCAACGCCTGGTCGACGAAGAAGGACCTTCGCTCGATCCCGGGATTACGTTTGCCTTTCTTCTCCAGAGAAGCGAGCGAGCGAAACTTCAAGAGATCCACGAGCAAGTGAAAAACCGACGCCGCTACGACCACGATCGCCAGCTCGGTGTTGATCACCGGAAGGCAGACCAGTGTCATGGCCATCATGTAAACCAAACCATGGATCAGGACCCATTTGAGGCTCTTCTCTTTCTTCTCGGCCATGGATCTCGTCTGAAAGTAGAAATCCCCCAACACGTGCCCCAAGAGGAACAGGACCAAATAT
>CAYPAL010000088.1:0-5485 GCA_964408695.1 uncultured Oscillospiraceae bacterium | reverse complement strand
CATCCTCGTCGTCTTCATCATCCTCGTCGTCTTCATCATCCTCGTCGTCTTCATCATCCTCGTCTTCATCGTCCTCGTCGTCTTCGATCTCATCGTCGTCGTCTGCCCCTCTGATGCTATCAAGCAACGAGCAGCCGCTGAAGGCAAAAAGCAACATCAGCGCAAGCACCAAAACGGATAATCTCTTCCAAAAAGTTTTCATAATTTCCTCCTTAATCCAATGCGACCTTATTGTTCGATCGACTATTACAAAATATTCTCACCATTTCATGCGGCGGGTATTATCCGACACATGATCATGGTGACTGTTCTTATATTATCATCAACCTCACACTTATTTGTCAAATATCTGAAGTATTATTGATCGTTTACAAAAAATTCGAGCCGCTTTCCATATTTTCGAGAGAAAACAACGGGCACGAGAGTCGCATGAAACGCATTTGTCTTGTTCCTGTATTTTTTAATTGTGCTATATTATTGGTATTAACAATCAAATTTCAACGACGATTTTTCATTCCTCGTGTCAAGGAAGAATAAATATGCTGTGTGAAAAGTGCGGATACAATTTGACGACGAGTTCGCGTTGCCCGAATTGCGGCTACGATAATTGGAATACGGATTATACCCCCGTTGATATCGTGGATTTCAGCGATAATCCCTTTCACGGGGTCGCGGATCCGGACGGATTCGTCGTTGATAAGATATCCGCAGCGATCAATGACCCCATGGTGGTCCCGTTGGACAAGGTCAGCTCTGAGCTATTCGAGTACGCGAAAGTTTCTCTCGATATTGATTGCATATGGCTTTTGATCTCTGTTTTCGTTGGGCTTATTCATATTACAGACCCGGGATTTTTTGATATCCGGATCCATATAGCAATCTTATGTTTCTATGCTCTGGATCTTGTTCTCAATTTGTTTATAAAAAGAAATAAAGAATGGATCCTCGCGGTCTATATTCCGTTTTCGATCCTCTTTTTCCCGGTGATCTTTATCAGCGACCTGCTGATCTTCCTGCTATCGAGGTTTAGTGCATACACAAATCGGGGCATACGATTGATCCGTTCGCGTTTCTTCGTCCGGGATTTTCTGAACTTCGCGTTAAACCGGAAAGAAGAGTAGCGAAACAAGCGATCATCGAATTTCCGTCGTCGCTCTGATCTTCTCATGCAGTTCCTCGACATCAAAGTCGATGTTACTCAATATCGTGATGCTCCGGCGATTACTCCGGTCATAGGACGTAATGAAGTTCGCGCCCGGATCACAGCCCTGAAAGGACGGAACGCCGCCGTCCAAGAGCCACAGCCCGTAACCGTAAATACCCTCATCGACCTGCGGCCTGCACATCTCCCCGACGAGGTCGCTCCGGATCGATGATCCGCAGATCGATGATCCGCAGATCGATGATCCGCAGATCAATGATCCACAGATCAATGCCGCCCAGAATTTCTCGACATCGGGCGCCGTCGTAAATGCTCCGCCCGCGCCGCTCCCTTTAGCGTCGATCGAGAAAATATTCGTTCGGAACTCCTGCCGCTCCTCATCGAAAATATACGAAAAAGCGCACCGCGCCGGAAGTCTGTCCAACTCGTAGTAGCCGGTATCCGTCATCCCCGAAGGATCGAAGATCGCCTCCTTAAGGTAGACATCGAAGGGCTTTCCGGTCAAATCCTCAAGGATGAGCCCCAGGACGACGTACCCGGTGTTGTTGTACTGAAAACGCGTGCCCTTCCCGTACATCATCGGCTTTTCGATGAAAAGCGGGATCAGATCGGATGATTTTCGGATCCGGTAGTTCGGGAGATCGACCCAGAGTTCCTCGTAATCGGTCATCACCGACTCGTCGAAATAGTCCGGGATGCCTGATGTGTGATTCAAAAGCTGGCGCACCGTGATCCCCGGATCAATGGCCTTCAGGTCGAATTTAAGGATCTCCCCGATCGTCGAGTCAAAGCGCAGATCGCCCTTTTCGATCAAGCCGAGGATCGCTGTCGCGACAAATACTTTTCCGGCGGACGCTGTTCCGAATCGCGTGTCGATCCGGTTCGGAACCTTATTGGCCTTATCGGCGAATCCGTATTCTCCCCGAAAAACACTCCGTCCGTCGACCGCTACGGAGACGACCCCGCTGAAATCCGGGTCGATGAGTGCTGAAATATTCATCCCGATCATACCGGCTCCGATCGGGAAGCATTTCCGGGTTTGATAATCGGAAAAACAAACTTTGTGATCAATATCGATTGACGAAGAGAGGAAAAATCATCCCGGAAAACCCGAAAGATTCCTGTGATCGTTAACGGCAAATTATGGATCATCAGCACCGGTATTGTATACCCGGCAATGACTTCGCATCTTTTCATAAATTCACCCCCGATTTTCACTCAATAATATCGCAAAGTCGGCGGAATTAGCAAGAAACAGGGATGCCGTGCGCTCGAATCCAACGAATAAATTGTTTTTTCCCACTTAATACTTTAAACTACTTAGTAAGAAAGGACGGTGATATGATGTTCGATTTAAAAGACAAAGTCCTGATCGTAACCGGAGCAGGCAGTGGTATGGGCAGAGAACTGACATTGCAACTTGTAAACAGAGGGGTCAAAGTTGCCGCTTGTGACATCAACGCGGAGACGCTGGCGGAAACCAAAGGTCTCGTATCCTCCCAGGATCTCGTAAAGACCTATGTCCTCGACGTTTCCGACGCCGCCAAGGTGTCAGAATTTCCGAAGACGGTTAAAGCCGATTTTGGCAAACTCCACGGGATCATCAACAACGCGGGCATCATTCAGCCGTTCGTCAAATTCATGGAACTGACCGAGAAATCGATCGACCGGGTCATGAACATCAACTTCTACGGCGTGATCAATTTGACCCGTGCGGTGATGCGCGAACTCGATCCGACGACCGACACGTTCGTCGCAAACGTCTCCTCCATGGGCGGATTCCTCCCCGTGCCCGGCCAGGGAATCTACGGAGCCAGCAAGGCGGCTGTGAAGCTCTTTACCGAAGCCCTTTACGCCGAAACGATGGGCACTTCCGTGCATGTTTCTGTCATCTTCCCGGGCGCGATCGCCACCAACATCTCCACGAATTCGATGGAAGAGAAACCGAAAGAGACTCCGCCCGCCCAGACCGGTTCCGCCGCCAAATACAAGACTACCTCAGCGGAGGATGCCGCAGCAATCATCATCAAAGGCATCGAAAAAGGCAAGCTCAAGATATTCGTTGGCAGTGACTCCAAGATGATGGACAAGCTCTATCGTCTGATGCCGGTCAAATCGATCGACATGATGGCGAATTTGATCAAAAAGATGACAAAATGAGAGTCTCCGCGAGGATCTCATTTGTGAAGGAGTAAAAGATATGCTCAACATCGATCCCGTAATTATTATGCTCATAGCCGGTTGGGGATATTTTCTGACCAGTATCTTTTGGGCATGGGCTACCTACAAGATTCTCGAGAACAAGGGATATAAGAATAATTGGTTTTTGTGGGGGCTTATCTTCGGAATTTTTGCTTACGTGGTTGCGACCACCCGGAAAGACCAACCATCCGAATTTGACAACGAATAGATTTCTCTATCCTTGGTCACGCTTTGTACGAGGAAACACCAGCTGCTCCGCGTGGGCGGTTGATTTTTGCTTGCGTGAGCGATTCTGTCCATTTATCGAATAACTGAGGTGTTCAACCCTCACGCCATCGGGATCACGACGACAAAGGACATCCCCGTATCGGATTTTCCGAGAAAGAGTTCGCCGTTCATCTTGCTCATCAGGTATTTTGCGATATATAGACCCAGCCCGCTGCCCGGTCGATCGTGCGCGTTCGAACCGCGCCAGAAGCTGTCGAAGACATGGGGTCGCTCGGAGGCAGACAGGGGCGTTCCGGAGTTTCCGACAGTCACCAACACGGAGCGTTCCTCTGTCATAAATTCGATCGAGATCCTCTTCCCGTCGCCGTATTTGATCGCGTTTTCGATCAGATTCTCGAAAACGTCCGCGAGCCGGTGCCGATCGCCCCGAATGAGCAAGTCGGAAAACGGTCCGATGACGAACTCGGTCTGCAGAAGGGCGAGCCGCTCGGTGAAGGTCCGGCGGACGGAAGCCACCAGCTCGGACAAATAGAACTCACCGATCTCGACGTCCATCTCGATCAAGTTTTCGGTCTGTGTCTCCGTGATGTCACGGATGATGTTTTCGATCGCCAAAGCGTTTTCTTCGATTCTCAGCGCCGCTTCTTTTTGCCGGTCGGCGTCCTTATACATATCCGTGCCGATGGCGCGGGCATAGAGCTTGATCGACGATAGCGGCGTCTTGATGCCGTGTGAAACCGAAAGGAGTGTCGTCTTGCGGTCCTTTTCGAGCCGGATCTCTTTCTTCTGCTTCTCATCGATCGATTCCCGGAGCATGTTGAGCCCCCAGACAAAGCGGCCGAACAAGCGGTTTCGGTCTTCCTTCAGCTCATTCTTGAGGCGACCCTTCGACAACTCGATCGGCAAGTCCCGGATCCGGTTGAACGGGCGGATCACGCGCGATCGGAGGTAAAGGAGCAGAGCCGCGGCGAAAATAAACACGGCGGCGAATATCCCGTTGATCGTGATCAAGACGTGTCGGTAATCGGTGATGTCGGTGACCCGATATTCGTAGCAGATATAGCCGGTGATCGTGTCGCCGGAAAGAACCGGTTTCACAAGATAGTTGCGTCCGGGCGGGACGGTCATCCCGTCAAAAAACGCACGGATTTCCGGCACGGGAGCGTCGGCGGAAAGATAGGAAACGCGCTCCACATAGTGAAGCGACGAGTAGTCCAAAGAAGTTGCGTCGCGCTCCGAGAACACGGTATGCGTTAAGCGGTTGATCTCGACCATGAACTCCTTGCCGCTCTTTTTCGAAAAGACAGTAACCGAGATCATGTTGGCCAGCACCCAGGCGGCGACCAATATGCCCAGGACCGCGATGATGAAGGTGTTAAACCGCTTCATACTTATACCCGACGCCCCAAACCGTCCGGATCCGCACCGGCTTTTTCGGGTCGGTCTCGATCTTTTCGCGAAGCATATTGATATGAACGGTCAGGGTCGACGGCTCGCTGATGCTGTCCTCTCCCCAGACCTGATCGAAAAGCTGTTCCTTCCTTAAGACCTTGCCCTTGTTGCGCAAAAAAATCGTCAACAGGAGAAACTCCTTATTGGTCAGTACGATCGGCTCGCGGTTGAGCCAAGCCTGATTCGCGTCTACATCCAAAGTCAGATTGCCGTCGGAAAGAAGAACGCCCTTCTCGGTCATGTCGTAATTTCTTCGAAGGACCGCGTGGATCTTGGCGAGCAAAACGTCGATATCAAAGGGTTTTTCGATATAATCGTCCGCACCGAACCGAAGACCTTGGATCTTGTCCTCCTTGTCGGAACGCGCGCTGATGATCAATATCGGAATGTTCGCCTTCTCGCGGATCGTCCCGCAGACCGAAAATCCGTCGAGCCCGGGCA
>CAYPAL010000087.1:0-5571 GCA_964408695.1 uncultured Oscillospiraceae bacterium | reverse complement strand
ATGATACATCCGCTCCGCCCGGCCCGAACAGGCGGTTTCCGCCCTTGGTCGTGAAAAGGATCGTGTAATACATCGAGGTAACATCCATGACGAAGCCGTATTTTCCGGGATTCGCTGCATTAAAGGTCTTGCACCACTCATACAGATCCGCCCAGGTCTTCGGTACCTGATCCTCGGAGATCAAATCTTTGTTGAAATACAAAGCGTAGGTCTCAGCCGATGTCGGGTAGCCGTACATCTTTCCGTCATAGGTCAGAGCCGCGGAACAGGCCGGAAGCACTGCTGTTTTTACCTTGTCGGCATTCGCGGTCTCCAGGATATGTCCGCCGGATACGAGCTCGCCAAGCTTATCGTGCGGTGCGGCAAACAAGTCAGGTCCGACCCCGCCGGGGCCGTCCAGAGCGATCTGGGAAGAAGAATCACCCAGCTCTACGTTCACGAACTTGATCGTAATATTCGGATTTTTTGCCGTGAAGGCCGCTCCGGCCTGCTCGATCCACTTGTCCGGACCGTCAACGGATTCCCAAACGACCAGCTCGACTTTCTCGAGCTCTTTCTCACAGGCCGCTCCGAAAACGCTCGCAAGCAGCACCATGACTAACAATAGGGCAAATACTCTCTTTTTCATAATGTGCACCTTTCTTTCTTTTATCGGAACCGCTCCGATTGCGTCTTAACATCCGCGACTTGGCAGTTCCGATGGATTCAGATCACTGAGTCGATTTTTTGAGCGCGATCTGATAATTCAAGATCGTTCTCCTCTTAATTTCCTTGCCGGAAATCATGTCGATCAAGCTTTGTCCCGCTACCACCCCCAATTCTTTCACATCGATTTCCAGTGCCGTAATCGGCGGATTGTTATATTTCAGGTGCGCGCTGTCGTAAAACGACGCGACCCGAATGCCGTCCGGAATGGAAAGTCCCATGTTGTTTAATTTAGACAATACTTGACTGCATATGATGTCATCTCCGCACAATATGCAGTCGACCCCTTCTCTGATCGCCGCCTCCACACTCTTATCCATGGCCGTCTTCGTTCCGACATTCTGGAAAATGATCCTTCTGTCCGGCCCCTCTCCGTTCGCTTCCGCCGCTTTGATATACCCGCGAAAACGGCTGACATTGACTGCGTGTTCATCACTTCCGATAATGAGCGCCGTCTTCCGGTTACCCATCGAAATGAGAAGAGATGTCAACTTCTCGCACGCGGTCTCGTGATCCGTATCGATTTGCACCAACGCCTCATCGGTGCTGGAACCAACGACCAGAAACGGGACGCCGGTCTTCTTCAGATAGGTCGCCGCGAGGTCGTGAACGAGAAGGCGAGTAAGAATGATACCGTCGACTTTTCGGTTATGAACGAGCCGCTTTAAGGCTGAGATGTCCTTTTCAACAACGACCGTGACGACGATATCGTAATCGTTCGCCGCCGCGGCCTCGCAAGCGCCCAACAGGAAGACCTGGAAGAACGGCTTCTCCGCCAAATCCGAATCGGCCGGAAGGATCACGCCAAGATTATATGTCTTGGATTGAGCCAGGCTTCTCGCAATCAGGTTCGGCGCATAATCCATGTCCTTGACGTACTGATGAACGCGCGCGCTGGTCTCCGCACCGATTCGGCCTTTCCCGGAAAGCGCTCTGGATACCGTGGATTTGGACAAACCCAATTCCCGGGCAATGTCGTCCAACGATATCTTCTTTTTTGTCGGGATATTTTCCTTCATCTGTTCGCCTCTCGTCATCTTAATCGATCCGATAGAGATAAAAATCGTCGATCGTTCCCCAGGAACCGGGTGTGCAGTGGACCTCAACGCCGATCGTTACCGCTCCGTCCGTCACTTCAATAGCCGAGATGACCGGATCCTGCCACTCTTGCCAGCCCTTAAGTTCAACGGATGCTTCCGCCTCTTCTCCGCCGACCCGCGCGAAAAGCCTTATACGGTCGTCCGTCTTCGCGTTACTTCCCTGTATCGCCGCGGTCACCGCGTAAGTGCCCGGCGGCAAACCGTTAAATTCCTGGGTCACCGTGAAGATCACCTCGCCCACCGACCAATAATGCAGTGAATAGTCTCCCGAATAGGCGTCCGCCGTTTTCATTTGTCGGTCGGTGCACTCCGTCCCGTCTTCCGGGTACGTGATCTTCCAAGGCGACATATCCTCTGCTTCAAAGCTATGATTCAAGATATAATTCTTGGGGTTCAACCTGACCTCGCAAGTGATCAAACCCGACCAATCGGGTGTCTGACCATATACGGTATGCGCGCCCGCGGCACTGTTATCCTCGGACGCGGAAAGCGAATCGATTTCCGCTTTCGCTTCTTCATTCCAAACGACCGGCTTTGCTTCACGGGTGCCGTCGTTATAAATGACATCTACCGTCTCCGGCCAATCGATATCCTCCCCGATCGTAACCGCCAGAGATGTGTCATTTACGGCGTCGATCGCGCGCGAGACAGCATTTCCCTGACTTGCGTATGCGAAGACATAAAGGGAATCCAGGGGTTTCCCGTCCGCATCGAAAAGCGCCTGATTATCAACGGCAGATCCTCCGTACCATACCCCGGCGTCCTCGGGATCATAATCTCCGGCAAAACTCGTCGCCCAGCCGGAGCCGTACTGCTCCCAAATCATTTTGTTGCTATCGAGCTCCGAAGGCGGTCCGACCGCAATCCACGCCGGTTCCCAGTAGCAGACTCCGACCCCGGCTTTGCCTATCCCCGCCACCGCAGCCATGACGTCACGAAGGAAATTGGCCTGTCCCTGAACGGTAGCGGGATAAAGTCCCAAATCAGAAGGATCGGAAATTGTATTGCCGTGTCCGTCCGAATCTTCAAGCGTATATGTATAAGCGGTCTCGATGATCATGACCTTCTTCTTGTAGGTGTCCGCGATGTTCTTAAGCAGCGCGGTCACATTTTCGAGAGTCCCGTGCCAGTATGGATAATAGGAAGTCGCAAAAACGTCGTAATCAACTTCATATCGATCAAGGTTAAATGAATAAGCGGAATATCGGTTCTCAGTCTCGGGATTTGAAAAGTGTATGGCGATCAGGATCTTCTGCTTCCCGGACTTGGCCGTTTCACGGACGGCTTTGCTCCCGGAAGACAGTAACTTAGACATGTCCGGCCACGCCGTCACACCCGCGATCCCGTTATTGATCTCATTTCCGATCTGCACCATTCCGATATCAGCGCCGCCTTCGATCAACTGCGTAAGGCTGTTTTTCGTAAAGTCATAAAGTGCGGATTCCTTCTGCGAGACGTCCATTCCGCTCCACGCTTTCGGCGTCATTTGTTTTCCGGGATCCGCCCAGAAGTCGGAATAGTGAAAATCAACAAGAAGCTTCATTCCCTGTTCCGCCGCTCTTTTTCCGATCTCAACGGCCTTCGCGAGGTCGTTCGTGCCTCCGCCGTATCCGCTCCCTTGGTTGTCATACGGATCGTTCCATATACGCACACGTATGTAGTTGACACCCGCGCTCTTCAATGTGATGAATATATCTTGCGGATTTCCTTCGCGATCCTTATAGACCACGCCGCTTTGCTCCAGCGCGATAACGCTGGAGATATCTACGCCACGGATGAAGTCTTTGGGCATGGAGGGTATTTTTGTAACGGAAATGTCGATCGGAGGCAACGTCAGTTTCCCGGCACCGCACGCGGAACAACCGATCGCCGAAAGCAACACTGCGAGAACGAGTAGGATGGAAAAGATTCTGCCTCTCATATTTCATTCCTTACCGCATAAGTGAACAAAGGGAAAATCCGGTTATCGAATGGATCGGCATATCATTGAATCTGGTTTTACAAAATCAGTTGTTTGACTGTCAAAGAAATATGACTAGTGCGCAACCGTTTGCGCCTAAACTCATAGTACACCGATTCATTTTTTCTGTCAACAAGCACAAATCAGTCCCGCGCAAAGTCGCCCGATTCGTTTATTTTATCAAATGATCGTCACTCGTTGCGCATGTTGCGCATTATAATTTGAAAACGTGCATCGGATTGCGACGCTTCTTCCGGAAATTTTTTACTCTTTACGGGATTTTTTATGTCTGTTTGGGAGTGCAGATATACCATGCGGCTCTTCGGTCGACATTGATCACACGGACCTCGGAAAAGCACTCCTCCATATCGGAAACGCATTGCCGCATTTCTTTTTCGGCGACCCTGATGAATCGAAAATAGTCTCCCCGCTCAAGCCATTCGATCAATGATGTCATCGGCGACCGGTTCGCGTTGTAATCGTGAATGATGACCGCTTTTTTTGAAACGCGGCTCATCTCGGCGTACATCCTTTTTCGCTCATCGGTGCGCAATCCGTGCGCAACATATGACGCAATCGATACGTCAAACTCATGATCCGCAAAGGGAAGTTTCTCAAGAACATCGGCACGGATGAAATCGATCCCTTTGTTTTCGGGATTTTTTCGGGCAATTTTCAGCATTTTTTCCGCAGGATCAATACCCGTGACCGCAAGGCCTTTTTCGAAAAGCACCGAACACAGCGCTCCGGTACCGCAGCCGACGTCGAGCATCGTATCGAATGCGCTGATATCGAGATCCTTCTTAGCTCTTTCGAGGACTTGGCGAAAAGACCTTTTCTGGCTCTTGTAAAAAAGCGCGTAGACCGGCGCGATCGTGTTGAACAAAAAATTGCTGTTCTTTTTACTCATGCTCTCCCCTTCCCGAACATAGCTGTAGACTCTCGAAGTTCGCTTCTGTCACCTCACCAATCCATCATACCAAAGCACAAGCCTGTCAGGTAAAACAATTCTTGTACCAATCATATTCGCGAATGAATCTCTTGTCCCTTCCGAAAAGCCGAATATGGTATAGTATTCAAGCCACATCGAATGTTATAACGAGAGTAACGTTCGGCCGATCCGCTACCGTTCGCCTTCCGCTTCTGCGATTTTTCTCTAAGAAAGTTACACCACGATAGATTTGCGAGGAACCTTATGATCAACTCAACCGAATCTCAAGAGAAAGCTTACCTGAAAGAGATCCTTCAGAAACTGCAAACCGCCCATACGAACTTGGAGCACCAAATCGACAAGTATGACGATGAGATCCAGGAGGGAAAGGATTACATCTGGGGAAGCAAAGCCGACTTGGACGGGGCCGAAAAGGCGTTCAACCGAATGGTCATTCACCAGAACGTCGCTTCCGGGGAGCAAACGCTGGCCGAAATGCGACGGGTCGACCGCCTGATCGAGTCGCCGTATTTCGGAAGAGTCGATTTTCTCCCCGACGATAAAAAAGAAACACAGGATTGCTACATCGGCCTCCACACCTTCTCCGAGAACGTCGGCGACGATATCCTCATTTATGACTGGCGTGCTCCGATCTCGTCGCTTTTCTATGATTTCGAAAAGGGCTCTGCGGTCTATATCGCGCCCGCGGGGGTCATCACCGGCAATATTTCGCTCAAACGCCAATACAAGATCCGCCGGGGCGTTATGGAATATATGATTGAGAGCGACATCAACATCGACGACGATGTTCTGCAAAAGGAGCTCAGCCAAACAACCAACGAGAAAATGAAGAACATCGTGGTGACGATCCAGCG
>CAYPAL010000086.1:0-5610 GCA_964408695.1 uncultured Oscillospiraceae bacterium | reverse complement strand
TGAGGAGGAGTACGAGTTGTACACGCTGACGGAGCGCTTGGCGCCGGAGGTTTTCGCTCGTTTCAAGAAAAGCGATAAGATCGTTTGCGCGAATGTCGACTTCTACGCCGGTTTTATTTACTCGATGCTTCAGATCCCGCCGGAACTCTTCACCCCGATATTCGCGTGTGCGAGGATCGCGGGATGGAGCGCGCACCGGATCGAGGAACTGGTTTCCGGCGGAAGGATCATGCGCCCGGCTTATAAGTGTGTTCAGAAGAGAAGGAAGTATACTCCCGTGGATCAAAGGGAGAACGGGTAGCGGTTACGTTTGTTTGCCAAAAGGACGCCGCGAGGATTTACTTCGCGGCGTTTTGCGTGAAAAAAGGCACCCGCTGAAGCGGATGCCGTGTGGTGACCCTAAGGAGAATCGAACTCCTGATTCCGCCTTGAGAGGGCGGCGTCTTAACCGCTTGACCATAGGGCCGTTATGGTGAACGCAAGAGGAATGATAACACAGGAGTATTCGACAAGGCAAGGGATAAATCGAACAAATTGTTAAATTTACTTCTGCCGCAGGCTTACCGTATTCCTCCCGATGTTTTGTGATAAACTGGTTCTTAGAAGAGAACATATATTCGGATTTGTTGAGGATGTTGATCAAATGATACAGTTTATTGAAATCAGAGGAGCCCGGGAGCACAACCTGAAGAACATCGATATCGATATACCCAGAGAGAAACTCGTCGTTTTAACGGGGCTTTCGGGTTCGGGAAAATCATCGCTCGCTTTCGACACGATATACGCGGAAGGGCAGAGGCGATATGTCGAGTCATTGTCCTCGTATGCGCGGCAATTCCTGGGGCAAATGGAGAAGCCCGATATCGATCGGATCGACGGATTGTCGCCGGCGATTTCCATCGACCAGAAGACCACCAGCAAGAATCCGAGGTCCACGGTCGGGACCGTGACCGAAATTTACGACTATCTCCGGCTCCTATACGCGCGGGTCGGAACTCCGCACTGTCCGGAATGCGGCAAGGAGATCAGTTCGCAGTCCGTCGACCAGATCGTCGATACGCTTCTGCGATATCCAGACGGCGCCCGGGTCATGCTCATGGCGCCTGTGGTGAGGGGCAGAAAGGGCGAGTACACGAAGCTTTTCGAGGAACTTAGGAAGGCGGGATATGCGCGCGTCCGCGTGGACGGAGAGATGTTCGAACTGGATGAGGATATTGTCTTGGACAAGAACAAGAAGCATTCGATCGAAGTGGTGGTCGACCGGATCATAATACGGCGTGATATCCACGGCCGGTTAGCCGATTCGGTCGAGGGGACCGTTTCGATATCCGACGGGCTCCTGCAGGTGTCGGTTCAGATCCCCGAGGATGAGAACGAGTTCGGCGATATCATCTATAAGGATGAGGAGATCCTGTTTTCGCAGAAATATTCATGTCCGGATTGCGGAATCGGCTTTGAAGAGCTGAACCCGAGAATGTTTTCGTTTAATAATCCTTTCGGCGCCTGTCCTGATTGCTCGGGTATCGGTTCGCACTCATATGTTGACCCATTTCTCTGTGTTTCAAACCCCGATAAATCGATCAATGAAGGTGCCATTCGCACCGGAGGATGGAATTTCGACGACGACAGCAGTTGGGGTCGCGCTTTTGTTGTGGCGCTGTCTGACCGATATTCCTTTTCTCTCGATACTCCCTGGGATCAATTACCGAAGCGGATACGTGATATCATCCTTTTCGGAAATGACGGCGAGGTGTTGTCTATCGACACGAGGAACAGCAAGTATTCCCGCGGCGCCGAATACCGGTCGAGCTGGCAGGGGATCGTTCCCAGTCTCGAACGTCGTTATCGTGAGACCGGATCCGAGGACATGAAGGAATACTACGAGCAATATATGAATATCCACCCCTGTCCGACTTGCGGAGGAGCAAGACTGAACAAGAAGAGCCTTTCGGTCACCATCGGAAATTACAACATCCACGAATTGACTTGCTTTCAGATCAGAAAGTGTCTGAAAATTCTCGAAAATCTCAACTTCTCCGAGCGTCAATACACGATCGCGGAACCGATCTTGAAGGAGATCCGGGCTCGTCTCGGTTTTCTCCTGGATGTCGGTTTGGATTATTTGTCGCTGAGCCGCTCGTCGGCAACCCTTTCCGGCGGTGAATCGCAGCGGATCCGTCTTGCGACCCAGATCGGGTCCGGACTGATGGGCGTCCTTTATATCCTCGACGAGCCGTCGATCGGCCTCCATCAACGCGATAACGCAAAACTGCTCCGAACACTCAAGCGACTCCGTGATCTCGGGAATACGGTTTTGGTCGTTGAACATGATGAGGAGACCATGCGTGAAGCCGATTGCGTGATCGATCTGGGCCCGGGTGCGGGAGAACACGGAGGCGAACTGGTCGCCATCGGCTCCCTCGAGGATATCATGCGGACGGGGAGATCCATAACAGGTCAGTATTTGAGCGGCAAGAAGTTCATCCCCCTCCCGACGATCCGACGAGTTCCGAACGGCCATTATCTGACGGTACACAAGGCGCGCGAAAACAACCTTCGGGGGATCGACATCCGGATCCCTCTGGGGCTGATGACTTGCGTCACCGGAGTATCCGGATCCGGAAAGAGTTCATTAGTCAACGGGATCATCCTTAAGAAGCTCGCGGCGGACTTGAACGGAGCCAAACGTCAATTCGGCGCGTTTGAGTCGATGGAAGGGCTGGAATTCCTGGACAAGGTGATCGCCATCGATCAATCTCCGATCGGAAGAACACCGAGATCAAATCCGGCGACTTATACCGGGTGCTTTGATTTGATTCGTGACCTGTTTGCGGGCAGTAGAGACGCACGCGCCCGCGGTTATTTGAAAGGTCGCTTCAGCTTCAATGTCAAAGGCGGTCGGTGTGAGGCCTGCGGCGGCGACGGGGTCAATCGGATCGAGATGCATTTTCTGCCGGATGTATTTGTCACGTGTGATGTCTGTAAGGGCAGAAGATACAACCGGGAGACGCTGGAGGTCAAGTATAAGGGGAAGAACATCGCTGACGTGTTGCAGATGACCGTCGATGAGGGGTTGGAATTCTTTTCGAGCATTCCGAGGATCCGGAGAAAACTGGAAACACTCTCCGAGGTCGGTATGGGATATATTCGGTTGGGGCAGCCTTCAACACAGCTGTCCGGAGGAGAGGCGCAGCGTGTCAAACTCGCGACGGAATTGTCCAAGCGCAGTACGGGGCGGACGTTTTATATTTTAGACGAGCCGACTACGGGGTTGCACATAGCCGATGTGCATAAGCTTGTTGACATTTTGCAGAGACTGACCGAAAATGGTAATACTGTTTTGGTAATTGAACACAATCTTGACGTCATTAAGACGGCCGATTATATAATTGATTTAGGACCGGAGGGTGGAGATAAGGGCGGAACCGTCGTTGCTCTGGGTACTCCGGAAGAGGTCGCGACAAACCCATCGTCATATACCGGACAGTATTTGGCTCCGCTCCTCGAGAAAGCCAGAAATTACGGACCTCGTCGTGATTCGGAGATTAAGAAGTTCAAGGCCGGGGTCGAGAAAGACAAACTCGAGATCGCGACCTCGGTGAAACCGCGCAGAAAGAGAAACGCGAGAGAGACAAAGGATAAATAAATGACAAAATGCATTATCTGCAAGAAGAATGTGGCTGTCGTTTTTACGACACGGATCGAGAACGGCAAGCGTATCAGTGAAGGGCTTTGCTTAAAGTGTGCCTATCAGACCGGGATCGGCGGCATCGATGAGATGTTTGCTAAGTCCGGTATCAATGAGAAGAACATCGATCGGGTCTCCGATCGGCTCAACAACCTGATGTCGGGGGTCGAAGGCACTCAGCCCGAGGATATCTTTAAGATGCTGTTAAGTTCCGACGACCTGTTGATGGACAAGAATATGTCCGAAGACGGCGAGGAGTATCCCGATAATGACGACGAACCGCAAGACACGGATCTCGGTTTTCTTGAGATCGGGAAACAGGATTTGGGCGGGTCATTTGATATGAATGACGAATCACTCTCCGACAATCCCTTCGATTTATCGTCTGAAGGCTTTTCGGGAGAGGAGAAGAAGGCGGATGCGGACGGTCCCGGTCCATCCCAGCGAAGGACCACTGATCGCCGACGAGAACCTAAACTTCGATTTCTCGATCAGTTCGGAACAAACCTGACGCTTAAAGCCAAAGAGGGCAAAATTGACCGGATCATCGGCCGGGAGAAGGAGTTGGAGCGCGTTATCCAGATACTGAACCGCCGCTCCAAGAATAACCCCGCGATCCTCGGCGCCCCGGGCGTCGGCAAGACAGCCATCGCGGAAGGCCTTGCCGTTCGGATCGCGGAAGGCCAGGTTCCGGCGAAGCTATTGGATATGTCCGTTTACCTCCTGGATATGACCGCTATGGTTGCCGGGACCCAGTTCAGAGGACAGTTTGAGAGTCGGATGAAGGGTGTCGTCGAAGATGCCAAGAAGAGCGAGAACGTGATCCTTGTCATCGACGAGCTTCATAACATCATGGGTGCGGGCGATGCGGAAGGCGCAATGAACGCCGCGAACATTCTTAAGCCGGCGCTGGCTAAGGGAGAGATCCGCGTCATCGGCTCGACCACACTGGACGAGTACCGGCGTTTCATCGAGAAGGATTCCGCTCTTGAGCGACGTTTCCAGAAAGTGATCGTTGAGGAACCGAGCGTAGCGGAGAGTATCGAGATATTGAAGGGGATCCGTGATTATTATGAGAAGCACCACCACGTCTCATACTCGGATGAAGTGATCGAGTACGCCGTCAAGGCGTCGGCGCGATACATTATGGATCGCTTCCTGCCGGATAAAGCAATCGACTTGCTTGACGAGTCCGGATCCAGAGCAAACCTCAGAGAGGTTCGTCTGGTCAAGCATAAGTCGCTTCTGAAGGAAAAGTCCGAGATGGAGAAGAGCCTGACGGACATCGAACAGAAAATCGAATCGTCGGCACCGCAGATCATTGAGCAGGAAGGCCTTTACGAGAAACAGGCGGAGACTAAGGCGCATCTTCTTCGCGTGGAGAAGGAGCTGGAGTCTCTGGAGAGCGAGATGGTTCCGACCATCATCTCCCATGAAGATATTTCCGCGGTTATTGAAATGTGGACGGGTATCCCGGTGAAGCGCATTTCGGAGACGGAATCCGAGAAGCTGATGAAGCTTGAGGATCGCCTTCACTTGCGCGTCGTCGGTCAGAATGATGCGGTAAGTGCTTTGGCTCGCGCGATTCGCCGAAACCGCTCCGGATTCGGCAAGAAACACAAGCCGGCGTCCTTCATTTTTGTCGGTCCGACGGGCGTCGGAAAGACCGAACTTGTTAAGGCGGTCGCGGAGGCGATGTTTGCCCGCGAGGACGCATTGATCCGAATGGACATGTCCGAATTTATGGAAGCGCATACGGTCAGCAAACTGATCGGATCGCCCCCCGGATACGTCGGGTACGATGACGGAGGACAACTGACGGAGCGGGTTCGTCGCAAGCCTTATTCGGTGATCCTTTTCGACGAAATCGAGAAGGCGCATCCGGATGTGTTCAATCTGCTCCTGCAGATCCTCGACGACGG
>CAYPAL010000085.1:0-5648 GCA_964408695.1 uncultured Oscillospiraceae bacterium | reverse complement strand
AAAACCGCGCATGCGGAGGGTGTGAGAGGGGAAATTTACCCACGAAAAGCGCTCAGTTCCTCGTTTTCGTGGGTAAAAACCGCGCATGCGGAGGGTGTGAGAGGGGAAATTTACCCACGAAAAGCGCTCAGTTCCTCGTTTTCGTGGGTAAAAACCGCGCATGCGGAGGGTGTGAGAGGGGAAATTTACCCACGAAAAGCGCTCAATTCCTCGTTTTCGTGGGTAAAACCGCTCATGTGGAGGGCGTGAGAGGGGAAATTTACCCACGAAAAGCGCTCAATTCATCGTTTTCGTGGGTAAAAACCACGTATGTCGGACGGGCTGTGAACGAGAAAATACAGCCCAGAACGGCCCCGGCAACGCCACCGATCTCAAGATGCGATTTCCCAGCCTGACAGGCGAATTCTTTTCCTGGTTTCGGTTTGCTTCAGTGAGCGGTTGACTGTATGATAAGGTATATACATATGACAATCGGAGAGGTCAATCTATATATCGAATTGCAATCATATCGGGGACCTTGTTTATCACGTAAAAAACATACGGGGGGGCAAATGTGATGAGCGAATTACAGCCACCTGAAGAGAGAACGGACGTTTGCGTTATTTGCGGAAACAGGCGAATTGACAGATCCGAAAATCCCAAGTCGATCACATGTCAGCAGTGTCGGGAAGAAAAACTCCATTACCCGATTCCCAAGGTGATCCTCATTGCATTTGTTATTGTGATTGCCCTGGTGTGCGTTGCAATGATGAAGGTTCCACAAAGTCTTCAAATGTACAAAACATACAGAGATGCGGATAAAAGAGTTGCCGACGGATATATTGCCAGCACGCTGTTTGGCATGAGCGAAGTGCTCGAAAAATATCCGAATTCCCTCAAGATTTCAGTGAAGGCAACGGACATTGCGATGGAACATGGTTATTACGACTTCGCAGCGTATTATATCCAGACCTACATCGAGGGGAAGTCATTAGAGGACGATACATACAACAGGATGCTTGGATATACGGAAAAGCTGGATCGTTACTATGCTGCGGTAAATGCTGTTGAAAAGGTTTTTAATGATGCTGCGGCGTTGACGATGACTCCGGACGATAATTTGACTTATATTCAGTCGCATCTGCCGGATCTTCTGGATAACTACAAATATGATAAGGCATTGCTCTATTACTATATCGGTTATATGGAACCGGACTCCGAGAAGCGAATTGATTATATGCAGAAGTGTCTTTCGATTGATTCGAACTATCTGGATGCGATTGCCAATATTGCATCTGTATATCGAAGACAGGGTGATCTTGCTACCGCCAAAAGCAAACTGGAAGAGGCATATCAGAGGAACAAGGAGAATTCTTCGGTTCTGAGAAACTTGGCAATTATTGAATTGCTGGAGGGGGATTATGAGCAGGGCGTCATCTACGCGGAACGTTCGTATATAAATTACCCGGAGGGTGACTATACTGCCGACACATATATCACAGCTCTCTATTGCAACGGACAGGTGGAATTGGCAAATCAAGTAAAGGCAGAGTGTGAGGCGAATAATATTTACTTAGATGAAACTCTGGGAGAATTTCTGGAAGGAAAAATATCATTGGAAGAGTACTATCTTGATTAGGAGGCCGATATTATGATCATTCCAGGAATACTGATTGCTGTTTTGACTTTCCCCGGCGTCATTGTTCACGAGCTGTCGCATCAGTTGTTCTGTAGAATTTGCAGGATTCCAGTTTATGAAGTGAAGTATTTCCAAATTGCCAATCCATGTGGGTATGTACTGCATGAAGCAACGGATGACCCGGCGAAAAACTTCCTGATCTCAATGGGGCCGTTTTTTATAAATTCAATTGCGGGAATGTTGATTGCCCTGCCTGCAGCGATTGATTTTATTTATTTCGGATCATTACAGACGCTTCAACCGGTGAATTTGCTCCTTAATTTACTGCTTGCGTGGCTCGGCTTTTCCATTCTGATGCACGCTTTCCCGAGTAAAGGGGATGCCGAATCATTGACACAGACGATATTGAAAAACCCATCCATATCCATGCCGACCAAGGTAATAGTTGCGCCTTTCATTGGCCTTGTTTATGTGGGATCATTCGGTTCCATAATCTGGCTGGATGCAGTCTACGCTGCAGCCATGGCGGCTGTCGGACCGATGCTGTTGATGCTGTTTATATAAATGTCCCGCGAATATACAAACCCTAGTCGCGGACGAAGTACTTCTGTTGCCTATGTTTTATGATACATACGGGGGTTAAGGATCAGCTTCCAACATCGAGGTTGAAGCATTTCTGCGCGTTTTCATAATTACATAGTATAATAAATGACAGGAGGATAAATTCTATGAAACACAGACGATTCCATAGATTTTTATTTGTCTTTATAAGTGTGTTCATGGCTGTCGCGGTGTTGGCCGTTGGCAAGGGGAATGTTCTGGCGGATACTTATTCCACCACCGATCCGACGGTTTATTCAGACGCTGCCACGGGACTGCGGTGCGTGATCCTGGACGGTCAGGCTACGATTAGCAGCTTTACTGCTCCGGAAGGATTCGACGGGGAGATGAGTATTCCCGCGAAGTTGGGCGGAGCCCCTGTGACGGACATCGGATTAAATGCGTTTAAAGCATGCACTTCATTAACGAGTATAACGATTCCGGACAGCGTGACGAACATCGGGGACATGGCATTTGGGGATTGTACGTCACTAACGGACATTACGATTCCCGGGAGCGTGACGAGCATCGGAAATTGGACATTTTCGGATTGTACCTCATTAACGGGCATAATGATTCCGGACAGCGTGATGAGCATCGGGGAAAATGCGTTTCATTACTGTTCTGCATTAACAGACATCACGATTCCGGAAGGCGTGACGCGCATCGAAGACGGGACATTTGCATATTGCGGATTAACGAGCATCACGATTCCGGAAGGCGTGACGAGTATCGGGGATGACGCGTTCAATCATTGTTCTGCCTTGACGAGCATCATGATCCCGGACTGTGTGACGAGCATAGGGAATTGGGCATTTTCAAATTGTACCGCATTATCGGAAATCACGATTCCGGGCAGTGTAACGAGTATCGGAAATGCGGTGTTTTCGAATTGTGATGCAATAACAAGCGTAACGATATCGAGCGGTATGACGAGTATCAGAAGCGGTTTATTCAGTTATCTTCGTACATTAACAAGCGTCTCGATCCCCGACAGCGTAACAAGCATCGGGGATAAAGCGTTCATTGGGTGTCGGTCATTGACGGACATCACGATCCCGGACGGCGTGACGAGCATCGGGGATAAAGCGTTTTGCATATGTGAATCGCTAACGAGCATAGAGATCCCGGGCAGCGTGACGAGCATCGGAGACTGGGCGTTTGATTCTTGTACTTTATTATCGAGTGTCAAGATCGGAGATGGCGTAACGAGTATCGGGGATGGAACATTTTATGATTGTGATGCAATAACGAGTATCACGATTCCGGACAGCGTAACGAGCATCGGAGAGCAAGCGTTTTCTGGTTGCGATGCATTAACGAGTATCACGATCCCGGATAGTGTGACAAGCATCGGGAGTTGGGCGTTTTCGGGTTGTGAATCGATAACGGGCATCACAATTCCGGGCAGTGTAAATAGTACCGGATTATGTGTTTTTAACGATTGTACCGGCTTAACGAGCGTAACGATCTCGAACGGTTTGACAGACATCGAGTGTTATACGTTTCAGAATTGTACCGACTTGACGAGCGTCACCATCCCGGAAAGCGTGACGAGTATCGGAAGCGAGGCGTTTTCCGGGTGTGAGTCGCTGACGAGTATTACGATTCCGGACAGTGTGACAGGAATCGGGTTTAAGGCGTTTGAGAATTGTACCGCCTTGAAGAGCGTCACCATCCCGGAAAGTGTGACATATATCTTCGCCGAGGCGTTTTATAATTGCACCAGTCTGAGCGATGCCTATTTCTTAGGCGATACCCCGAGCATTTATGAGGAAGTATTTACCGGTTGTGCTTCTGACTTTACTATTAATTATTTGAGTAACAGAAGCGGGTATGAGGACTGGGATGAGTATCCCAAAGTTGCATACAGCGACCCGGGTTTTTCCTCCAAGGCCTCCGCTCAGGATGTGAATAAAACCCTCTGGTGGGTGGTTGGCGGAATTGTATTTGTTGCGTTGATTTCATCGACCGTTGTCCTCGTTGTCCGGCGGAAAAAGAGGTAGAGTAATACCGATGTGCGGATTTTCGTGGTGGACGGCATCGTTTTCTGGAGCAAAAATCCGCGGCCGATGCTGGGGCGGCTTCCCGAGCTCCGGCGGTATCCGTACTACTTCCAATTTACGCTCAACGGGTACGGGCCGGATTTGGAAGCGAACCTGCCGCCGCTCGGGGAGCGGGTCGGGACTTTTCGGGCACTGTCGGAAAAGATCGGACCGGAGCGGGTGATCTGGAGGTATGACCCCGTCATCTTGAGCGATGTGTACACCGTTCCGTTCCATCTCGAAAATTTCGAGCTTCTGGCACGGGAATTGCATTCGTTTTCGAAAAGCTGCGTCATCAGCTTCGTGGATGTTTATCGTAAGCTCGCGGGCCTGTTCCGTCGGCACGACATCCGGGAATGCTCCACTGACGAGATGACCGCGCTGGCATCCGGGATGGCCCGGATCTGCCGGGAGCATGGATATCGGGCAGTACAACACCTGCCCACACGGCTGTGCTCACTGCTACGGCAACTTCAACGCTTCCGTGACTGACTGGAATTTTGCGTCGCACGATCCGCATTCGCCGTTATTGATCGGTTCCCTCAGGCCGGATGACCGGATTACCGATCGAAAAGCGGGGGCGCAAATCAAGTCTACAAAAACTGGACACCGACTTCATCGATTATGTACTTGATGGAACCAATAATTGTGCACGGTTGTTCTTCAAGTGGACATCCTTGTCCTGCTTAGGTGTCATGTAGTTGAGCGTGTATGCGGGGCGTTGTTCGTTGAAGAAATGAATGTAATCCGCGATTTCCTGAACCGTGTCCCCATCCTGTGTCACGTGCCGATCGGGACCGCTCGCAGGATGCTGAGCCTGCTTAAAGCCGACCCGGCGCTTCTTAGCAGGTACAATATCATTTCCATGTTGAAACGGTTCCTGCAACCCAAGTCTCGATTTTCTGGCCAAGGTCGTGCATGGTTTGGGCAAAGAGCTCCACATCGAACTGCGATAGACGGGTGCAGGTTTCCGGCGTGTCGCCGGCTTGAGCCATAAGTTTCCCCGTTCAGTTTTTTGTTTCGTTTCAAAACCATCATACACAAAAGCGAGCAGACGGCTCTTATTTGAAAATTACACCAGTTATGGACTCTATCCATGCTATACATAACCTTCGCGATGCGATACAATTTTTTCAATGCTTTCAGTTGCGAGGAAAGGGGGGATTTTTTTTGTTTTGTACTTCTTGCGGATATAAATTTACCGGCGCCAGTAGTATTTGCCCCTCTTGCGGTCATGACCACACTGGAAGACTCCGCAATCGCAGGCCGATTATTGTCAAAGGAAAGCCCAGGTGGATTCCCGTGCCGAAATCCGATCAGGAACTCCGCAATCGCAGGCCGATTATTGTCAAAGGAAAGAAACCCGGTGAGTTTTGTAAATCATG
>CAYPAL010000084.1:0-5676 GCA_964408695.1 uncultured Oscillospiraceae bacterium | reverse complement strand
GGACGAACGGGGACAGCGATTTGAACTACGGAATATACGGCGGCGCGTTTGATCCCTTCCACAACGGGCACATCGAAGTGATCCGGGGAGCGCTTGCAAGCGGTCTGATCCAACGATTGACGGTCGTTCCGACCGGTATGCCGGTCCTTAAGAACAATCGGGATCTGACCTTGGCTCCGTATCGCTATTTTATGACGCAAAAAGCCCTGAGGGGCATACCCGAATGCGTGGTGTCTCCGGTAGAGATACTGAGCCGTGAGACATCGTATACGATCGACACAATCAGATCGATTGCGGAATCAGAGAATATCGGAGAAGAGGACCGATTGTTTCTGATTTGCGGTGCGGACGTGCTTTTCGAGTTCGAAAAATGGTATAAACCCAAAGAAATCCTAAAAACAGCGACGCTGATGGTCGCCGAAAGACCCGGTTATCGAAACGATGAGATTCGCGGTAAAGCAACGGAAATCATGACGCAGTTCGGCGGTCAGGTCGTCTTTTTTTCGATCGAGGCGGTGAATGTCTCGTCGAGTGACATCCGAAAGTCCCGTGATTTCTCGAAGGTTCCTGAGGTCGTGGAGGAATTTATAAGGACCAATGACCTTTACCCCGCCGACCGGCCGATCGATCGAATCACCGATAAAACATTCGAATTGCTTTGTGAATACAGCCGCACGTTGTTTTCGGAAATATCCGAAAAGCGTCTCCTGCACAGCCTGAACACCGCTATACTGGCCGTCCGCTATGCGATAAGATTCGGCGAAGATCCCGATAAAGCGGCCGTTGCCGGCCTTCTCCACGACTGTGCCAAGGAGCTCCCTGAGAATGAGATGCTGGAAATGGCAGGGGAGGAAGGGGGCGAGTATTCGATCGTCGAGATGCTCCATGCACCGGCAGGTGCCCAATACGCAGAGACACGCTATAATGTCCGTGAGGGCGACATACTAAAAGCCATCGGCTACCATACGACCGGACGAGCGGACATGACCGGGATCGACAAGATCGTGTACCTTGCGGATAAACTGGAGCCGGCCCGTAAGTTTGACGATTTGAAAGAGATCCGAAGACTCGTCGAAACGGATCTGGACGCCGCTATGATCGAATGTTTGAACGCGGTCCGGGACTCTCTCACTCGAAAAGGAATGCCTTTCCATAAAAATTCATCGATGGCACTGGCGGAACTGTTAAACAAGAAGACATCTAAGATCAAAAAGGAGGAAAGAATGGACTCAAAAACAACAAGCGAAAAAATTGCCGAGGTCCTGACCGACAAGAAAGCGGTTGACGTCGAGATCGTTCCGGTCGCCGCCAAAACGATCATTGCGGACTATTTTGTGATCGCGAGCGGAACTTCGACGACACATGTCAAAGCTCTGGCCGATGAGGTCGCATACATTTTGAAGAATGAATACCGGATCAGTCCGGAAAGGATCGAAGGGATATCCACCGCGCGGTGGGTTCTGCTTGATTATAAGGATGTGATCGTTCATATATTTCATCCCGAAGAGCGCCTGAATTACAGCCTCGAAAAGCTTTGGGGGACCCGTCCCGCGGATCCGACGATAGTGGGAGAAGGTCTCGAAGTACAGGCAGAGTCCTGATGTGCGCCTGAGAAAAATCACCAGCTCCTCATGATCATGAAATTGATTCGTCATGCTTTGACGGATTTCCGATCGCGTGTCGATTTTTTTGTGTTCCAATTTACCCGCTGACTGATAATCTTTACATCAACAGGAGCGGGAACCGGATATGGACTCATCGAAGAAAAGGACACTGGGAATTCTGATTACTGCCGCTGTCGGATTGATCGCGTGCGGTGTCCGTTTGTATTATGAATATCGAGCCCCGCCGGCTGTCATTTACAGAAATTCCGATTCGACCTCGCCGATCTGTTCTGTCGGAACGAGCCCCGAAACCACGGATAATACGGTACTTTCATCCGATCATGAATATAAGGGGAACGTAGAGACCGGCATCACCGAAGAAACTCGTCCGGATCCGATCCCGATTTATCTTTGCGGTGCCATCGAGCGGCCGGGAGTTTATTATGTCGAGATCAACACCTTTCTATTTGAATTGATCGATCGTGCCGGTGGGCTCAAACCGGATGCCGCATCGAATCATATTAACATGGTGATGGAATTGATCGCCCCGGTTTCCGTATATATTCCATGGATTAATGAATTGAATGACGAGGAACCGGCGTTATCTCAAACGCAAACCAACGGCTTTATTCGAGAAAGTGTCGATGCTTATATTTGGGGTGAATCATGTACCAAAGATCCTGATTCCCGGGAAGTCGGGAAGGAATCACTCAAGATCAATATCAACTCGGCGGAATTGAGCGAGCTGATGAATCTTCCCGGAATCGGGGAAGTGACGGCTTCCGCTATTATTCGCTACAGGACCGAGAACGGAACATTCGGGAAAATAGAAGATATCATGAAGGTGCCGGGAATCAAGCAAGGAAGATTTGACGCAATAAAGGACAGCATTGAAGTATAAGTCCGATCAGTTCCTCAAGTGAGAATTCATCGAAGATAAAATCACCTTGCAATCGTCGATTTTCTGGAGTAAACTTACCTCCATAGATAAAGACTGTGACAGGGACATGCACCGATCGTGCGGATCAACAGAGAAGGAAGACCATTGGCTGAAAGTCCTCCGTGATCAACTCTTCTAGTGTACCCCCCTTGAGTCTCCGGGAGAACGCGGCGCGATGTTGCCCGCCAATAACCCAGGACGCGGACTGCGTTAACGTCATTGATGAAGAGGCGCTCCGAGGAGCGCAATTTGGGTGGAACCGTGCGACCAGCACCCCAGAGGGGGTTGGATCGCGTGGTTTTTTATTTATTTTACGGGAGGTTAGTATGTTTGATTTTGAAACAGAGCAAGGCAGGACGCAATATCGACACACCAGTTCGCATATCATGGCACAGGCGGTAAAGAGACTGTGGCCGGAGACGAAGCTTGCCATCGGTCCTGCTATTGAGGACGGATTCTACTATGACTTCGATCACGAAGGCACGTTCAATAAAGAGGATATAGACAAGATCGAGGACATGATGAAGAAGATCATTCGAGAAGATCTGCCGATCGAACGCTTTGAACTGCCGCGCGCGGAGGCGAGGAAACTGATGGAGGATCAAGGGGAGTCTTATAAGGTCGAACTGATCGACGATCTTCCCGGGGACGCGACGATTTCTTTTTATCGGCAAGGAGATTTTATCGATCTTTGCGCCGGACCGCATCTTGACAGCACCGGTGAAGTGAAGGCATTTAAATTAACGATGGTTGCCGGCGCATATTGGCGCGGAAGCGAAAAGAATAAGATGCTCCAGAGAATTTACGGCACCAGTTTTCCGGATAAGGGGATGCTCAAGGAGCACCTGGACCGCATCGAGGAAGCCAAGAAAAGAGATCATAATAAAATCGGGCGCGAACTGAAGTATTTCACGACCTCCGAATGTGTCGGGCAGGGACTTCCGATATTTCTTCCGAAGGGCGCTCGTGTACTTCAAACGCTCATACGGTTTGTAGAGGACGAGGAAACAAAGAGAGGCTATCAATACACGCGCACACCGTTTATGGCAAAGTCCGATCTTTATAAGATCTCCGGTCACTGGTACCATTATCGCGACGGTATGTTCCTTATGGGTGACACAACTGCGTTGGATAACGGAGATCCGGATGCGAATGATTCCGAAATTTACGCGCTTCGTCCGATGACCTGTCCGTTTCAATACCATGCCTATCTGAACGAATCGAGAAGTTATCGGGATCTGCCGATTCGATACGCCGAGACCTCGACACTTTTCAGAAACGAGACCTCGGGAGAGATGCACGGGCTGATTCGCTTGCGCCAGTTTACGATTTCAGAGGGACACTTGATTTGTACACCGGAACAGCTTGAGCCGGAGTTTAAGGGAGCACTTGACTTGGCCAACTATGTGCTCGATTCCATCGGGCTTTCCGACGATGTCAGTTACCGGTTTTCGAAATGGGATATCAATAACAAAGAAAAATATGTCGGGACCGCGGAAGAATGGGAGGCGGTCCAGGATACGATGCGCGGGATATTGGATGATCTTGGCATCGATTATCGGGAAGCGGACGGAGAGGCGGCCTTCTACGGACCGAAGCTCGATATTCAGATCAAAAACGTCTGGGGCAAGGAAGACACGCTCGTTACGATACAGATCGATTTCCAGCAAGGCAAGCTTTTCGGGATGGAATATACCGACCGTGACGGGCAGAAGAAGAATCCGTATATCATTCACCGCACGTCGATCGGATGCTATGAGCGGACACTCGCCCTCCTGCTCGAAAAGTATGCCGGTGCTCTGCCTCTGTGGATCGCGCCTGAACAGGCTCGCGTTCTACCGATCTCCGATAAGCACCTGGACGCAGCAAAAAAAGTGGCCGATGACTTAAATAATCTCGGTATTCTTGCTGAGCTGGACGGTCGTGACGAGAAGATCGGCAAGAAGATTCGGCAGGCACAGATCGAGAAAACTCCGTATATGTTGGTCATCGGAGACAAGGAGGTCGAGGAAGGCACTCTATCGGTCCGTTCGCGTTACGAGGGAGACCTCGGAAGCATGCGTATCGATGCGCTCGTCGAGAAACTTCTGGAAGAGATCCGGAACAAGACGATCTATCGTCAATCGGTATAAAACTCGCGTTGACAGTTCGTTCGTTAACGAGTAAAATCCTATTGGTCAACGATTGGAAACGTCGTTCCGGGGTGTGGCTCAGGTGGTAGAGCGCTTGGTTCGGGACCAAGAGGCCGGAAGTTCAAGTCTTCTCACTCCGACCAATAACCCCATGACTGTGATACCATTATCATAGCCATGGGGTTTTCGTTTTCCAAGAGGAAAGGGTGCTATGGAAGAACTAAAAAAACGGTACTATCGATTCGTTTATAAAAATTCCGACAAGGGTATCCCCAACCTGATGCAAAGCATCGTTCTCGCGATGGGCACACTGTTTATCGCGGATTTCGTGTTTGCGATGATGAACCGGCCGGGGCTCATGAATCTCTTCATTTTCGATCGGGACAGAATATTAACCGGAGAAGTTTGGAGGATATTATCCTTTATCATTCTGCCGCCGAATTATAGTCTGTTATTTATTATTTTCGCACTCTACCTCTATTGGCTGATGGGTAAATTTCTGGAGTCCTTTTGGGGGATCCTCAAGTTCAATCTCTTCTACTTCAGCGGGGTACTGTTTACGATCGTCGGAGGCATGATACTCGGCGCGACAACGAATATTTATTTGAACATGTCGATTTTCTTCGCATTTGCGCTCATAAACCCGAATTTTGAGCTTCGGCTTTTCTTTTTCATTCCGGTCAAGATCAAGTATTTAGCTATGCTCAATGCCGGCTTTTATGTTTTGATGATCATCCTTTCGCCGTGGGCGGAAAAAGTGGCGATTATCGTTTCCCTTTTGAATGTTCTGCTTTTTTTCGGCGGATCAATGTATAAGGGCACCAAGGCTTACATACAGAGAAAGGCAAACCAGAGGAAGTGGAAAAATAAAATCCGAGGTCTCAATCGGAAATAGCCTGAAATACTCCTCCTCCATGTGCTAGAATTATTATTAGCAAGCGGATTCACGATTTGGAGGCGGAAATGAGCAAGGCGGACGAGTTATTTATATCCAACTGCA
>CAYPAL010000083.1:2144-5705 GCA_964408695.1 uncultured Oscillospiraceae bacterium | reverse complement strand
GCGATGGATATCCTGATGAACGGATGGCTGATGTATCAGGTCGTCGCGTGCCGGTTGATGGCGCGCGCCGCGTTTTATCAGTGCGGCGGCGCGTACGGTTTTCGTGATCAACTCCAGGATGTTCTGGCGGTGATGGATTATGATCCCGAACTCACACGGAAGCAAATTCTTCTTTGCTGCTCCCGACAATTTGTCGAGGGCGATGTTCAACACTGGTGGCATCATCCGGACGGCCCGGGTGTCCGAACTCGTATTTCCGACGATCTCCTGTTCCTGCCGTACGCCGTCGCGAAATACATTCAACACACGGGCGATTCGCCCTTGCTTCGGGAGAAGACGCCCTATTTGGAAGCCGAGTTGCTCGAGCCCGACCGGCACGAACAAATCTCGGAGACCGTTGTTTCTCATAAACAAGGGGATGTCTATGAACACTGCGTGCTGGCCATTGAGCATGCTTGCGCGTTCGGACAGCACCACTTGCCGCTCATCGGCGGAGGAGATTGGAATGACGGAATGAACGCGGTCGGTCGAGAGGGAAAGGGCGAGAGTGTGTGGCTCGGATGGTTTCTTTACCACGTTCTGGATCTTTTCGTGCCGATATGCATCGGGCAGGGCGACCGAGAACGGACGGATCACTTCCGTCGGGTAATGAGCGGGTTGAAGGAAGCGCTCGAAAAACATGCTTGGGACGGCCAGTGGTATCTCCGCGCGTTTTTCGATAACGGAAAGCCGATGGGCTCCGCGCGCAATGAGGAGTGCCGGATCGATTCGATCAGTCAGTCCTGGGCGGTGATTTCCGGAGCGGCCGACAGACAGCGCGCGTTGATCGCGCTCCGGTCGGCGCATCGCCTCCTGATCAGCCAAGAGGAGGGGATCATCCGGTTGCTGACTCCTCCGTTCGATCGGGGCGAAAACCATCCCGGCTATATCAGCGGGTACAATCCCGGCATCCGGGAAAACGGCGGCCAATACACCCACGCTGCCGTATGGATGGCCATCGCCTTCTGTGAGATGGGCGATCCGGAGGAAGCATACCGGCTTATCAACATGCTGAACCCCATCCACGCCACCGCCGATTTCCGCCTGGTCAGCCGCTATCAGAACGAACCCTACGTCATGACCGCGGACGTTTCCGACGGTTATCCGAACATCGGACGGGGAGGGTGGAGCTGGTATACGGGCGCGGCCGGGTGGATGTATCGCGCGATCCTCACGCACCTGTTGGGTGTTGCTCGAGAAGGGCAGTGTTTGGCTTTTACACCGAAACGATCCTTGCCATTTGAACGATATCAGATCGAATACAGGTACCGATCGACGATTTACGAGATTTCTTTCGAAAAACAGCCGGGCGACGAAGAGGGCGTCGTGATCTATATCGACGGGAAGAAGCAAAAAAGTCAGAGGATCATGCTGGAGGACGAATCGACCGTGCATCATGTTGAGGTGAACTTCTAGTGAAAAAGTACGGGTTGTCGCTCGCCGCCCGAGGAAATGCCTTTTTAAGATGACACGGCTGATGCGGCACCTTGCCTGTTTAATCGGGATGTGATATTGTAATGATTACACAAAAGCTCAAACGGAGGAAATTATATGACAAAAATTACCAAGGATATGATCATAGCGGAAGTCCTGAATATGCATCAGGGGACCGTGCCGATTTTTCTGCAGAACGGATTGCATTGCCTCGGCTGTGCGATGGCCAGCGGAGAGACGATCGAAGAGGCGTGCTCGGTGCACGGTATGAATTGCGACGCATTGGTCGGCGAATTGAATCAGTTTTTTGCAGAGGCCGAAAAGACGGCTGAGTAAGCGAAGCGTCCGATCTCCGATCGGATCGCCCGACTGATTTTTCAACATGAAATTGCCTGCCCGTTTGGCTTGAATAAAGCCGAGCGGGCAGGCGTTTTATCTTTGATGCACGCAAGTACAAAGGTGGATCGGTCAGTCGTCTTCTCGCTTATGTTGCTCCATTTCCTGCGGCGTGGCGGACGGGATGATCACGTGGAAGGTGGAACCCTCCTTTTCGACACTTTCCGCCCAAATACGCCCGCCGTGCTTCTCGATAATGCTTTTTACGATCGAAAGGCCCAGCCCGGATCCGCTCTTATGGATCGAAGCGTTGGTCGCGCGATAAAAACGATCGAAAATATACGGCAATTCGGGCGCCGGGATGCCGATCCCGTTGTCCCGGACAATGATATGAATGGCGTCTCCGCCAAGCGCCGCGATCTCGCGGAATGCGCGGATTTCGATGCGGCCGTCATCGGTCGTATAGCGCATAGCGTTGACGATAAGATTCTCAAAGACGCGCAAGAGTCGGTTCGGATCGCCCATGACGGTCAGCATATCGTCGTCGGGCATATCCAAATGCAGTTTCTTATTGGAACCCTCGGACTCCATCAAATAGAGTTCGTAGAGGTTATCGATCATATCCGTCAAATTGACGGTCTGCGTCTTGATATCCGCCGGATCGGATTCAAGGCGGGTGAGTTGAACGAGATCCTCAATGAGTTGCTCCATCTGCACGCTTCGAGTATGCATATTGGTCAGGTATGTGTTGATCGTTTCCCGCGGGGTGTTGACCTTGGCGTTCATGATCAGCTCGATATAGCCGCGAATGGCGGTGATCGGAGTACGCAGGTCATGGGAGACGTTGGACATCATCTTTTTTCGGGCCTCTTCGTTCTTGATGAGCATCTGGTTCATGGAGACAAGCTCCGCGTTCACGCGCGCGATACTTCGCGTTTTATCCTGAACCGCATTCTCGAGCTCTACGGTGAAACGCGAAATCTGATTAAAGTTATTCACGTAACGAATGGTGAAGTATATCGCCGTTCCGAAAATCATCAGCACGATGCCGACCGAGTGCAATGGGATAAAGAAGATCTGGGGGGAGCGGATGATCATCGTCGAAAAGATGATGCTCGCCAATGCGGCCGATATCAGGTGAAAGGTGCCTTGCTCCGGATGGCGGGGCGTCATGTATAGGACGCGAAGAAAGTTATAAGAATTGATGATCGTAACAAATACCGAATTCGCGACGACGGAGGTTTTATAGTGCAGAAATTCCGGGTTGATCCAATAAAAAGCAAGGAATCCGCATGTCGCCGCCGCAATCAGTATGATGTCCCAATTCTTGGTGCGTGAAAAGAAATTTTCGTCCGTTTTGGGGTACAGTGCCGAAAAATACAGGGTCGCCACAAAAGACATCAACAGGAAAAATGTAGTTTGCAGGAGTTTGTTCCAGTCCCCGGGCAGTGGATTGAAAATCTTTTCGCTGAACTCATAGCTGACAGAGATCAGGATGATCAAAATAAAATAGTAATACTTGAGCTTCCTTCGAAACGTGAGCGACACGTAAAAACCGGTGATAATGATCAGCACAAAAAGTGTTACGACACTGCTGATCCACATTTTGGATACCGTGTCGATCGCGTCGATTTGCTCCGGCGTTCCGATCGCCGGTGGGATCGCGATCCCGCCAAAGGGGTTTGAGAAATTCGAACAAGGGATGATGATTTCGATGATGCCGTCTTCGGGGGGGCTGACTCGAATATCGGA
>CAYPAL010000083.1:0-2044 GCA_964408695.1 uncultured Oscillospiraceae bacterium | reverse complement strand
CAAAAAGACGACCGTGCGCACAAAAATGCCAAGGACTTTTCTCTTGTCCGACTTGTCTTGGCGTGCTTCAGTCGTCATTTTGCTTCATAGCCGATATACGGGTGTTCTACTCCGGACGAAGGGTGTTGCGAATCGGCGGATAAGCGAACGAATACCCACTACCCCACTCGGTCTTAACGAACAGAACATCCGGAGCGGCTTTCTCCATCTTTTTTCTCAGATAGCTGATGTTGACCATAACCAGATGATTATCGCACATCCCGTCATCGCCCCAGACGACCGAGTAAATTCTGGAAAAGGGAACGATCACGTTCGGAGTCTCGGCCAGAAGGCGCAGAATATCGAATTCGCGATTCGTCAGATGGACTTGTTTGCCGTTAAGAAGCACCTCGCGCGACTTGATATTGATCGTAAGCGGGGGATAATCCATCAGAAAACCATCCGCGGTCATATTCCGGCGAATATGCGCCGAAATTCTCGCGGAAAGTTCCGGCAGGCTGTAGGGCTTGGTCATGTAGTCGTCGCCGCCAACTTTGAAACCGGTGATCTTGTCCTCCAACTGGTCGCGTGCCGAGAGAAAAATGATCGGAGCCTTCGTGTAGACCCGCAATTTGGAAGGAAGGTCATAAGCGCTTCCGTCCGGCAACATGATATCCAAAACGATACAGTCGTACGAATTGGTCGCAACCTTCTCAAGCGTCTGGGTCATCGTTGTCGCCACGCTCACATCATATCCCTCATTCTCAAGGTAAGCCTTGTTTACTTCAAGAATATCGGTGTCATCATCAACCATTAACAATCTTTGTTTAGCCATTTTTCCACCGCCTTTAAGAGTTGATACAAACGCCTGACCGGCGGACGTATCTTAACTGTGGGCCAATTCCTTTCTCAATTATATACCAACTTATCAAAGACTTAAAGAGAACAAAACCTTTTGAAGATATATAAATGAGGAATTCTTGCAAACATTCAGTGAACATGATAAAGTATAGGCGAACATACGTTCTCTTATATTGACTTTGGGGGACTGGGGACAAGGGCCGATGAACCGAAAAATTCTTCACATAGATCAGAACTGTTTTTTCGCGTCGGTAGAAATGGTGAACCGGCCCGAATTACGAGACGTACCCATGGCGGTCGGCGGCGATGAGGACAAGCGCCATGGGATCATCCTGGCGAAAAATCGGCATGCGGCTGCCTACGGGATCAGAACCGCCGAGACGATCTGGCAGGCCCGACAGAAATGCCCCGGACTGGTGGTCGTTCCGGCGCATCACGATCAGTACGGTTACTACTCCGAGAAGCTTTTCGATATGTATTGCCAGTATACCGATCGGGTGGAGCCCTACGGAATGGACGAGTGCTGGTTGGATTTGACCGACATAGCGGGGGTCGGGGATCCGGTTCGCGTCGCCGATGAAATTCGTGCCCGGGTACGTGAGGAGCTTCGCCTGACTTGCTCGGTCGGCGTAAGCTTTACGAAAATTTTTGCCAAACTCGGATCGGATTACAAGAAACCCGACGCGACGACCCTCATTTCTCCGGAAAACTATAGGGAGATCGCATGGCCCTTGCCGGTCGGAGCTCTGCTTTTCGTCGGCCGGGCGACACAGCGCAAGCTCGAGAAGATCAACATCCGGACTATCGGTGCGTTGGCGGCGATGTCGCCGGACTACCTGCGCGATTATCTGGGCGTCAACGGGGTGAAACTGTGGATGTCCGCCAACGGGACGGACGATTCCGAGATCGCAAACTGCATGAATAGGCGGACGGTGAAGTCGGTCGGGAACAGCACCACCACCGCGAGGGATATGATGAACGAGCGGGATGTCTGGCAGACGATCCTCGCGCTTTCGGATCAGGTCGCCGGAAGACTCAGGAAGAAGCATCTTCAGGCCCAAACGATCCAGATTTGGGCCAGAGGATCCGATCTTCAAGGCTTTGAGAGGCAGAAGCGGCTGTCTTTTCGGACCGATCGGACCGATGAGATCGCGAAAACGGCGATGCGGCTCTTTCGTTTCAATTATCTTTGGGAGTGCCCGGT
>CAYPAL010000082.1:0-5730 GCA_964408695.1 uncultured Oscillospiraceae bacterium | reverse complement strand
TATCAAAACTGATGATCACCGGTGTGGGGGCTTCGTTCCCCACCGGTGATCTTTTGGGTATTAAGACCACACGTGTTCAAGAATTCCTCGCTACCGGACTCGGAGGTCTTCACTTGTCCGGGTTGTCGCATGCCGTCGTTGTCAGCATGGGCACCGGTACGGCCTTCGTCGAGGCGCAGAAAGATAAAGTGCGGCATATAATCGGATCCGGTGTCGGAGGAGGAACGGTCTTAGGGTTGTCCAGCAGTCTTCTGAATGTGCGTGATTTTGACGTATTGACGGAGTTGGCTTCCGAAGGCAATTTAAACAAGGTCGACCTGTCGATTGCCGATATTTCAAACATCGAAATCCCCGGACTGCCGATGTCGACCACGGCTTCTAACTTTGGAAAAATGACCGATGATGTGACGCGGGCTGATCTGGCGCTCGGCATATTCAATCTCGTATTCCAGTCCATCGGCACGATGGCCGTCCTTGCCGCAAGAAACGTCGGTCTTGCCGACGTTGTCTTCACCGGTCAAATGACTCGCGTTTCTCAATGTGCCGCCCTGTTTAACGTTTTTTCCGACCTGTATCGGGTCCGATTTATCGTGCCCGAGAACTCTGAATTTGCGACCGCGATCGGTGCCGCGATGATTTCGGAGTGAGCATGGGTAAGAAAAATCGAGCATTTGAGTTGGATGCCCTTCGCGGGTTGGCTATATTCATGATGATTTGCCATCATCTGATATGGGATATACGATATCTTCTCGGATACGATCTCTTCGAATTTCAGGAAGGCGATTTCTTTAATTACGTCCTTCAACCTTTTTTCCTATGTTGCTTTATATTGATTTCCGGCATCTGTTGTACCTTTTCGCGGAATAATCTTAAGAGATCTCTTCGTATGCTGATCGGGTCCGTTGCGATATCCGTCATCATGGCGCTGGTTTCGTATGGGCTTTTGGCTGTCGGAGTCATATCCGACCTGCATGAAGAAGGATTATTTGTATTCTTCAATATTCTTCATCTGCTCACGGTAGGCACCTTTGTTTGCTGGATCATCGAAAAGCTCGAGATCCATGCGGGAAAAAATCTCGTCACGGGAGATACCAAGTCGGTTTATTATTCATCACTTATAAACAGCGGCCTGATCATCGCCGCGCTATGCTTGTTTATGACCGAACCGTTGATACGTATTCTTCGAAACGATTTAAATACGTACGCGTTCCTTCCTCTCGGAATTTTACCGAAAGACGCGATCTCCATGGGTGACTATCTCCCGATGGTCCCTTGGCTGGGTGTTTTTCTTGTCGGTATCTCTGTCGGTCGCACGCTTTATATCAACAAAGAGACTGCTTTTCCGAACACCCCCAAACTCATTCGCACGCTCTCTGGCCCCCTCGAATTCATCGGGAGACATTCGCTGTTCGTATATCTGATCCATCAGCCGATAATCCTTGCAATCCTTTTCGGCGGACGTTATTCTGGAATATGGTGACGTGACTTTAGAAGCTCCGAATCAAGCGGAGCGAAGAGTTGCACCGCAGGTCTTATATCGGAAGGAATGACCCATTGGAAAAAGTTAAAAGATTCATTCGATCGGCTCTTCCAATATTGATGTGCCTGGCCGGTGCATTTATGTTTCTGTTGCTTCCAAATTGGCTGTCACGGAGCCCGGAAATTTCAGAGTGGTACGCGCTTCGGCTTTTTCCGTATCTGTCATGGCCGATTGTCAGCCTGACGTCTCTGGTCCCGATCTCGATCACGGAGATCTTTGTCGTCGCCGCCATTCCTGTGGTGCCGATACTATTTGTTTGGTACATTGTCAGGGCGGTGCGCAGTCGTGAGAAGAAGAGGTTTTTTTATCGCAGTGCGGTAGTCTTAAGCGTAATCCTTCTGATCACATCCGCCTCTTTTACGCTGATGCACGGGATCGGTTATTCCAGAAGACCGCTTCATGAATCGTTGGCGTTGGTTCCCGCGGAAAGAAGCTCCGAAGAGCTTGCGGAGGTCATGCAATGGCTTGCCACAGGTGTCGCGGAGAACCGCCCGAACCTCCCCGAGAACGATCAGGGAGGAATGGTTCCGATCAAAGGAGTCGATGATGTTTTACGGACCGGGAGCTCGGCGATGGATATGGCGGCGGTCATTTTTCCGGAGCTTTCCGGAAACGACGTTCGAGTCAAGCCGGTCGCGCTCTCGCATTACTGGTCATACACGGGCATCGTCGGGATGTACTTTCCGTTCTTTGGTGAAGCCAACGCGAACACCGATGTTCCGGCTCATACGATCCCGATGACGGCTTGCCACGAGATCAGTCACGTACGGGGGATCGCCCGCGAGCAGGATGCCAATCTGGCGGGTTTTCTGGCGTGTGTTTCCAGCGACCGGCCCGATTTTCGCTACAGCGGCTATATGTTTGCGCTCGGATACATCTCCCGGGATCTGGCAGCCATCGACCCCGAGGCCTATGAACAAATTGCCCGATCGATTCCGGACGGAGCATATCGCGATATGAATATCAGCTATGAGTATTGGCAACAATTCGAAGGCCCGATCGAGGAGATATCCACAGAGGTGAATGACACATACCTGAAAGCAAACTTACAGCCGGAGGGTGTTCAGAGCTACTCACTGGTCAGTCAGCTCATCATTGAGTATTATTTCGGTTACGTTAAAGGAGTACGGGATTGATTTCCGTCATCACACAGGGACATGGAAGCCTTTTTCCGGCTAAGGATGTGAGCCGGCTTTTTTTCGGTCCTTCCGTTCGTTGTGAAGGGCAATCGATTTTCGCCGAATACGCAGAAGATGTTGTTATTGAGAGCACGGTATGGCCGGACGGACGCGTCACGACCGCGGTGCAAGGAACGTCGATTTTCGAGAAATCGGACGACACGCAACGATTGGCGCCGAACCGGGAGCTGAAACGACAATTGTACCGGGTTTTTTCGGCCGTTACGCAAAAGAGATTCCCCTGGGGCTCGCTCACCGGGATCCGCCCGACCCTCGTCGCGCGCGAAGTCCGGGATATCGATACGCTCGTCCGTTTCTATGATGTCCGGGAGGACAAGGCCGGGCTTGCTTATAAAACGGCGGAAGCAGAGGACCGTATATTATCTTCGACCGACGAACAAGATCTGTTTATTTACATCGGAATCCCGTTTTGCCCCGGACGCTGTTCGTATTGCTCGTTCATCACTCAGGAAAGCCGGGCGAGCGCAAGGCTTCTTTCGGAGTACCGGGATACCGTCCTCAAAGAGATAGCGGGTCTGACCGGGATAATGAAGAATGTCCGGGCCGTCTATTTCGGCGGGGGAACTCCGACGATCATGGAGGACGAACTATTAAGAGATTTTGTTTGCGAAGCCCTTGATCTGATATGTCCGGATCGGAATGCCGAGATCACCGTGGAGGCGGGAAGACCGGACACGTTGACCGAATCCAAGACGGCACTGCTGGTCGACGCGGGCGTCGGAAGGATCTGCGTCAATCCGCAGTCGCTTTCCGACGAGACACTGACGCGCATCGGACGCCATCACACGACAGAGCAATTTTACAGGGCGTTCGATATCGCTCGAAAAGCAGGTTTTTCGGTCGTCAATACCGATTTGATCGCCGGTCTGCCCGGAGAAAGTCTTGAGAAATTCCGATTTTCCGTCGATCGGATCATCGAACTGAAACCCGAGAACATTACCGTCCATGCGCTTTGCAAAAAGAGGACCTCGAACCTGACAAGAGCGGAGGTTCTGGATGACACGGACAGAGAAAGGGTCGCGGATCAAATGGTTTCATACGCCGCCGAGCGACTCGCGGAAACAGGATACGCGCCGTACTATTTGTATAAGCAGAAGGACACAGTCGGAGGACTTGAAAACACGGGTTTTTCGACGGTTGGCAAGGAATGTGTTTATAATGTAGCAATGATGAGCGATCGCCGTAATGTCCTCGCGTTCGGGGCAGGCGGCGTCGGTAAACGTGTCTTTCCGAACGGACGACTCGTACGCCACGATTGTCTGCGAAACGCAAGGGATTATATTTTGCGTATCGATGAGATCATTCGGGGAAAAAAGCGATTTTTTGAAGTATAATTATGTTGGTTCGAACAGGACACCGATTGACCGATTTTGGATTGGAGCGATGCTTGAATGATATGTCCCAAATGCAATACCGAGAACGGACAGCGGTCGGTCTGCAAGAACTGCGGGTTGTTTCTCTATAAGGCGGACCAGCGTAATGCTCCGAAGTTGAGTGAGAAGGAAATCAAGCAGCGAGACCGTCAGACGATTCTCCGCGTGACCAAGAAGGCTCTGAGATTCGTCGCAATTATTATTTCGACTTTTGTCATCTCGTTTCTGGTGTATCTCTTGTTGATTTTCGTCTTTGATATTATTTGATTCTGAACCCAAGAGGGGTTTCGGGTACCGGAGAAGGATTGTAATCAAACCGTGATTTGGTTATAATAACGGCTGTTGCGGTTTTTTGAAATCGAGGTGTAGCGCAGTTGGTAGCGCGCCTGCTTTGGGAGCAGGATGTCGGGAGTTCGAGTCTCTTCACCTCGACCATATTTGAACGCACGGACTTAACGTTTTTCGGGGAAAAAATATGTGGTTTAGCTTGATTGTCATCGTGATTCTGATGCTTTCGGTGATATTCGTGAACGGATGGACCGACGCGCCCAACGCGATCGCCACGGCGGTATCTACGCGCGTTATCACACCCGCGGCCGCGGTCAAGATGGCGGTCGTCATGAATTTTCTCGGTGTTTTGATCATGACCGTAGTTTCCCCGAAGGTCGCCGATACGCTGAGTAAGATTATCGTGATCGAGCCGGGACAAGAGAAAGAAGCCTTGATCGTCCTAGCCGCCGCGATGTTTTCGATCGTTATCTGGGCGACGGCCGCATGGTATTTCGGTATCCCGACCAGTGAGAGTCATGCGTTGATCGCAGGTGTTACCGGCGCGGCCATCGGACTCGGAGGATTTAGCTCGGTCAGTAAAGAGCAGTGGATGCTCGTTCTGATCGGTCTTTTGATCTCGTCCGTTTTGGGATTCATTTCGGGCTGGCTCAGTGTCAGGGGGATCGAGATGGCCTTTCGAAAAGTTAAACGCAGGACCGCCGATAAGGTGTTTCACTTCGGAGAAATAGCTGCCGCGGCGATGATGGCGTTTCTCCACGGCGCTCAGGACGGTCAGAAATTTATCGGCATTTTTCTTCTCGGGATTTATTACTTTGGAATTGCGGAGCCGGGCTCGCCTTTTGTTATAGAGAGAATGGCGGACGGCTCTTTTGGCGTACCTTGGTATCTGATCGTCATATGCTCGGTTGTAATGGGCCTCGGAACATCGGTCGGCGGATATAGGATCATTAAGGCGGTCGGTATGGATATGGTCAAACTTCAGAAGTACCAGGGCTTTGCCTCGGACATGGCGGCGTCCTTTTGTCTTCTGCTTTCGACCCTGACCGGTGTACCGGTCAGCACGACACACACAAAAACGACCGCGATCATGGGCGTTGGCGCTTCGAAGCGATTAAGCGCAGTCAATTGGTTAGTTGCGAGAGACATGATCCTGGCGTGGGTCCTGACGTTCCCCGGCTGCGGATTGATTTCTTTCCTGATGGCTAAGTTATTCCTTAATTTGTTCTAAACGTCGGCACAAAAAAGAGGTAAGGAAAATGAGAAAGAGTAAGGAAGCGGATTATTTCGATTTGTTTATCAAGGCGGCGTCTATTTGCAACCGCGCGGC
>CAYPAL010000081.1:0-5801 GCA_964408695.1 uncultured Oscillospiraceae bacterium | reverse complement strand
TGGTGAATCCGCCGGCCTTGATGATCTCGTACATTGCCATCGTGCTGTCGTATACATCCGTGGGGAATTGGTCGGTATCCCAGCCGAGCAGCAGGTCGCCGCGGTTGGCGTCGACCGATCCGAACATGCCGTTGATCGCCGCGACCCTCAGCTCGTGCTGGAAGGTATGCATCGCCAATGTGGCATGATTGGCTTCGACGTTCATCTTGAAGTCCTTATCCAGTCCGAACTTGCGGAGGAAAGACGCAACCGTCGCGACATCGAAGTCGTACTGGTGCTTCATCGGCTCCTTCGGCTTGGGTTCAATGTAGAAATCGCCGGTAAACCCGATGCTTCTTCCGTAATCGACGGCCATTCTCATCAGTCTGGCCATATTCTCCTGCTCGAAGGCCATGTCGGTATTCAGGAGCGTCTCATAGCCTTCACGTCCGCCCCAGAAAACATAGCCTTCACCGCCTAAGCGAACGGTGATTTCCAAGGCCTTCTTCACCTGAGCCGCCGCAAACGCGAAAACGTCCGCGTCACTTGAGGTGCCGGCGCCGTTCATGAAGCGCTTGTTGCTGAACAGGTTTGCCGTTCCCCACAACAGCTTCTTGTTGTACTTCTTCATCAACTCTTCGAGAAGATCGGCGATGGCATCCAAGCGCGCGTTGGTCTCCGTCAGCGTGTCGGCTTCGGGCGCGATGTCACGGTCATGGAAGCAATAATAATCGATGTCCAGCTTATCCATAAGCTCAAAGGAGGCTCTCGCCTTGTTCATCGCGCTTTCCATCTCATCATCGGAACCGTACTTCTTATCGATGGTCCCCTTTCCGAACATGTCGGAACCCTCGGCGACCATTGTGTGCCAGTACGACATGGCAAACCGCAGATGATCTCTCATCGTCTTCCCGGCGATGACCTCGTCCGGGTTATAGAAGCGAAAAGCCAAAGGATTCTTGCTCTTGCTTCCCTCGTAACGGATCTTCGGGACTGTCGGATAAAACTCACTCATAATCGTTCCTCTCTTTCTGCGGCTCTCGGCCATTATTATAAAATACGTGTTACCCGTATAACGATTCGGAAGTTGTTGATCCGTCATCCGTAAAAACGGAAAGAAAATAGGAATCGACTGCCTCACAGTTACGGGAAACCATGTCACTCGCCTCGTCGTGCTCGAGCACGACGCTACTCTTACAGAGTACATTCCTTTAAAAGGTCTGTCAATATTCAAAACTCGTATTGCCGTAAATTTTTTAAAAAATTAACTTTTGACCGCCACACGAACGGGTCGGCTCCCGGTCAGTTCGGCACTTCTTTCATCCGGCTGACAAAATCCGACAAAGAGAGTCCAATCCGATCCCGGCCGCACTCGCGTTCCTTCTTCGTCAATAACAAGAAAAGCTTCCGCCGGCACATTCACGGTGAACTCGGCGTCCTTCCGCGGCAACAGTTTCACGCGTCGGAAGGCGCACAAAACCGGATTCGGGGGAGCGAAACGACATTCGTCCGGTCGGGCATACACCTGGATGACCTCATCAACCTCCCGATCTGAAACGTTGCGCACCGAAACACGGACTGACAAGGGCCCTTCAGCAGGCAGTGTCGTGGTTGCCTCTGCCTTGACGATTTCCGCCTTTCCGTATGTCAAGCCGTATCCGAACGGATAAAGCGGCTTTTCGGTCATATAGCGATAAGTCCTTCCCTTCATGGAGTAGTCCGTGAATTCGGGAAGAGTGTTTTCACTGCGGTAAAATGTCACCGGGAGCTTTCCTCCCGGAGCGCTGTGTCCAAAAAGGATATTCGCAATCGCTTTTCCCCCCTGCGCGCCGGGATACCATGCCTGTAAAACCGCCGCGCAATTCCGATCCGCAAAATCCAGATCAATACTACTGCCCGCCATCAGGCAGACAATGACCGGTTTGTCTGTTTGAACGACTCGCGCCAGCAGATCGCGCTGAACGGCGGGAAGCAGGAGATCCTGCTTGTCACCTGAGCCGCAGTTGTTTCCGACATCAAGCTCTTCTCCCTCCAATGACTCGTCCAGGCCGAGGAACAGGATCACCACGTCACTATGCTCGGCGACCGTACATGCCTCGGAGATGCGGTCATCGGGAAGCGCAAGCACCTCGGACCGATCCGCTTTCAGTTCACAGCCGACGGAATACAGCACGCGCGCTTTTCCCTCCATAGCGTCTTGAATTCCCTCAAGAGGCGTCACATAGCGTGATGCGGTGCCGTAATAGTTTCCGATCAAAGCTTTTCTGCTGTTCGCGTTCGGACCGATCACGCCGACGGTCAATATGGCATTGGCATCGAGGGGCAGGATCCCGTTGTTGCGAAGCAAGACGATCGATTTTTCCGCGGCCCTCACCGAAAGATCGATATGCTCCTTGCATTCGACCTTTTCGTAAGGGATCGTGTCGAACTCTGTCTTCTCGAAAAGCCCCAGCTTATAGCGCATCGTAAACAACCGGATCGTCGCTTCGGTGATCTTTTCATCCGAAACCATCCCTTGCATCCAAGCGCTTTTCAGATGAAGGTAAGTATCTCCGCAGTTCAAATCGCAACCGGCGTTGATCGCCAGCGCGGCGGACTCCACAGGGGTCTTTGTTACGCGGTGATGCGTATGAAAATCGCGGATCGCCCAACAATCCGAAACCACATGCCCCGAAAAGCCCCATTCGTTTCGCAGAATATCCCGAAGCAATCGATAACTGCCGCAGCACGGCTCGCCGTTCACACGATTGTAGGCGCCCATGACCGACTCCACCCCGGCTTCCTTGACGCAGGTTTCAAACGCCGGAAGATAGGTCTCGCGAAGATCCTTCTCGGAAACGACCGCGTCGAACTCATGCCGGATATCCTCCGGTCCGCTGTGCACGGCGAAGTGTTTCGCGCACGCCGCCGCCTTCATCGTTTCTCCCTTTCCCTGAAGGCCCTTGATGAACGCCACGCCCAATCGGGTCGTCAGGAACGGGTCCTCTCCGTATGTTTCGTGTCCTCTGCCCCACCGCGGATCGCGAAAAATGTTCACATTGGGTGACCAGAAAGAGAGTCCCTTATAGATATCCCGGTCTCCGTGCCTAACGGCCTCGTTATACTTCGCTCTCGCTTCCGTGGCGATGGCATCGGCGATATCATTCATCAACTCTTCGTCGAACGCCGCAGCCAACGCGATCGCCTGTGGGAAAACGGTCGCCGTCCCGCCCCGGGCGACTCCGTGTAAGGCCTCATTCCAGTAGTTATAGGAAGGAACATTGAGCCGGCGAATGGCAGGCGCGTGATAGGTCAGCTGATCGATCCTTTCTTCCATACTCATCTGCAAGACCAGGTCCTCGGCCTGCTTGCGGCATTTTATACCATTTACCATCAGGCACCTCCTAACACGGCAATCAGGAAATTTGACAGGCAACGCCTGTCTTCTTTTCGAGAAACAAACTTGATCCAACGAATCTCTACGGCCAATAAACCTGATTCACTTGAGTGATCACTCCGTCCGTAACAATGACTCGATAGAAAAAAGAGTCCAAAACATAAGCCGGATGACCGGTATACAAAGTGACAAATTCCGAATAAGTAAGCGGGGTGGTTTCCGCGCCGGTCATCTGTGTTCCGTCCGATAAATACATCATATTGATGGTTACCGCTTCCATGTCCGCAGTCCTGAGTTCCGGATTGATATTTCTGTACACGAATTCACTGTCGGCAAAATCATTGACCAGATTCGTCGCTTCCGCGACGGTATACCCCTCGTGCGCGACAAGCCAATCGATCGCTTCGGTGCCTCTCAACATGTCGAAATAGTCAAACGTCGCCCACCCGGTCGCGGTATCAAAGGACACCATATGCGCATAACTCGTGTACATCAATTCCGGATTGGATATCGACGGTTCGGTCACGGCGGGGGTAGTCTCCGGCGTTGTTTCGGGAGTCGTCTCCGGAGCAGCTTCAGTAGTGACAGCCGCCGTTTCGGTGCCGCCGGTTTCCTCCGTCATCGTTGTACTTTCAGTAATAACTTCGGAACCCGATGCTTCCGGGGTCACGAGCGTCCCCTCTTCCTCCGTAGTTTCGGAGCCCAGTATCGGAAGATCGCACCCGGCCGACAGAAAAAGGATCGCCAGACAAACACACATTGCGACCCATAGACGCACACGTACGCGAGGCCAAAGAGAAGTTTGTTGTTTCATTGATCATCACCCCTTACCATAAAAGCATTCATGCAACGGATTCGATGACACCCCTGAACGGAGAATGTCGGAAGGCCTTAAAACAAAGACGATCTCCGGAAATGTCCGGATTCCTTGACTATGATTTTATTCTATCACGTTTGAGAAGGGTGAGCGTTCGAAATTATATGTATCGATCCTCTGCGATGATTTCGAGGAACAGCCTTACGATTTCCGGATCGAACTGCGTTCCCGTGTTGCGAACGATTTCTTCCACGGCATCCTGTTCGCTCATTGCCTTTCGATAGACACGATCCTCGGTCATGGCATCGTAGGAATCAGCGACGGCGATGATCCTCGCCAACAATGGAATATCGTCTCCGACGATGCCGCGCGGATAACCTTTTCCATCCCATCGTTCGTGATGTGACAAAATATATTCCGCAACGACTTCCAACTCCGGCGATGCCTTCGCGATCCTGTAACCGATCTCGGGGTGGCGTTTCATAATAGTCCATTCCTCGTCCGTGAGCCGGTCAGGCTTATTGAGTATCCGATCATCAATCCCGACCTTTCCGATATCGTGAAGCATCGCAAATACCTCAAGCTCATCGATATCCTTCTGGGGCAGTGAAAGTTTAGCGGCAATTCTCTTGGAAATTTCAGACAGTCGAAGAGCGTGAGCTTCGGTCTCCTGGCTTCTCTCATACATGGTCGCCACGACCGCCGACAGGATGGAACTGTGCGAACTGCTTTGGTTCAGCAATTTCCGACTGTACATGTAATCGGTCGCTTCTTTGATGACATCCGGAAGGCTTTCTTCGGTATTCTTTTTAGTCCCGTGCCCGATCGCCAAACTTAAGTCAAAGCCCGGGTCGCGGGGGATCTTATTGATTTGCTCAAGCGCGCTGTTCATTCGCTGGACGATGCCATGCGCTCGCTCCTCGGACGTGTTCGGCATCAAAATGCTGAATTCGTTTCCTCCGGTTCGCGCCAACACATCCCGTTCGTCGCAAAATTCTTTCAAGAATCTCGAAGTCTCGATGATCACGCGGTCTCCGTGTATCTGACCGAACGCATCGTTAATGAGTCGGACACCGTTGATGTCACACACAATAAATGTCAGGGGCATGTTTTCTTTGATATCAAGGCGTTCCTTTTCCATATCGAAAAACCGACGGTTATAAAGACCGGTCAGGAAATCGTGGTGGTTCAAATACTCGATATGCTCCTCTTGCTTCTTGCGCTCGGTCAGATCGATGATGATGCCCTCCAGCGCCTCGACCTCTCCATATTCGTTATAAACGCCCTGCCCCAGCTCCAAGACCCACTTTTTCTCGCCGTCCCGACGTGTGATCTCATACTCGGCCTTGAAAGGGCCTCTCCGAAGCAGGACCCGGTTCCATTCTTTCCGAAGCACATCGCGATAGCGCGGAACGACCAGATCATTATAGGAGACCATACGATTTCCGATCATATTTTCGGGATCGTATCCGGTAAGCTCGACCGCGCCCTCCGACACAAAGTCCATCGTTCGGAACTCATCATTTTGGCATCGGTAGGCCATGCCGGGAAGGTGTGAGAGCAGAACGGACTTGCTGCGTTCTACCTCCCGCAGGGCAAGTTCGGCTGCTTTTCGCTTGCTGATATCCT
>CAYPAL010000080.1:0-5858 GCA_964408695.1 uncultured Oscillospiraceae bacterium | reverse complement strand
TATCCATTGATCGAAACGACGGCCTTAAATGTAAAACTTGAACTCTACGGCACCAGAATTACCGTTTATCCGATCGAGCAGTTGCGGTTCGAAAAGCGCTTTGATTCGATCGAGAGTCTACGCATGCAGGTTTTGAAGGATGTTCAGACAGCAGGCTCGTTTCATGTCGATCATCCGGAGTATTCGAAAATGCTTGCGGATATGCTATGATAATTTGGCTCGGCATCGCCGTAAATATTCAAGGACACAAGGAGAGGAAACATGCTTAACATAATTCGGTTTGTCCCGGAGGAGGTCAGTTTTCCGGGCTTGGGTATTGAAGGACTGCAGGTTGACAGTGTCGCATTTCGTATCGGGTCGATCAATATTTATTGGTACGGCGTGATCCTGGCGCTTGCACTGACGACCTGTGTATTGCTGGCTGTGCTTCATTCCAAAAAACATGGCTTTTCATCCGATTTAGTCATAGACATCGCACTCGTGTGTTTTCCCTCTGCCATAATCGGAGCACGTCTGTACTACGTTTTCAGTGAGTGGGAATACTATAAAGGCGACATTTTACATATTATTAACCTGCGCGACGGCGGACTCGGCGTCATCGGCGGCGTATTGGCCGCGATTCTGGCCGGTTACATCCTGGCGAAAATTCGCAAGATTCCGGCACATGTGCTATTTGATTACTGTATCGTTTATATTCCTTTGGGTCAGGCGATCGGACGTTGGGGGAATTTTTTCAACCAAGAGGCCTTTGGCACGAATACGACGCTTCCTTGGGGAATGATCAGCGACAGTGTTTCCCGTTATCTTGAGATGTATGGGCAAGGTCAGAACCCGAATCTACCCGTACACCCGACTTTTCTTTATGAGTCATTGGCAACGACCGCTATATTTCTTGTATTGCTGATCGTTCGCAACAAGAGCAAGTATGCGTTCACTACGACTTCCGGGTATTTGGTATTGCATGGGGTTGCTCGCTTCTTTATCGAAGGGCTCAGGACGGATTCTCTCTATATCGGGGATACAGGTCTGAGACTGTCTCAAGTTACTTCCGTGATGATGGCGATCGTCGGCATCGCTTTGCTTATTATCAGTCGAACCCGAGGCTGGAAGCGCGTCACCACACCGGTGAATGAACTTCAGAAGAAATCCGTCCGAACACAAGAAGATATCGCTATTTTGACCACGACGGAAGCAGTCGCGGAAAGCGAAGCGGAAGCGATCTCGGAGGAAGCAACGGAAACCGAAGGAGCGCTTGAAGAGGCGGCGGATGCGGAAACGGAAGAAGTGAGCGATCCTGAGGATATGCAGTCCACAGAAGCAAATGATACTCCCGATAACGAGAGCGTAAACGATGGAGACGGAGCCGGTTCGGATCCCGTCGGATAGGTCGTAATATGAGCAGTGGTAAATCAGGAATCATACAACTGCGACGGAATTATTTCCGCTCGGTAGATTATTGGCTGTTGATCCCGATCCTCTTGTTGTCCCTGATCGGTATTTTTGTCTTAAACAAGGTCCTGTCCGAGGGTTTTGAAGGGTATCCCGGTATCCTCTACAGACAGGCTATTGCTGCGTTTCTGGGTATGGTCGTTGCGCTTTTCATTTGTCTTATCGATACACACTTCTTAAAGGCGATCGGTTGGGGGGTATATGGGTTATCCGTACTTCTTCTGATATACGTTTTCATTGACGGGTATTCTCTCGCGGATGAATGGGGTGCGGACTCCTGGTTAAATCTTCCCTTCATCGGTAATTTTCAGCCTTCCGAGTTGTCGAAGATCGGGATGATCATCGTGACGGCCTATTATTTGGAAGCGATCAAAAACAAAGAAATGCCGATGATTAAGGGATTCCTGTATATCGGGCTGGTCGACGGGATCCCTTTGCTGTTGATTTGGAGACAGCCGGACTTCGGAACGATGATGGTCATTGTTTTTTCACTGTTTTGCATGTTTTTTGTCTGGGGAGTCAAGTACAGATATCTGTTTCTGGGCATTTCAGTCGTTATTGTCGGCGTGATCCCGATTCTCTGGAATTTTATCTTTACCCCAATTCAGAAGTCCAGAATACTGTCCTTTGTATTTGCCGGATCCGATCCGTCGGGAGAGTATAACCTGGTTCAAGCCAAAGCCGCGATTGCTTCCGGAGGATTGATCGGAAATCGAACGGGTGAAATCGTCAACGTTCCGGTCAAATGGTCTGACTTCATATACACTGCGGTTTCTGAGCACATGGGCTTTATCGGTACGACGACCGTCATTATTCTTTCGTTCTTTTTTCTGACCAGATGTGTATTTGTTGCCGCAAAAGCGACGCAGAAATCTTATACATACACGGTGATCGGTTTGACCGGGGCCTTCGCGTTTCATTTTATTGAGAATATGGGTATGAGCGTCGGACTTCTGCCGATCACGGGTATTCCTCTTCCGTTCATCAGCCTCGGCGGTTCCGCCCTTCTTGTCAACTTCATCTCTTTCGGCATTATACTTAACATATCGATGGAACGAACGATCGAGCGAAAATGATCGTGTTCATCGCGTAAACGGAACGGGAGGCAGGAGGAAGCTCCGGCCTTTTTTTGCGCGCAGAATTTTATTTCGCAAATGAAAAGAGCAGGTTTGAAATTATTCACTGTTCGAGATACCCCGGAATATTCGAAACGCTCAGCACGAATTGCCTCAAAAAAGCCTTGATATTCCCATCTTTAATGTGTAGAATACAATCAAGTGGTGAAATGTGGTGGATTTATCACTTGATGTGGTGAATGGTGGGGAAAACTTTGTGGAAACCGGGGATAACTGATGGCACGCTTTACCAACAAGGTCGACGTTAAAGGAAGAGTCTTTATTCCGTCCAAACTCCGGGATAATCTCGGACGTAACGTTGTTGTGACTTTAAGCCTGGACAGCGGTTATCTTTCCGTTTATACCGATGCCCGTTTCAGAAAGATCCGGGAGCAATTCGAAGAACTCAACAGCATGGACCCCCGGGTTCGTCGCGTGATGCGACTGATCGTCGGAGAAGCATTGCCGTGTGACGTGGATTCCCAAGGCAGGATATCGATTTCTGACGAGCTTTGGGATCATATCGGAGCCAAGCCCGGCGAAGAAGTCAGCATCATCAATATCGGCGACAAGCTTGATATCTGCGCAAAGGATTTCTACGAGCGGGAAAAGAAGGAAGTGAGCTCGGTCATGGAGCTCGATTTGACGGAATACAATGTCACGGGACTCTGAGTTCGTACATCGTCCGGTGCTTTTCGAGGAGTGCATGAATGCGCTTTCTATCAAGAGCGACGGGATATATGTAGATTGTACGGCCGGCGGGGGCGGGCACAGTTTGGGGATCCTGAGTCGACTCGGGAAAGACGGTACCTTGATATCGCTGGATAAGGATGACCGGGCATTAGGGGAATGCGAGAGACTCAAACGCGAAACTTCCTTTAAGGGAACGTGGATCTTGCGTAAATCGGATTTTTCGAAGATCGAGGAAGTCCTGGACGCCCTCGGGCTCTCGAAAATCGACGGGGCTCTCGCCGATCTGGGAGTATCGTCGCACCAACTCGATACGGACGAGAGAGGCTTTTCTTACGGGAAAGACGGCCCGTTGGATATGAGAATGGACGATAAGCAGGAGCTGTCGGCTTTGCGTGTGGTGAATGAATATGAACCGGAGAGACTGATTCGCATTCTTAGGGAATATGGAGAAGAGCGATTCGCCGGAAGGATCGTCGGAGCGATCGAGACAAAAAGGAAAGCAAAGCGAATCGAAACGACCGGCGAATTGGCAAGACTTGTTGCGGGAGCGATGCCTTCCAAATCGAAAAAGGAAGATCAGCATCCGGCCAGAAGGACCTTTCAGGCGATCCGGATCGAGGTGAACAATGAACTGACCTCAGTATCCGCGCTCCTGGAGGCAGTACCCAAGAGAATGAAAGAATATGGACGATTCGCGGTCATATCATTTCACTCTCTCGAGGACAGACTGGTGAAGGAAGCTTTTCGAAAATACGAATCACCTTGCATATGCCCGAGAGAATTTCCGGTATGTGTGTGCGGTCGAAAAGCATTGGGACGAAGCGTAACGAGGAAGCCGATTCTGGCGGGGCAGGAAGAAATTCAAACGAACAAGCGAGCAAAAAGCGCGAAACTGAGAGTATTTGAGAGGAACGAAGAACAATGGACAACTTGGCACTGAGCGATTGGGATAAGATCGAGGCGCTCCATTTTCCGAAGAAGGCCGGAACGACGGGATTCGGAAACAGGAGTTCTGACGTTGTATATGCCGGAAAAGATTCCGCCGCTCGAAAGTTGCTTCCGGAGATCGGTCCAAGCCCCTCGGAAGCCGAGCGTAAGCGAAGAGAGTTTGAAGAGCAACGTCAACGACGTCTCGAGCTTATTCAAAAATACAAGCAAAAAGAGAGAAGCGTATCCAGAAAGAGGCTCAAGGAGAGCATGCTGGTCATAATTGCGGTTGCGATCGTTTCCGGAATGTTCGGTACCGTGCTTTTTCGACAGGCACAAATCGCCAGCCTGAACTTTCAGAACAACGAGACCCAGAAAAAAATCGATATGATCCGACAGGAGACCGCACAAATTCGCGAGAGCCTGATCCTGGGTACCGATTTGGACATGGTCCGCCGGGAAGCATACGAGCGGCTGGGGATGCAGAAGCCTGGCACGCGGCAAATCGTCGAAGTTCCCGTTACCGAAGGAGACACGCTCATTACCCGAAACTCCTTCAATTCAATTGAGGTTTCGCCTGCGGCTCTTGCACAAGCTAAGGAGGATTTGGCAGAATACTTTTCAAATAACTCCTGAAAGGAGATCCGACTTTGATTGAAAAGCAACCGGTAAATAAGTCGGCGCCCGAGCAAGCTTCGCAGTTGCTGTCGGGCGCTTCGCCTGAAAGAGAATCCGTGACAGCGGATAAGTCCACGCTTTCGATCAAAAGGAAAGTATGGGTTTTTCTTGTGGGGATTATGGCGACTTTATTCGCCGTTTTTCTGATCGTCGAGCTATACAGCATTCAGGTCGTGAACCATGATAAATACGCGCTCATGGCCTCGCAGATGCACTGGCGGCGGATTCGCGACATTCCCGTCCGCGGCGATATCCTCGATGCAAACGGCAACGTTTTAGCCAGTACGACCTATGAGTACACCGTAGGGATTACACCGAAGGATGTTCGCTCAATAAAAAAGGATATCACTGCCGAGGAAATCGCGGCGAGGTTGGCGGAATTCCTGCAACTTGATGTGGAGACCGTATTAGCGGCGCTGAATCAAAAGGACGCAACGTACATTCAACTGGCAAAAAAGATTACCCGGGACGACATCGAACTGCTAAAGGACTACATGTCCGAATACAGCTTGGGCGGTATCAAGATCGACGCGGTTCCCAAGCGATACTATGTTTACGGGGATCTTGCCGCTCATGTTATCGGATTTGCCGATCAGAGCAATACCACACTGGTCGGTCAATACGGCGTAGAGGCCTATTACAATCAGATCCTCGGCGGGACCGAAGGGTATACATATGTCGAGGTCGATAACTACAGCGGAGCTCTGCCATATTCTCCGCCGACTACGGTCGAGAAGAAAAACGGTTACAATATCGTTCTCAATATAGATATGAATATTCAAAAAATCGCCGAAAAGGCTTGTGAAGATGCTTATTATGCCTATGATCCGCAGGACGGTGTCTGCGCAATCGTGATGGAACCCTATACCGGTGCCGTTCTTGCGATGGCATCCATACCGGATTACGATTTAAATCAGCCGCGTTCGTGTCCCGAAATGACCAATTCTTTTTTATGGGAATCGATGTCCGATGAAGAAGAAATGAAGTATTTGATGT
>CAYPAL010000079.1:0-6106 GCA_964408695.1 uncultured Oscillospiraceae bacterium | reverse complement strand
CGGAGCTTGCCGGTCTCGGAGTCCGCGCGCGAATTGACGATCGTACCGTCAATGTCGGAAACGCCAAACTGATGGAGCAGATCACCGTCTGCCCGCGCGACTGTCACCGGCACGGGTCCATCGTCCACATCGCCGTCGAAAACGAATATATGGGACACATCGTTATCTCCGACGAGGTGAAGTCCGATGCCAAGGAAGCTCTTTCCTCGCTTCGTGCCGTGGGAATTTCCCGCATCGTCATGCTGACCGGAGACAGCCGTGAGGTCGGGGAGTCTGTCGGTCAGGCGGTCGGAGTCGACGAGACAAACGCGGAACTCTTGCCGGAGGGTAAGGTCGCCGAGGTAGAGCGCCTTCTTTTGGATAAGCCGAAAGGCAAATCACTGCTCTTTGTCGGGGACGGGATCAATGACGCGCCGGTACTTACGCGCGCGGATGTCGGCATCGCGATGGGCGCGCTCGGAAGTGACGCGGCGATCGAAGCGGCCGACGTCGTCATTACGGACGACAATCTGGGAAAACTCTCCCGGGCGATCCTAATCGCCCGCAGAACGATGCGGATCGTCCGCGAAAACATCGCGTTTGCGCTTGCGATCAAGTTCGCCTTCCTTACACTCGGCGCCCTTGGGATCACGACGATGTGGCTCGCGGTATTCGCGGATGTCGGCGTGACGGTGCTGGCGGTCTTAAATTCGATGAGGACGCTGAAGGCCGGATGACCGGCGGTCTTAAATTCGATGAGGACGCTGAAGGCCGGATGACCGGCGGTCTTAAATTCGATGAGGACGCTGAAGGCCGGATGACCGGCGGTCCTGAATTCGATGAGGACGCTGAAGGCGTAAATGTGAAATTCGGGTGTCGATAAACCACGCTCGACCGCGAGTCTATTCTCTCTCGGCCATGTACACGGAGACTCTGTTTTGAATGACCTTGGCCGTTTCCTCCGCAGATTTTTGACCGTTGATAAAATAGCGGTACTCCTCATACAGGATCAGGAACAGACTGTAGTCCTCCACGTAGAACCCTTCAGCCTCGAGAACAAGTTTTTTAAAGGAATCCTGCCACCGGTCGTCGGTCGGGAAGGGGATCAAATCCTCTTTCTCTTGTATGGGCATATTGCTCATAGCCCCGGTGATTGCCGAATTGTGGACAAAGAGCTGAGTCTCCGAATCCGTCATCGGATTCCGGTATTGTTTGGCGATCAGTTCCGTCTGCGCGTCCAAGGCGGAGAGCAAGACCGGCATTTCTTCCCCGGCAAAAACAGATGACATGTTCTGGATCGTCGGTGAAAGCATGAACCGGATAAACTCCGCCGCCCCCTCCGGATTCCCGGACTGAGCCGGTATCGAGCAGACAAATGTAGCGGAAAGGAAAGGAGGATTTTTTTCTCCGTCGGGATATCCGATCAGGGTGAACTCGGAGTCCCGTCTCTGTGCTTTGTAAACAAAGGCATGAAAATTCGATAGGGAATACTGGTCGATGAGCGGGTCACCGTCTTTTTGGGCGGATACGAGAGACATCTCCAGCAAGTCAATTAATTCCTGCGAATCCGTCTCCGCGGAGGGATCCGTAAATTCCTTTTCGATAATGGGAAACAAGCTAAACAGTCCGGAAACGGGTCGGATATCCGCTGCGGTCGCATATTCGATCATCCCGTCGAGCGAAAAATCATGGATTTCCTGAAGTCGGCTTTGATCAAACAGGAATCCGGAAACCATGAAGAAGGGTGCGACCCAATCCATCCGTCCCTTAATTCTGCAGGATTCGATCACATTTATCGCATAATCCGAACTTCGATCGGAAATCGCCTCGTCGACAACGTCCGATATATCGGAAAGCACATTTCGTTCGGCCAGGATCTCGGTGTCGCTGAGCGGAAGATAATAGACATCTGCGGGCTCCGTGGAGGAAAGAATACTCGCGATTAGATCCTCGCGCGCCCGCCGGATATCGTCGAAGGAAAAGTTTTCTCCGAAATTTTCCTCATAATTTCCGTAACGGACAATTTCGATTTCGTAATTCGGAGTGTTCTGATTAAAAAGCGTCGCCAGATAATCGAGGTCATCCGTTCCTTCCATCCCGAAAAGCCCGAGCCGGATGGTGGACTTCTCGGTCGGATGGTCTAGCAGTTCGATCCGGAACAGACCGATGGACTCATTGACGCCCACTTGCGGGTCAAAGTTGAGCGTTTCGCCCAATGCGAGAAACGTATTTTCGAAAAGTACGATAAAGCCGAAATCGATCGGAAGAAGCGACAACCCCTTCTGCGCGCCCTGAACCAACATGGTCAGGACCCTTGCCTGCGGATCGTACTCCGCGACGGCGGTCTCGGACATCAGATAGACCTTGCTTTCCGAGCCGGAGACCGCGCCGATGACCTGTACGGGCAGGAATTGCGATTCGCTCGAAAAAGACATCAGTTCGGAAGCATTTCCTGTCTTGGGATCGATTTCGAAAAGATGACCGGAGCTATCTTTCTCCGATATCCCGTAAAGCTGTCCATCCATATACGCGATATCGAAGATGCCCGAGTCGGACAGCGGGATGCTTTTCGAGCGAAATGTCGACAGATCCAAGGTGATGATCTGACTCCCCAGGAGAAAATACACGTTCTGATCCTGATCCGAATCCACGGCGTTGACACTCATATTCTTGAGTTCGTCGATCTCTCCGGAACTTATGAGAGTCTTTCCGTCTTCGGAGAGAATATTATAACGAATGACAATACTCCAGGTTTCCGGGTCCGTTACCTCGGTGATGACGCATAAACTTGAGTCCGCGCGGCGAAAAGCGGCGAGAGGAAGCCCGGAAAGGCCCTCGAGCGGGAGCGTTTGAATCAAATTTCCCGCGATGTCATGGTTTGAAAGAAAGTACTGCTCTTCTGTGTTCCATACTGATGAGAACCCCTCCGAGCCGCGATCCTTGAATAAATAAAGACTTGAGATATCATTCGCATCCTGTAGACCAGCGGAAGCCGAAAGCCTGTTGACCAACTCGTAATCGCTCATCAACAAAGAAGAGGACGCAAACCATTTCGAATCCGCCGTCACGGCGGAAGGCTGCGGTGCGGTCCTACAGCCGGAAAGAACCCCGGTCAGGGCGATGCATAAGCAAAACATAATAGTCAGGCCATGGAACTTTTGATGGGCAAAGCGCATACATTTTCTCCGCACTGAGCCATATCCGGGGTCGCTTCTCGATTCGGTATCATTAAAAGACTTCCCCCGGTATAAACTCGAAAGCACATGATTACAATTTCATTTTACCACTTAAAAGATATCTTGATTAACTTCGAATGCGGAAGTATATTGAAATAGTGGTATTACGCAAAATAATATTCTGCGATTTCGCTTTTCCCTGGATAAAGCAAAAGATTAAGGAGAGTCGATCATGAGAAAATTTATTGCCGTCCTTCTGATCCTTGTTATGCTTACCGGTGTCTGTGCTTGCGGTAAACCGATCCGCTCGGGAACCGAAGAGTCCTCCGAAACGATTACCCCAACGACCGCTGAACCAACCACGAAACAAACGACAGCACCGACCGCCGAGCAAACAACCGAGGCGACTCAGGCGCCGACGGAAACGACCGCAGACTATCAGACGGTCCTTTCCGGCATCACGATGGCGAACTATCCGAAGGTCGACGGGTCTACCGCCACGATCCCGCTGGCGATCGGTCTGATCCGTACCATTACCGGTTGCTCGGAAGCGGAAGCGGAGGAAAGCATCGATTTTCACGGGACCGATCCGAGCTACCATGAGCTGGCGGAAGAAAGAGCCGATCTGCTTGTGGTATATACGGCGGCGGACACGACGGTCGAGGATCTCGACATTAAAAACACGATGGAGCTCCGTGAAATCGGACTGGACGCGTTGGTATTCATAGTGAACGAGGACAACCCGGTCGATTCTTTGACGGCCGATCAGGTCCGAGACATTTACAGCGGCAAAATCACGAACTGGAAAGAGGTCGGTGGTCTTGATCAGGAGATCGTAGCATTTCAGCGTCCTCATCTCAGCGGAAGCCAGACGCTCATGCTTGAACTGATGATGAAGGACACGGAGATGGCCGAGCCCTTGGAGGAAACCATTTCCGAGACGATGGGCGATATCATCAACGATATCGCGGCCTATGATAACAGCGCGAACGCGATCGGCTATTCCGTATATTATTACGCCAAAAACATGTTCACCCAACCGGGGCTCAAGTTCATCGCCATCGACGGGGTCCTGCCGTCCAATGAGACGATCAACAGCGGGGAGTACGGCTACACGAAGCCTTTCTACGGCGTTATCCCGAAGGAGGATCCGTCTCCTGAGGCGAGAGCTCTTCTGACTTATCTACTGACTCCCGAAGGACAGCAAATGCTTGAGGATGCCGGGTATGTCCCGATTTTGAAGAAGAACTGAACACGGATCCGGTCAAACAATCAAGCAGGAGAAAAGAATGAAGCATAGAAACATGTTCCTGATCTTCTTTCTTTCCGCCCTGATCTTTACAGGCGCTTGCGGCATCGAAAGGATCAGAGAAAAAGAAACGGATGTCGCCCCGGAGAGTACGACGGTAGAGCGTCGGGAAGAAACGACGGTCGCACCGACTCCCGAACCGACGGCGAAGCCGGTCCCGAGACCGACGCAGTTGCCGTCTCCGACACCGGAAACAGTCTATATCCCGCCGAAGACCTTGCCCGGAGGACAGCTTTTCGAGGACGAGTATTACCTGATCCTTCCGGGAGAGGGCGCGATTTACAACGTGTTCGACTGCAAGGGAGAGATCGTAAAGACTTATCACGCGATGGCATACGGGACGATCGGGCTTTTCGAAAAGGAGCAAGCGGAGAGGATCATTCAATATGCCGAGAAGAGAGAATGGAATCCTTACGAATACGATCCCGAAACGGGAGAGGTCATATACAAAGAGGAGTTCCCCGGCGGGTATCTTCAATACACGAGTCCCGATGAAGAAGAATATTGTCGCATTGTCACCGAGAAAGAAACCATTCGGTTCAATAAGGATGATCCCGATACATATCTCAACAACTATGGCACGACCCCGCTTTTTGACCGCACAGCCGTATGTGTCATATTGAGTCGTCATATAGAAGCGGGAGTTAAGTCGCAAGATGTCTGTGACGTGTTTTACATGGAAATAGAAAAGGATGGGACCGTAATATCACAGCGCAATCTTAAGGATCTGCCGGGCAGGCCCGTCCAACTTATCGGAGACGATATTATGATCCTCGAAGAGCTTGTGCAGGACTGGAACGTTGTATGGAATCTGACAGATCTGTCCGGAAACATCCTTATTGAGGATGTGGGTCCGATCATGTTGGATCCGGTGGCGGGCATATCTTTTTATGATTATTATTTGAAAGACGGGATCGCGTACGACGAGAATATGCATCCCGTCCCGGACGAGACCTTGACTGCTGACGGATGTATGATCCCGGGCGTAACATATCTTATTGAAGGCATTCCGTGCACGCTTCTCAACGAAGAGAACTATAACGGGACGGAGTTTTTTTGGTGGGCACCCATTGATATTGCGATCGGAGAGGACGACGATAACATCGCAATCAAGACCGAGTGGGGAGATTGTGTGATCCATGGAACAAAGGCCGCAGTCAGGGATGTGAATTCATCGTTTGTTCTTTTGGACGATTTGTCGGTGTATTCCTTTAAGACGGGAGAGTTTTTATTCGATGTCCGCGTGGAGGATACAAACTTCGATCCGCCGTCTTGTTCACTGGCTGAAGATTACATCATCGTAAGATATGCGCGCGACGACAGTTATTACTACCGTTGCTATGTGATCGATAATGACGGAAATCTCCGCTATTACTCCGAAAAGAGTTGGATCAACACGACCGACGGCCCCTATTTGTTCCTGGAAAGAGGTCCTTATGTCGGACTTTCCGACCTCGGCGGAGAGTGGATACTGAAAACTTTGAACTGGAATTTAACGAATGACGGCGCTGTGTTTTGGAGGTATTGGGGTTGATGAGTAAAAAGACACGAATCTTTGTGCTGATCCTTGCCACAGGGATCATTCTCAGTGCCTGTAGCATCAGAGGGATCAAAGCGCCTGAAACAACGATCGTCACTGAGA
>CAYPAL010000078.1:0-6162 GCA_964408695.1 uncultured Oscillospiraceae bacterium | reverse complement strand
ACTCTCGGAAAAAGGAACTCCTCAAGAGCCCGCATATGCCGAATCATTCGCCGATCTCATCCTCTCTCGAAAAGGTCTCCATGAAATCTTTGAGGGAAGTAAGGCGCTCCGCCTGAGAGCTGTTACGAATCATCGAAGCGAGCGTGCGGCGGTCGGATACGACAAACAATTTTTTCCGGGCCCGGGTGATCGCGGTATAGAGAAGATTGCGATTATAGAGCATCGGCGGCCCACCCGGAATCGCAAGGATCACGACCGGAAACTCACTTCCCTGACTCTTATGAACGGTGATCGCATATGCGGGCTCAAGGTCCTCCATATGTTCGGAATCATACGAAACCACCCGTCTGTCATCCAGCTCCACGACCAATTCGCCGGCACGCGGGTCCAATCGAAGCACGACGCCCATTTCTCCGTTGAAAACGCCTTGACCGGTTCCGCCGTCCGCCTGAGTGTAAGCGAGTTCGTAATCGTTTCGGATCTGCATGACCCGGTCGCCGATGCAGAAGCGAAAGCCTCCGGATTGGATATATCGCTCGCTCAGAACTCCGTATTCCTTCTGTAAAATCGGATTCAAAGAAGAAATGCCCGCCGGACCCTTACGGGAAGGGCACAAAACCACCGCCTCCCGAAGCGGATTCAACCCATAAACCTCCGGGAGCACGTGTGCGTATAGGCGCTTGACCGCTTCCGAGATCTCTTCCGACGACTTCTTGACGATCATCATGCAATCACTTTCAAGCGATTGGTCGAAAACCATTGCCCCTCCTTCGAGGACCGCGTGAGCACTCATGATGATCCGGCTTTGCTTCGCCTGTCGATAGATCGTGCGAAGGCGCACGGAGGGGATCTTCCCCGAAGCGATCATGTCCGACAACACGTTTCCCGCACTGACGGAGGGCAATTGGTCTTTATCTCCGATGAAAACGGTCCGACACTTGGGAGGAAGCGCCCTTATCAGCGCATCCAAAAGAACCGTATCAAGCATACTCGTTTCGTCAACGATCACGACATCCGCCTCGATCGGATTCTCCTCGTTCCTCCCGAAAAAGGCCTCCCCTGCCCCGCTCCGATCCGGGTGGCCGACCTCCAGCAAGCGATGAATGGTACTCGCCGTATAATCGCAAGCTTCGGAAAGTCTCTTGGCGGCTCTTCCGGTCGGCGCGCAAAGCACCACCTTCCTGCCCTTTCTCGCGAAATAGAGGACTAACACGGCAACGATCGTCGTTTTTCCGGTTCCGGGGCCTCCGGTGATCACCGAACACGGTGATAAAACAGCGGAAATAAGCGCCTTGGATTGCTCCTCGGACAGATCGATGGAAAGCTCTCCGGAAATTTCACGGATCCTTTCCGCTACCTGATTCTCATCGATATTATCCCCCTCCTGTGAAGTCGAAATTTGATCCTTCCCCTTAAGGAGAGAATGAGCCGCGGACATTTCGGCCTCGAAAGTCCTCGGCAGGGCAACCCGGAATTCAGAGGTGATCTTATCGATCCGATCATATTCGACGATGCCGCTCTCCTCGATTCGATAGACGACGACCTTTGCCGACTCCAAAAGAAATCGCAGTCCTCGTAGAAATTCTTCGGTTCCGATCCTGGACTTATCGATATGCCCTTCCGAAATGAAAGCGAGCCTATTATTCGAAGAATAGAGATCCGTTGCGCTCTCCTCCGGACCGAAAGAGAGCTCGGGATCTGCGGGCAACTCCGGATCCTCCCGATTCATGCTGTCTTCCAACAGTCGAAGCGTCCTCCCCAACAAAGAGTCGATGGCCGCATAAGTGTTACCGTCGTTCTCGGAAACCGTCAGCAAATATAAAATCGCGCTTCCGATGCGAAAAGGAGAAGCCGGGTCATAACCCATGCTTCTTGCCACCCGATCCGCCGTCAAAAAACCGATTCCCGAAATTTCGGAAACCAACAAATACGGGTTCTTGCGAAGGATCGAAGGCGCGCTCGGACCGAATCGCTTATACACGCTCATGATCCGTGCCGATCCGAACCCGAAAGGAGTCAGCAGTAAAGACAGTTCCTGAAAATCGACCTTCTGACGAAGAACGGCGGAAATCTCCCTGGCCTTTTGGGGCGTGATCCCGCGGATCTCAGCCAGTTTATCCGGGTCGTCGCGAATAATGTCCAGTGCTCCGGTCCCGAATCGGGCAACGATCTTCTCCGCCGTCTTCGGCCCGACCCACGGCACGGAATCCGAGGACAAATATCGGATCAAATCTTTCTCGGAAGCCACGTGGTAAGGAGAAAATCGATCCACCAGAAATTGCCGTCCGTAGACGGAGTGATCGGTCCATTTCCCGAAAAGCACCACCGTCTCTCCCGAATCAAGAAACGGCATGATACCGACGCCGGTAAATGAATCGAGTCGCCCGGATCGGGGATCGAAGTCCGCAACCGTATAGCCGTTGGCATCATTTCGGAAGATGATCTCTTCGCAAACCGCAACGATGCGCGTGCCTTCCGTTTCAACTTTATTCGGCTCTGATCCGGTTCGATTCAATCATTTACCTCCTGCCCGTAAATATGCGCCCTTCCGATATTCACAAGGGCCTATGATCCGGCAATCTCGGCAATTAGTGCCGCAAGCCGATGCATTCTTATACAAAAGAAATCTATAACCCCGCATCCGCGGCAAGCTTTGCCGCCCGATCCGTCCTCTCCCAGGGGAAATCCGCGTCCGGCCTTCCGAAATGGCCGTACGCCGCCGTCGCTTTATATATCGGACGGCGCAGATCAAGCTGACGAATGATCGCGTCGGGTCGTAAGTCAAAATGCTTCCTGACGAGTTCCGTGATCTTCGTGTCGGAGATCTTGCCGGATCCGAAGGTCTCGACCTGAACGGATACCGGTTGAGCGACGCCGATGACGTACGCCAACCGGATCTCACATTCGCCGGCGATCCCGGAAGCCACGATATTCTTTGCGATATACCGGGCGGCATAGGAAGCCGAACGGTCTACCTTAGTCGGGTCCTTGCCCGAGAAAGCGCCGCCGCCGTGCCGGGCGAAACCACCGTATGTATCTACGATGATCTTTCTGCCGGTCAGTCCGCTGTCTCCCTGAGGGCCGCCGATAACAAACCTTCCCGTCGGATTGATAAACACCTTTGTGTTTTCGTCGACAAGCTCCTTCGGCAAAATCATAAAAACCACCTCTTCACGAATGCCACGCTCCAGAGCCTCCCGGGAAATCTCCTCCGAATGTTGAGACGATATGACCACCGCATCGATTCGAACAGGCTTACGTCCCTTGTATTCGACCGTGACCTGACTCTTGCCGTCCGGCCTCAAGAATGGAAGCGTTCCGTCCTTGCGGACCTCAGAAAGCCTTCGCGTCAGCCGATGAGCCAGCGAAATCGGAAGCGGCATGAGTTCCGGCGTATCGATACATGCATACCCGAACATCATCCCCTGATCTCCCGCACCGGTCTCATGCTTGTCGGAAGGCTGTCCCGAAGACCTTTCCTCCAATGCCTGATCGACACCCATCGCGATATCCGCTGACTGTTCGTCGATCGTTGTGAGAACGGCACACGTCTTGTAATCAAATCCGGAACCGGAGCCGTCGTATCCGATCTCCCGCACCGTATTTCTCACAATGGTCGGGATATCTACGTACGCGCTCGTGGTCACTTCGCCCATTACGAGCACCATTCCGGTCGTACACGCAACCTCGCACGCGACACGGGACAGAGGATCCTGCTCAATCAGCGCATCCAGGACTGCGTCTGAGATCTGATCGCACACCTTATCCGGGTGCCCCTCCGTCACAGACTCGGATGTAAACAACCACTTCTCATTACTGCAATAACTCATGCAAAAAACCTCCGCTCATTTATTATCCTCGAAAATCAAATGCTCCCATCTATTCGCTGACGTCGGGCTTGCTTCCGACTCGAGGGTTTGTGTCGGCAATTTTACCGCTCAAACGAATAAGCCTCCCCGGGAAAGGAAGGCTGCATGTCATTGAACAAATCGCCTCATCTTCCAGGTTTCCCTGCTGGAGTTGGCACCGCTGCTTTCCGCGGTTGCCGGGCTTCAAAGGGCCAGATCCCTCCGCCTCTCTTGATAAGAGATGAACATCAATAAATTGTTCCTAAATCATACCACTAGCCGAAAATCGGCGCAATAGAACATATGCGAAACCGTAGCGTTTTGACAAATCGTCAAGCATGTCTGTCTTTTGTGTCTTTTGTCGAAAAACCGCACTTTTCAAATCACTTGCGTTCGATAAAATTCACCTAAACGACTGAAAGGAGCCAAAATATGAACGGTAAAAGCATCGCGATCGTCGACCCGGACTTGTGTTATTGCAAAGCGCTTGCGGAACGATTGCGTCATTATCTCCCCGAAACAAGAATTTCCCGTTATTCTCCATCCGATATTTTTGAGCAAGCGGAAATGATCCCGGAGGAGATCATTCTTTACGACAACAAGGAGATTCGCCCGGAGGCTTTTTCCGGCGTGATATCCGCTACCATGTTGCCGTTTCTTATTCCTTTGCGGGCTGAGAATGAATCCTGTGATATACGACTTAACGGGAAACTCATATCCGAGAAGATCTTGTCCGTGGGAGAAGAAGCTTCGGACTCGACGATCTCCTCAATGGACGAGCATGATCGGTCGGGAGTTCTACGACTGTTCATCTCCCTCGGTTCAAGGATTTCCCGGGAGAAATATATCCGCGCCAATACCGGTACACTCGTTTCCTCGGGTCATCGGCTGATTCGCATGGACCTTATGCCCGGCGTCTCGATCGCGGAACCAAAGTCATCCGGCCTGCTTAAAAGAACCGGAAATCAGGTTTTCTCGGGGTATTCCGACCTCCTTCTACGCCTCGGCAGTCCGGATCTGGCGCCGGAAGCCCTGCTGGATTATCTTAGGCCAAACGGCTCCGGGTGGATGTATTTCGGCAGACCTTCCCGCTCGGACGATATCATCTCTCTCGACTCCGACCTGTTGGTTCGTCTTGTCAGGATGCTCCGCTTACTGACAGACCGTTCGTCGCCCGCATCATCGGCTATCGTAGTTGTTGAAGGCCTTGCCTTTTCAAAGATCCGAAAGTTATGCCCGCTCGCTCACGAGATGCACGTAATCTATCCGGATGATGCCGTTAATGATGATCCGCTGATCCGCTATGAGCTCGAGCAACTCTTTTCGGCCGCAGGTCCCAAGCAACTCAGATTCGTCAGTTCTGCGGGCAAGGAGGCAATATGAGCTCATTTCCCCGTCTGGCCCGCTCGACCGGTTCTCAGACCAAGGTATTGAATTCGACAGAGCAACGGGAGGGCGATCTCCCTTCCGGACCTGAACTCAGCCGTCTTCTTTCGCTTTGTGTGCTTCAGAAACTTCAGAATCATCAGGACATGGATGACGATGCTTTTCGCGAGGTCATTGCCGATGTTATCGGAAACGAATCCGCGTGCGCTCGAATGACACTTCGGGAGAAACGCGAGCTGGCCTTAAGTATTTTCAATTCGATGAGGCGGCTGGATGTGCTCCAACAGATGATGGAGGATCCGGGCATAACCGAAATCATGGTCAACGGTTACAACTGCGTATTTTACGAGCGGGACGGATCCCTTTATCCTTCCGACATTCATTTCAAGGATGCGGAAACACTTCATTCGGTACTGACGCATTTCTTTTCGCGCGCCAATCGCCCGCTGAACGAAGCATCTCCGATCGCGGATCTTCGTCTTCCCGACGGATCCAGAGCCAATGCGGTCCTGCCGCCGATCGCCCCGGACGGGCCGATTCTGACCATTCGCAAATTCACGGGCATCCGACCCGATATGGAATCTCTGATTCGTCAGGAGTTTATCACGAAAGATGCGGCCGATTATTTGTCGGGGGCGGTTCGGGATAAGAAGACGATATTCATCTGCGGGGGCACCGGATCGGGTAAAACGACCTTTCTCAATACCCTTTCGTCTTTCATTCCGCCGGAGGAGCGTGTCGTGACCATTGAAGATTCCGCCGAATTATCGCTTCAGGGATTACCGAATCTGGTTCGACTGGAGGCCAGACTGGCCGGTCCCGACGGACAGGGCGCCATTTCCATTGGCCAATTGATTCGAACCGCGCTCCGTATGCGTCCTGACCGGATCATCGTCGGAGAGGTTCGCGGCAACGAGGCGGCCGATAT
>CAYPAL010000077.1:0-6226 GCA_964408695.1 uncultured Oscillospiraceae bacterium | reverse complement strand
AGTAAATGAAGATGAGTTCCGACCAGACCCATGGTCGAACCGGGATCCTCTTCAACGACGGGTGGCGTGTTTGCGTCCTGCCGACTAAACCTTCCGGCCCGGAATCGGCACAACTTCCGAATATTTCTCTTGAAAACGACCCGGAACCCGGGCTTGTCTTCCGACCGGTCGAGCTCCCTCATGACTGGTTGATCGAAGATTCCGAAAATCTCGGCCGTTCGGGCGTCGCATTGTATGTAAAAGAGTTTAATTACCGGCCGGAACCCGGGCGACGGGAATACCTTCGATTTGACGGAGTCTACATGGACTGCCGCGTCTTCCTGAACGGGTCGTCGGTTTGGGAGTGGAAGAACGGGTATACCGGCTTTACGATAGAAGTCACCGACAAGCTTCGCGATGGCATAAACACGATCCGTGTATCCTGTCGAAATGACGCGCCGAACTCCCGTTGGTATTCCGGTGCGGGTATCTATCGGAATGTCCGGCGAATCTCGGTCGACGATCGGCACATCCTTCCGGATGGGGTATACATTCATACCGGGATCGATGGGGAGACGGCACGTGTCGAGGTCGATATTGAGTGCTCGATCCCGGGCGGGGAGACCCGAAACCGGATCATCGACGCGGAGGGTATGACCGTCGCGGAAGAGCGGGGCGGCTCGAATCAAAGGCTGATCGTGTCGGCTCCGAAATTGTGGTCGCCGGAGACGCCGATCCTTTACACCCTGATCACCGAGCTTTGGGCGGACGGGCGAATGACGGATCGGGTCGATACCCGCTTCGCCTTCCGTGAGACACGATTCGATCCGAACGAGGGCTTTTTTCTGAATGGTCAGCCGATGAAGCTTAACGGTGTGTGCCTCCATCACGACCATGGCGCTTTAGGCGCGGCGTTTCACAAGGCGGCGGCGCGACGTCAACTTTTGAGTGTGAAGGCGATGGGCGCGAATGCAGTCCGCTGTGCGCACAACCCGATGGCTCCGGAGTTCTATGATCTTTGTGACGAACTTGGGCTTCTGGTCATGTCCGAGCTGACCGATGTTTGGCGCAAGTCGAAAACGCGTTTTGATTACGCGCGGTTTTTCGATGAGTGGATCGAAAAGGACGTGGCGAGTTGGATCCGCCGGGAGCGCAATCACCCGTCGATCATCCTGTGGTCGGTCGGCAACGAGATCTATGATACGCACGAGGGACCGGAAGGGCTGGAGACGCTTCGGATGCTGGAGGCTCTGGCCCTGCGGCACGATCCGAAGGGGAACGCCCGCGTCACCTTGTGTTCGAATTATATGCCGTGGGAAAACACGCAAAAGTGCGCCGAATATATCAAGCTGATCGGCTATAACTATGCGGAAAAATATTACGGGGAACATCATCGCGCGCACCCGGACTGGATCATTTTCGGGAGCGAGACAGGGTCTCTCGTGCAGAGTCGGGGCATCTACCATTTCCCGCTTTCAGCCTCGGGCCTGGCTGACGACGATATGCAGTGCTCGTCTCTCGGGAACAGTCGGACAAGCTGGGGTTCGAAGTCCGCGGACGCCTGTATAACGGACGACCGGGATGCGCCGTTTTCGCTCGGCCAATTCGTCTGGTCGGGTTGGGACTATCTGGGTGAGCCGACACCGTACCACAGCAGAAATTCATTCTTCGGACTCGTCGACACAGCGGGCTTTCCGAAGGATATCTATTATGTTTTTCAATCGACGTGGACGGACGCTGGAAAAGCGCCGATTCTCCACCTTTTCCCGTACTGGGACTTTAACGAGGGACAGTGGATCGACGTAAGAGCCTGCACCAATCTGCCGGTTGTTGAGCTTTTCGTTAACGGGGAGAGTCAAGGGGTAAGGCGGATCGACCATTTGCACGGAGAAAAAATCACAGCCGACTGGCGTGTGCCTTACGTGCCCGGCTCGATCGAGGCGGTGGCGTACGACGAGGACGGCAAGATCGCCGTGACGACCCGGAGAGAATCCTTCGGCGACGCGGCAAAAATCGTGTTGACCCCCGAGCGGGAGGAACTTCGGGCGGACGGGACAGATCTGCTATATATTGAAGTTTCTGCCCGGGACATTAACGGCCGCCCGGTCGAAAACGCCAACAACCGCGTCGATATTCGCGTCGAAGGCGCCGCACGCCTGGTCGGTCTCGATAACGGTAACAGCGCGGATCGTGACCCTTTGGGTTGTGATCCCGTGGATCATGAACCTGTGGTTCGAGAACCGCGCAAGGGGATGAGCAAGCGACTTTTCAGCGGAAAGCTCATCGCGATCCTGAAGGCGCGGACCGCGCCGGGAGAGATCCGTGCGACGGTGTCCTCGCCCGGGCTTCCCGACACCGGACTGCGGCTTTTCGCGCGGGAGGCCGCGGTGCCCGAAGGCACGGGCATAATGATCGAGAAACAGGCGGAGAGGTCGACGGTCATATCCAAGGAGATCCCCGTCCGCAAGATCGAACTTCGCGCCGAGCGGCTCCGGCTGGATCGGGATCACCCGACGACAGAGGTCCGATACACGCTCCGACCGTCCGATAATACTTTTCCGGAGGTCGTCTGGCGCATCACGGACGAGCGCGGAATCGATTCACCGATCGCCGAAACCGAGCAGAACGAAGACGGTGTAAGCGTCCGCGCGATCGGTGACGGGACGTTTGCACTTCGTTGCGCGACACGAAACGGCGGGAGAGAGATCGAACGTTATTCGGTGCTGTTTTTCGAGGCGACGGGGATCGGGAAGCCGTGGCTCGACCCGTACGGGTACATCTCCGGAGGACTGCGCACGATATCCGGCGGGGGGATCGGTAACGGCAACGAACGGGGCTTTTCGAGCGCTCGGGACAAAGTCAGCTACGCGGGCTTCGAGGGACTCGACTTCGGGAGTTTCGGGTCGGACGAGATGACGATCGACGTGTTCTGCCTCGACGGCGAGCCGTTCCCGATCGAGATTTGGGACGGAGAGCCCGGGACGCCGGATGCCCGGCACATCACGACCGCGATATATCACAAGCCGACAATTTGGAACACCTATCAGACGCAGACTTTTTTACTCGATGAACGACTGAGCGGCGTCAAGACGATTTGCTTCCGCTTCTCCCGAAAAGCGCACGTCCGCGGTTTCTCGTTCGCCCTCAAATCAAAGGCCTTTGTCGAGCTCCGCGGTTCGGATTGCGACGCGATCATCGGAGATGCGTTCGAACGCAGAGAGGACGCGATTTATGGGATCGGCAATAATGTCTCGATCGATTTCCGGGGCATGGATTTCGGAGCGGACGGCACGTCGGGCATTGAGATTTTCGGAAATTCGAGAAATCCGACCGACACGATACAACTTCGTTTCCGCTCGTCCGAAACCGGCGATGAAACGGTCCGGATCGCTGACTTTATCGGAAGCGCGACGAGCGAAAGCATTCGTCGGGTCTTCTCTTTTGAACCTGTGTACGGCGCAACGGACGTTACGCTTGTTTTTCTGCCGGGAGCCGACTTTGATCTGGAGTCGTTCCGTTTTCTTCGGGCAACAGAAGCGCCCTAGTACGTCGTCAGATAATGCCGGAGCGTCTCCCGGACCGCGCCCTCGCCGATGAGCATGCGCGCGAGCATTTCCTCGATCTTCGGGGCCAAATCGCAATCGTATAAGTTCATGCCGAAAAGCGCCGGATCCGATAGGACCGGCAAAAGCCGAGCCTCGACACTCTCGGGCGCACCGAGACGGATCCCGTCGAGCTTTTCCGTCAAATGTTGAAGGAGCGGGTCCGAGCTTAAGGGCATCGTCTTTCCCTCATCATCGACCGCTAGCAGGTAACGGAGCCACCCGGCGATCGCCAGCGGGATGCCGACCAGATCGGACGCCCGCAAGGACGCTGATCTCGCGTACGCCTTGATCGTCTCGCCGAAGCGGATCGGGATCTTCTGACTGGTGTCCGTCGCGATTCTCTGAGGCGCGTCGGGGATGTGCGGGTTGGGCAGACGCTCCTCGATGACCTCGCGCAGAAAGGCCTCCGGATCGAGGATCCCCGGGTCGGTGACGACGGGAAGCCCTTCCGAATATCCGATACGCATCACCAGATCAAGCAACAAAGTATCCCGCATCTCGTCGGAGATCCTTTCATAACCGAGAAGACAGCCGAAAACCGCCAGCGCGGTATGAAGCGGATTCAGGCAGGTGCAGACCTTCATGCGCTCGGCGCGCTCGACCGTATCCCGATCGGAGAAAAGAACACCGGCCTCGTGAAGCGGAGGGCGTCCGTTCGGGAAAAGATCCTCAATGACCAGATATTCGGGGATTTCCGCATTGACGAACGGCGCGATGTACGTGCCTTTTTTGGTTACGATCGGATCCATGTCCCGAATCCCGATCTCACGCAACTGCTCGAAAATCAGCTCCGACGGGCGTGGCGTGATCTTATCGATCATGCTCCACGGAAATGCGACGCGCGAATCATCCGAAAGGTAATCGATAAAACCGGAGTCCGCGTGGCCGGCTCCGACCCAGGCGGTCGCGATCTCCAAAACGGCGCCGCGCAGAATATCACCGTTCCGACTGCAATTGTCCATGCTGACGACGGATAACGGCGAACCGGAGGCCCGATATCGCTCGAAAAGCAGGGCGCACACGACGCTCATTGTGTGTTGCGGCGCCGAAGGTCCGGCCTTTATATCGGCCTCAACGACGGGGAGTAAGCCTCCGTCCTTTGCCCGCAAGGCGTAGCCCTTTTCGGTAATGGTCAGGCTGAGGATCTGAAGGGAAGGGCAAGCGGCGATTTCCCGGAGACGGACAAGTCCCTCCGGTCTTCGATCGTCGACCGGAATCGCTTCGGCGATACTGCCGAGGACCCCGAATTTCGTTGCTCCGTTTGAAGCCATCGCGGCCGTTATTGACAGTTGATCGAAGGGCGCGTAAACGCGGTCGATGATCTCGGCGTCAAAAGTTTCCGCGACGAGGACGCCCTTCTCCGCAAGGCCTTTTTCGAGCAACGCATCCTGAAGACGAGCGATGAAGGCGCGAAAAATGTTCCCGGCTCCGAAATGAAGCCAGACCGGCTCACGGCGGGTCCGCTCAAGCATGACGGCCCGGTCAAAGGCCGGAAGGCTCACACCGGTGCTTGCCCATTCGGGGCTGTTCAAAATAGAATCGGAGTTCAACGACAACATAGCGGTCCTCCTGTATGACCGGACTGATCTTATTATCTTCCGTCTGAGGCAGGTGAGCAATAGGGCCGACTACCCGGGGGAATCCTTTGGGGTAGTCGGCCTATTGCCAGAGGGAGAAGTTTACCGGTAAAGAAGTGCGACAGAGGAGGAAAAGCTTCTAACTCATCTTCTTTATGGCTTCCCAAAGTCCCTGAAGGTAGTTGGAACCGAGTGCCCGATCGTAGAGGCCGTAGCCCGGCCGACCGGTCTCGTCCCAGATCATCCGTCCGTGATCCGGTCGGATGTAGCCGTCAAAGCCGGACTCATAGAGAGCCTTGACGACTTCAAACATGTCCAAGTCCCCGCATTCCGTGAGGTGTGCCGTCTCGTGGAAGTCAGCGGGACTTGTGTGCTTGACATTGCGTAAATGCGCGAAGGGAATTCGCCCGGCGGAAGAAAATTCCCGGATCATTGCCGGCAGATCGTTGGCCTGATCCGCTCCGAGGCTTCCAGTGCAGAAAGCGATCCCGTTCCGCTTGCTCGAATTGAGCGCCAAATATCTTCGAATGCTCTCGGCACTGTTGACGATTTTCGGCAAGCCGAAAACCGGCCACGGCGGATCATCCGAATGAACGGCAAAGTCGATCTCATACTCCTCCGCAAAGGGCATGACCGCATTCAGGAAATAAGCGATATGATCGAAATATTTGTCGACCGAAATGTTCTGATAAAATTCAATGTCCCTGGCCATCGCGGGAAAGCGTTCCGGCTCCCACCCGGGCAGAGAAAAACTATTGGATCCGGAAATCATGGAGTGAGCCATCGAGACGGGATCCATGCCCGATACTTTCGCATGTTGATAGGACATCGCCGTACTGCCGTCCGGCAGAGGCTCGGCCAAGTTGGTGCGGATCCAGTCCATCACCGGCATGAAATTGTAACAGATGCAACGGATACCGGCATCGCGGAGGTTCTTCATCGATTCAATATAATTGGTAATGTAGAGATCCCGTGAAGGGAGCCCTTTCTTAATATCTTCGTGGATATTAACGCTCTCGATGACCTCCATCTCAAGTCCGGCCGAAAGAACCTGGTTCCGGACCG
>CAYPAL010000076.1:0-6349 GCA_964408695.1 uncultured Oscillospiraceae bacterium | reverse complement strand
TTCGCTTCTTGATATCTACCGGTCGTTCCATCTTTTACTCCTTGTCGCCGTATTCACGGTGCTCGGCGAGATAAACGGCGCGGTGGTCGATCTCATACTCATCGAGTTGATGTGTAACGGCATCGCTCAGATGACCTGTCTTCGCGATCTCAGTTAGGACTTCGGGATGCAGGATGCGAAGGCGACGGAGGTAGGCGAAGGCGTATTCGCGCACATCCTCCTTTTTCAAAAACAGCATTTTTTCGGCCGTGGCCAAATAGAGGACTACGACTTGCTCTTCCGTCGCCAAAGGCTCATATTGAGGCTGTTTCAGGACTTCTCCGAGGATCTCGCCCCGCTTCAGTTGAAGTTGTGTGCCCTCGTCCAAGTCGGAGCCGAACTGCGCGAACGCAGCCATTTCACGTGCCTGCGCCAGATTGATGCGCAGGGGTCCGGCAAGTTTTTTCATCGCGGGGGTCTGAGCCGCGCCTCCGACACGCGAGACCGACAATCCGACGTTTACAGCCGGTCGTTGGCCGGAAAAAAACAGTTCGGATTCCAGATAAATCTGGCCGTCGGTGATCGAGATCACATTGGTAGGGATATATGCCGAGATGTCTCCGCCCTGGGTCTCGATGATCGGCAGTGCGGTGATGGAACCCCCGCCGGTCGCCGAATCAAGATTGGCGGCTCGCTCCAGTAGTCTCGAGTGGATGTAGAACACATCGCCGGGATAAGCTTCGCGGCCCGGCGGTCGACGAAGAAGAAGAGAGATCGCACGATAGGCTTGGGCGTGCTTGGTCAGGTCGTCGTAAACGATGAGGACATCGCGATGCTTTTCGTACATAAAATACTCCGCGACGGCACAGCCGGCATAGGGCGCGATATATTGCATTGAGGCCTGCTCGGAAGCTCCGGCGGCAACGATCACCGTATAGGAAAGAGCATTATGCTTTTCGAGCGTCTGTACAAGCTGTACTATGGTCGACATCTTCTGACCGATAGCGACATATACGCATAGTACATTCTTGCCGCGTTGGTTGATGATCGCGTCCAGAGCAACCGCCGTCTTCCCGGTTTGTCGATCGCCGATGATCAGTTCGCGCTGTCCGCGTCCGATCGGTGTCAGTGCGTCGATGACCGTTATTCCGGTCTGAAGGGGTGTGTTGACCGGGCATCGCTCGATAATTCCCGGCGCCGGCGATTCAATATGTCGAAAATGCGACGTGCGCAACATGCCTTTGCCGTCGATCGGTTGACCCAAAGAGTCGATGACCCTTCCGAGAAGGCCGCTCCCGACGGGTATCTCGACTGTTTTCCCGGTCCTTCGGCACATCGAGCCTTCAACGACCTCCCGAATATCGCCCAAAAGAACGATACCGACTCGGTCGGTCTCGAGGTTCATCGCAATCCCGAAAGCCTTGGATCCGAACAGGATCGTCTCTCCGAGCAGGCAATTGTCGATCCCTTCGACGAAGGCGACCCCGTCGCTTACGCTGTAAACGCGGCCAACCTCCTCGACAGTCATCCGCTCCGAGAAAGAGAACGAGCGTTGACGGAGTCTTTCTTCCGAAACGATTTTCGCGGCGGATCGATCTTCCGAACTGTGATCCGTCGGCCCTTCTTTGTCGATCAGTCCATACTCGAAAAGCACCGTCGGCTCCTCTTCAAACGCGTGAAGTGCGCGATCAAGCGAAGCGCGAACCGCCTCAATATCAGATTCGGTCTCACCGGACAGATCCGCGTCTTCCAGCTTCTGGTCGGGACCTTTCAGGTGGCGAGACAGTCGCTCCAATTGTCCTTTGACACTGTAGTCATATCGATAGCCGCCCGAATAGATGACAAAGCCCCCGATCAGTTCCGGATCGATCGAGTGGATCACCGTATACCCGGATATCGAGTAGTGCTCCGCGAACTTCTGGGTGAGCACCATTATCTTTTCGGGTGTCAGCTCGGATGCCGTGTATATATTGATTGCGTTAGGCAACGATGGATCAGTCAATCGGTCCTCACCTCGGCCTTCTTCGATTCTCCGATCACCGCTTGACGGACCTCGTCTTTCCTTGCCTCACTGATTTCATCCCCGATGACTCGCTGTGCGATCGATACAGCCAAATCCGCAACTTCGTCCCTCATCGTTTCGACGGTGGATCGATGGATTCGCCGTGCATCGGCCTCGGCTTTTTGTCGCGTCGCATCCGCCTCTTCTTTCGCGGAGCTTAGGATCAGCATGCTCTGCTTCTGTGCCTGCTCCCGCGACTCCGAAAGGATGTCCGCCGATTCGGAACGAGCCTGTTGGACGGTTTTCTCCGCCTCCGCGAGACGAACCTCAGCTTGCGCTGCCTTCTCCTCCGCCTCTTTCAGTTCGTTTTCGACAGATTGACGGCGCTTTTCGAGAAGAGCGATGATCGGCTTGAAGACGAATCGCTTGAGTATAAAATACGCAACGAGCAGATTGATCACCGTAATAATGATCGTTACGGTATAACCTGCCATCTCTTCCGGCGCAAACGGATTGGAACTCTTCTCCTCGACAGGCTCTTGAACCACGGCTTCCGACCGGGTCACAGCAAACCGCTGCTCCCGGCAAAAGTCAAATTCCAAAATATTCTCCATGTACATTCACCCCGATCGATCGATCGATCGCTTCCCCTGCCGCTCGAAAACTGCCTGTGGTTCACGAAATTAATCTTGAGCCGACATGTTCGCGATCGCAGTTATTAAAAAGTAAAAATCAGCAACAGGCTGACGACCAGCGCATAGATGGCTACCGACTCCATAAAAACAATGGCCGTCAGAAGCATCGTTTGCAGTTTGCCGAAGATTTCCGGCTGGCGAGATGCCGACTCGAGGGCCTTTCCCGCCGCAATGCCCATGCCGAGCGTCGCGCCGAATCCGGCCAGTCCGATCGCCAAACCGGCGCCGATCGCCGCAAGGGCTTTGGGGTCGATGGGTGCCGCTTCAAGTGCCGCCCTTACCGCTAATAATGTCTCCATATTCAATCCCTCCGATTATCGAACTGTATTTTCAGTGTTATATCAAGGCGTTACCACCGATGCTTTCGGAACTGTTTTCTGTTGATGCGCGGATTCCGCGCCCTCGAGGATCTCCCCGATATAGTTGATCGTCAAATACGTGAAAACTACTGCCTGAAGCAGGCCGTCCGCAAAATCGAACCACAGGAGAAGTGCTCCGGGAATGACCACCGGAACGATGATGCGGATAAATTCCATCAAAATAAAGGCGCCGAAGATGTTACCGAAAAGACGCAACGACAGCGACATCGGTTTGATGATATATTCGAGAAGTCGAAACGGGAGCATTGCCTTCATCGGATACACCAGCGAAGCCAGAAAACCCTTGACCCCTACGAAACGGATTGAAATAAAGATGACATATACGATCGCGAAAATCGCCATCGCAATCGGAAACGCGATATTCTTGGCCGGAGGCCTAACATTCAGAACGGAAATGAGATTGGACGACACAAGAAAAAGAGCGATCGTTCCTACCATCGGAGTCACCTCGGCGGCTTGTTTCCTGCTCATTCCGTTATTGACGCACAGATCTGTTAGAATTCCGACCAGCGACTCCGTTACGATTTGCCGGCCGGTAGGGATCCGCTCTCGCTTCCTGGCCATCCAAATCCAGAAGATCAGCGACGGAATCAAGACCACCCACGTCGCGATGATGGCGTCGGTGATCAGAAAGCGAACATCGCCCACCCGAAAATAAGATTCGATCTGCATGATCGCTTCGCCGATTTCTTCACCGATGTCGCCGATTCCGATTTCTTCGATCAATCGGTCTTTAAACGCGATGAAGTATCTCGTAAACCATTCCTTTGCAGATAGGCCCAGTTCAAAACTCATATCGAGGCCGCCTTTTTCCTCAAAAAAGATGAAGTCCGGATCAACTCAGGACTTCGAGATTGTTCTATATTAGCGATTCTACGCCCATAGCGATGTTTGTGCAACCATAATGTTGACAAATTTCGAGGCTTTATACCCCGTTTTTTTCGTGATGAATGTCGTTTTTACTTGGTGCCGAACAACCGGTCTCCGGCATCACCGAGTCCGGGCACAATGTACGCATGGTCATTCAGACGGGGGTCCTTCGCCGCGCAGAAAATCGGCACGTCCGGATGATCTTTCTGAAGTTTTTCGATGCCTTCGGGCGCCGCGATCAGGCACATGAATTTGATCTGAGTAATTCCGCGCTCCTTGAGAAAGGATACCGCCGCGGACGCGGACCCGCCGGTCGCGAGCATCGGATCGAGAATAACGATTTCCCGCTCGATCACGTCATCGGGCAGTTTGCAGTAATATTCGACCGGCTCCAGGGTCTTCGGGTCTCTGTAAAGTCCGATGTGTCCGACCTTGGCCATCGGGAGCAAGTTGAGCATCCCGTCCACCATTCCCAGGCCGGCTCTCAGTATCGGAACAATTGCCAGTTTCTTGCCGGCAAGGACCTGCGTCTTGGCGATCGCGATCGGAGTCTCGATCTCGACCTCTTTCAGCGGCAGATCCCGGGTCACCTCATAAGCCATCAACATTGCGAGCTCACCGACCAGTTCGCGAAACTCTTTTGTTGTCGTCCTCTTGTCACGCAAAAGGGAAATCTTGTGCTGAATCAGGGGGTGATCGAAAATGAAAACGTTGCTCTCCATGAGGGGCCCTCCTTAAATGAATATCAGAAACATTGTATCACTCATTCAATGTCGTCGACACGTTCGCGGTGTCTTCCGCCGTCAAATGTCTCACTCAGGAATGTGTCGACCATGGACTCCGCCAGAGAAACACCGACCACCCGAGCGCCCATCGCCAGTATATTCGCATCGTTGTGCTGACGCGCAAGTCGGGCCATGCACTCATTCAAGCAAAGTGCGCAACGTATTCCGCGTTTCTTGTTGCAAACGATCGAGATCCCGATGCCCGTCCCGCAGATCGCGATCCCCCTCCCGGCAGAGCCCTCGGACAGATCCTTAGCGACCAGGCGACCGGCCTGAACGTAACTGTATGGTTCTTTCGAGGACAGGGCACCGCGATCCAGGACTTGATGACCCTTCCTCTCAAGATGCGCTACGATTGCCTGGCGCAGTTCATACCCCGCGTGATCCGATGCGATTGATATTACCATTTTCACCCTCCGATCATGTTGCTTACGATCCGAATACGAGGCCGGTCCGCTCATCGATCCTGTTGCTTACGATCCGAATACGAGGCCGGTCCGCTCATCGATCCTGTTGCTCCTCAAACCTATTACGAGGCCCGTCCGCTCTCCGACCAAGTTGTCCCGCCGGCCATAACGCGCGCCGACTATCCTTCGATCGGGCGATGCGTGAATCCGGATCTGCCTGTCGCGTAATCTTCTACGATCTGACCGTTGCCGTAGATCTTGTATTTGTAAGTGACCAAGCCCTCCAACCCAACCGGTCCGCGCGCGTGGATCTTCGATGTGCTGACGCCGACCTCTGCGCCGAATCCGTATTTGAAGCCGTCCGAAAACCGGGTCGAGCTGTTCCAGAAGACGTTGCCGGAGTCGACCGCGTTCATGAAAAGCTCCGCCGTCTCCCGGTCCGATGTTACGACGGCGTCCGTATGCCCCGACCCATATCGGTTGATATGCTCGATAGCTTCTTCGGGACCGTCAACGATGCGAACGGACATCTCATAGTCCAAATACTCCTTGTGCCAGTCGGTCACTCGATCGATCGAGAGCATTTCCGCCGCCCGCTCGCAACCGTGGAGTTTGACACCCTTTTCCCGAAGCGCCTCGGCCAATTCGGGCAGGAGCGAATCGGCGATATCCCGATCGATCAGAAGTGTCTCTGCGGCGTTACAAACAGCCACGTACTGAGTCTTGCTGTCGACGACGATTCGACGCGCCATTTCGGGCGACGCATCCTTATGCACATAAACATGACATACCCCGTCCGCATGCCCGAGAACGGCGATCTTGGTGTGTTCCATGATATAACGAACAAACTCGTTCGAACCCCGGGGGATCAACAAGTCGATATACTCATCCAGTCCGAGCATCTCGGTGACCTCGGTCCGAGATTCCAAAAGTGTGATCCAACCGTCGGGGATCCCCGCGGCGATGGATGCGTCCTCTATGATCGACGCAAGAACGCGATTCGTATGGAGCGCTTCGGAGCCGCCCTTGAGGAAAACGGCGTTGCTTGTCTTAAGGCACAGTGAAGCGATCTGAACCAAAGCGTCGGGACGCGACTCGAAAATGATCCCGATCACACCGATCGGACAGGATACCCGGTATAGGGACAGACCCTCGTCCATCTCTGTGCCCAACAGTATCTTGCCGACGGGATCCGGCAATTCGGTCAGTCGGATCAGACCTTCGGTCACGA
>CAYPAL010000075.1:0-6408 GCA_964408695.1 uncultured Oscillospiraceae bacterium | reverse complement strand
TTTTGACCCAAATCAGATCAGACTGTATGTCTGCTTTTCTCCCGGGAAACCGCCATCGCAACACAGATGAAGGCGACACCAAACCCGAGCTGGATCAACATATATAAGCCAATCGGTTTAAGATCGCTCCATGCATAGGACGTAAGGTTTTTGGCTTCTTCCACGCCCTTGACATACCAGTAAGCCGGGAGGAAGCCTGCGATTTTTCTGACCGTTTCGCTCTGAAACTCGATCGGAACGAATATTCCGCATAAGAAACTGGACCCCAACGCAACCACGTTAGCGACGAAGGTACGTACATTTTCGCTTTTTATCACCAATCCGAGGACCACGCTCATGCTCAGAGTAGCAAGCATAAAGACAAAGGAGTTCAGAACCATGATCCAGGTCCACGGTTTAAGCCCTTCCCGGAAAGCAAATAACACGCATACCAGAACGAGCACGGCCCATGCCATAAAAGCAAAGCACAGATTCCCGAGGACCAATTGCATGTTGACGCTCGACGTCTTCTCGGGGGAGCAGCGCAAGCGGTTTTTGAAATCACGATCGGTAAACAGCTTGAGGATGGCCCCGACACCAAGGATGGTCACCGCCATGAGCGAATACGCCATAAACTTGAAATAATACGGAACGGAAGATTCTTTTACCTTTCGTGCGCCCACCGGGTAGACCACTTGCGTTTCTTTGTTCATCTGAGTTTCAACCTTTGCGCATAACTTTGCGATCGCGTCGCTGTCATCCGCATCGACATCCGATAGTTCTGCATACAATCGAAGCAGATCCAAATATTTGCGAATCTTCATGTTCGTCCAGACCTCGCCTCTGGAACCCGCGACCGACTGCTGTTCCAATTGAACCGCGTGACTTCCGGAGAGAAAATCTTTCGAAAAGCCTTCAGGGATAATAAGGATATAATCCGCTTCCTCGTTAAAGAGTGCGTCCAACATCTCCTCCTCGGTATCGACCGGTGCGATCGGAATACTCGCTTTCTTCATGAAGTCCGCAAACGCGTCGGCAATGACGTTGCCGCTGTCCTCGTTGATGATCATCACGCTTCTCTTCACTTCCGAAAACGCGGAGCTCCCTTCGGAAGCTTGCGTGCTGGACATCAATACTAAGAAGCCGACAAATACAACCAAATAGATGCTTAATACATGGAGGTTTTTACGAATCGTTTTAATGATGACTTTAAATACTTGCATATTTCTGCCTCCTCAGAACCAAAATTACGATTGCATAAAAGACGATGCTGATCCCGATCATCAGTGCCATCCCGAAATAGAATCGCTCGTTATTGTTGAAATAATAGATCGCGTAGAAGGTATTGGCGATCAGGTTGCCGGGAAGCGCGTATTTAAATACGGGGACCGCCTTTTCGACGGCGACCTTGACACTGTGTTGCATCATCCCCGAAAGAAACGACAGGATCATGCTGAAGCTGATGATGATCGCGATTTTTATCCCTTCACCCGCCTTCACCACAGCCCCGACCAGCGCTCCGAAGGATATGCCGAGACAACAGCCGGCAAAGGCGGCCGCGAGGATCATTCCGATCCGATCCCCGATGTTGATGCGAAGAACAAATACCAGATACGCAAGCAGGATCAGTATCGACAAGTATTGTACCAACGTGACCGACAGCATCGAACTTCCGAACAACTTAAGCTTCGGTACCGGAGAAACATTCTGACGCGCGGCAAGCTGGGACTGGTTCGCTTGGATGTGCATGATCTCCTTCTGTCCCTGAAACGCGCCGTACAAACAGGTCATCGCGATCAAACTGTAAAAATAGACCAATATTGAATCCGGCTTGTCGCGTCCGGCGAAGGTTGAAGTTGTGTATTGAACTTCTTTTTGAAGAAGTGCCGATACTTCCTGAATGGCTGCCGGATTATCTCTCGCGATATCCTCTATGGCAGAGCTGATTTGTCCATATTGGTCAAAGAAACTCTTAATGATCGTCTGGTTGAACCCGGAGCCCGCTAAATGAAGAATGACTCTATCGGTAACCTCCGCGTATCCGCTGATTTCCTGGTTGTGAAGCGCTTCCTCGGCAGCCTCTTTCGACTCAAACACGGTCACACGGAACAAATCGACATCTTCGGACTGTTTGGCCGACTGAATGCTCTCCAGAAGATACGGATCCCCGGCATAAGCCGCGTTCTCATAAACTCCGACGTTAACGGTCTCGAAAGTGACGGTGCTGCTGGTGATATTCGGAAACACGAGTCCGAAAAAAGTCGCGAGAAACAGCGGAAAAGCGAGCGTCCAGAAAAGCGTAGAGATATCCCGGACATTGGATTTCATACGATACCCGAAAATATTCCAAAACATTTTCATCCCCCCTATAGGTCCCGAAGTTCTTTGCCGGTGATTTCCAGAAACACATCGTTTAAAGTCGGCAGTTCGCAATAAATAACTCCGGTTTGGATCTCCCGTTTCTTTAACTCGGCAAGGATCTCTCCGAGTCCGTTCTTACCGACCTCGGTCTTTATCAGTAATCGATTCTCCTTACACTCCACCGAAGCGACGTGCGGCATGGCACCGACCCAGTCAACAGCTTCCTCCGGGCGACCGGACAAAAACTCCACGGTGATTTTTTCGCCGATCCGGATCATGCCCTTGAGTTCTTCCTTCGTGCCCTGCGCGATGATCTTCCCCTTATCCAGGATGCAGATCCGCGAGCAGATCTGCTCGACCTCTTCCATGTAATGAGACGTATAGATCACGGTCGCGCCTTCCTTATTCAGACGAACGATCCCTTCCAGAATACTGTTCCGACTCTGCGGGTCGACGGCAACGGTCGGCTCGTCCAAAATGATGAGCTTCGGCTTGTGAGCGATACCGCAGGCGATGTTTAAGCGGCGAAGAAGTCCGCCGCTGAGTTTTTTGGGGTAGAATTTACGAAAATCGGACAAACCGACGAATTCGATCGCCTCGTTGACGAGTTTTTTGCGTTCATCCTTGTCGGTGACATATAAGCCGCAGAAAAAATCGATGTTCTCGACGACTGTCAGTTCCTCGACCACCGCGACATTTTGCATCACGATGCCGATGTCTCTCTTTAAGTGATACGACGACGGCGTCATCTTTTCGTCGAAGACCTCGATATCTCCTTTGTCATACGACAGAAGCGAAAGGATGCAGTTGATCGCCGTGGTCTTACCCGATCCGTTCGGGCCCAGAAGCCCGAAAATCTCGCCTTCGCGCACCTCTAAATCAAGATGGTCCAGCGCGATCAAATCACCGTACCTTTTAACCAGATTGGATACCTTAACGATCATATTTCCTCCTTTGGGGGAATCCTCGTCCCACCTGCACCTTTTGTCATGGTGTCATTATAGGCGCTTGTATTTCGCGATATAAGTGACATCCCTCCGGTTTCTCTCATGACAAATGTCATTTTTTTCATTTGCAAGCATGGTAAAATGATGAAGAATGATATCTTAACTGCCGCATGGGAGTTTTTTCGAAAATGAACAGAATGATCGACCGGCTCCTTCTATTATTGTTTTGTTCTATGGCCTTGCTGACCAAAAATGTCAATGAGTATTCGTCCGTGTACATCCTGGTGGCGATAACTCTGGCCGCAATCGACTTTTATTTCGAATCGGAGCGGGTATCCCTGATCCTGTTCATCCTGTCGATTATGGGAAGTGTGTTTCTGCCGGACGCGTTCTTCTGCCTTCCCCTGATCATCTACGGATTGTTTGGCGGCCGTTACCGCTGGTTGTCCCTCCTTGCGTTGATCCCGTTCTTCATTCATCTGCCGGATTACTCGACTTGGGCTTTCGCGATGCCGGCCCTTTTCCTCTTGTCCGCTTATCTCTCTTTATCCACCGCTGCATCCGATAAAAGGATCCGGGACAATAACGCACTCCGCGATCTGAATGCGGAGAAACAGCTTGAACTTGAACAAGCCAATCAGGAACTCATGGAACGGAAGGACTTTGAGGTCCACGCCGCCACCTTGGAGGAAAGAAACCGCATCGCCCGTGAGCTTCACGACAGTATCGGACATGTCCTTACCAGCGCCTTACTGCAGACCGGTGCCCTGATCGCGACCTGCACCGACGATAAGATGAAGCAACCGCTCACCGATCTGAAGGGTTCTCTGACCGACGGGATGAATCAGGTCCGTTCGAGCATTCATGACCTGTATGAGGAATCCGAGGACCTTTATACCTCGGTTCAGGCAATTATTCGCAATTTCTCTTTCTGCCCGATAAAACTTTTATATAACCTGGATACGGTTCCCGACCGGCCGATTCGCAACACATTTATCGCCGTCATCAAAGAGAGCTTATCCAACATCGCGCGTCACTCCGACGCGACGGAGGCCATTGTATCGATCAGGGAACATCCGGCGCTCTACCAGTTGTCCGTTCGCGACAACGGAAGTGTCACCGGGGATTTCGTCGGAGACCTCGAAAAAAACAGGGGCATGGGGCTTATGGGGATCGAAAAGAGAGTGGAAAATCTGAAAGGCAATGTCGTTTTTCGAAAACAAGGCGGCTTTGAAGTCTTTATTTCTGTGCCGAAGGAGCAAGCATGAAAATCATCATTATCGACGACGACCCGCTCGTGTCGTCCGCGCTTCAAACGATCCTCGAAGCGGATCTCGAGATTACCGTTGCGGCCGCGGGGCGTGACGGGAGTGAGGCTTTGGCGCTTTATCGAACCCACAAGCCCGATATCCTTCTTCTGGATATTCGCATGAAAAACATATCCGGCCTTGCGGCCGGCGAAGCGGTCCTCGATGAGTTTCCGGACGCCCGGGTTCTTTTCCTGACCACCTTCTCGGACGACGAATACATCATCCACGCATTGCGGATCGGCGCGCGCGGTTACCTTCTGAAGCAGGATTTCGACTCGATCGCACCCGCGCTTAAGGCGGTCATGACCGGGCAGAGCGTGTTCGGGGAAGAAATCGTATCCAGGATCCCGCTGATGTCGAGGACTCCGGACAAACCGGATTCCGGCGCCTTTTCCGAACTGACCGAAAAGGAGCTGGATATTCTGCGGTTGCTGGGCGACGGTATGAGCAACAAGGAGATTTCCGAGAAACTTTTCATCGGAGAGGGAACCGTCCGCAATCTGGTCAGCACGATGCTGGATAAGCTGAACTTGAAAAGTCGTACACAGTTGGCAATTTTTTATCTGAAGAATTCTTGATCGTTATGCGCGTCTGGGGTGAGACAAGAGAAAAAGACAATTTCAAGAATTCGTATTATACTGTTGTGGCATGAAACGTTTTGGAGGAAAGCTGACGAATGAACATCGCGATCGTCACCGACACATATTTCCCGGACATTAACGGGGTAACGTCGTCTATCTACACGTTAGCGGAGTCCTTGAGGAGTTTCGGTCACAAGGTTTATATTTTCACTGTCTCGGAGCCGAAGGAAATGTTGGCCAAGTTGAAGGACGACTCCGCCGTATACCGTTTTCCGAGCATTCCGATTTTTTTCATCAAACCGCACCGGGCGACCGCTCCTTTTTCGGCGCGCGTGATCCGGTTGATGCGCGAGCTCAGGATCGATATTATTCATACTCAGACGGAGTTTTTCATGGGTTTTGTGGGCATGAACGCGTCCCATTACCTGCGGTTACCGGTCATTCACACCTACCACACGATGCTTGAGGATTATACCCATTATATCGCCAGGGGATATCTGGCTACCCCCAAGATGGCGCAGGTCTTCAGTCGTTTGTTTTGTAACATGGCAGATTCGGTCATCGTTCCGACCGGCAAGGTGGAAAAATCGCTTCACTCATACGGGGTGAAGCGCCCGATTTATGTAATCCCGACCGGGATCGATCTCGAGCCGTTTCGGCGTTCTCGTTACGACGAGGCGGATATAACCGACCTCAAAAGAACCTTGGGTATTCTTCCCGATCACAAAGTACTGCTGAGCCTGGGTCGTGTCGCAAAGGAAAAGAGTTTGGACATGATCATCAAGGCCATCCCTCAGATATCCTCCCGCCATCCTGAAGTGAGACTGCTCGTCGTCGGGACCGGGCCGGCTTTACCGGAGCTGAAGGGGCTTGCCTCTTCGCTCGGAGTAGCGGACCGTGTCATCTTCTCGGGTGCCGCACCGTACAGTGAAATTGCGAAGTATTACCGGATCGGAGACGTTTTTATTTCTTGTTCCGTTACGGAGACTCAGGGGCTGACCTACTATGAAGCGATGGCTTCCGGACTTCCGGTGGTAGCCCGGCAGGACGACAGCATCAGTAGCCTTCTTAAGGACGGCTTCAACTCCAGACTTTTTCGCGAATGCGACGCAATCCCCGATATTGTCGATGAGCTTCTGACCGAAGAGACTACTTTGGATCATTTTTCGAGAAATGCCCTGATCTCCGTTCAGGAGTACTCTGCCGGCACCTTCGCGGAACGCGTCCTTG
>CAYPAL010000074.1:0-6437 GCA_964408695.1 uncultured Oscillospiraceae bacterium | reverse complement strand
TTTCAGAAATTGTAGAAAGATCTTCACAACATTGATAAGTTTCTGTAATCTTTGTAAAATCCTGTTTCACGATTTCTTGTGCTACAACACAATGTAATTTCTCGCTTAACTTGCCGCAATCGATACTTTAAGGATAATATATTTATAAATATACATGCTGTGTTGATTAGAGAGGTGTTGATATGGAAAAGAAAAAAGTCAAGCGCGCAAATCAGCAAGATAACGAAAAGCTTGAATGGATCGTTTCTTTGATGAGTGTTTATCTTTCGGAGTGGGAGCACAGAGATACACTTTTTTGGTCTCAGATTTTTAAATTGTTTTACGGGTGCGCTATTATCTCCTTCGTTCCCAACTTATCCGGGTATTTGAATCTCTCGATACCCCGATATGTTCATTCCATCGTTTTTCCCGTAATCGGGATCATTTTCTCTCTGTTTTCTTTATACGTTACTTTCGGATATGCTTCACGCTTGAAAGCATCCGGAGACACGTACAGAAAGTTGATGAGTGAGCTTCCTAAAGAATTTCGCCAAGAGAAGGTCTGCGAGTTGCAATACGGCAATATTGAATACGGTAAACTTTTCTCCGCTCGATTAGGCATAATCTTGCCTTCTATTATGTTTCTTTCGCTCATCACAATTAACTTGATAATCATTATATACAGTTGATTGCCGGCAGATTCAATTCGCAGGAAATAATCCCATGTTCCACCGCGACGAGGACTCCGGGGATCTGATCCGCCTGTGGCAATACGCGAACCTGCACCTTGTCCACGTCATCCGCAATGTCGACCCGGAAAAGCTCAATGCGGTACAATTTTCGAGTCGTCAACGGCGCCGGAGCCGGATCATTTCTTTCACTTCGTCTTCGCTGTACTTACTTCTCATCATCTTGCCTCGCATGGCGCAAAAACATACTTTTCTTTAAGCCCATTGAATTGATCAAAAGGGATACATCCTTCTTTTTGAAGTCTACCCACAACAATTCCCGGAGATATGTTGATCGATCGCGCGAATTCGATGATTTGATCACCGGTAAGCGGCATATCCGAAATCAGTTTCTCAAAATCGTCCGGCGGTATCAACGTATCGCGCGCGAAAACATCCGCGGCCGCTTCCTCTTCCGACGTAGCGCCGTCGGCTCCGTTGATGTGTCCGCGAAGAATGTGATACAACTCATGAAAAAAACTGAACCAGAACTTATCCGCGTCCTTTCCCCGAAGCGACAGTGCCATAACCACGCGATCATTGTCACGGAAAGACGCACCGTTCAAGAACGAGCCGCCAATATGAGGAAGACATACCAGCGCCACTCCGCATCCTGCCAGCCGCCCGCACAAATCCTCGAAAAATTGATCGGGCGGTAACGCCGTCATCTCGCGAATGCTTGGGATACATCCCTCCAACTCTTTCGGATCGAACTTACCCGTATCGATCTTAAGAGCCTCGAGCTTTGCCTTCCGGGCCCATGCGATCAAATGATGATCACTCATCGCGTTCTGTCCCGAACGGCGGCAAGCGATACCGGGAGTCTTCAGTTGGTCCAGAACCCCCAGCTTCGCAACTCCGAAATATTCTCTCAGATTCACGACCTTCTCGACCTTGCTTCTTGTGGGGGTGACCCACCCCAAATCCGCTATCTTGGAATAGGGGAACCTCGATGCCAATCGGAAATCTTCTTCCAGGTCCTTCTCGCTTTCGATCCGCGCCAATTTCTCCCGGAAAATCATCTCCAGATTGTTCCAGAACAGCGCCGGAACACCGAGGACCCACTCCAGACGCAACGCGACATCCTTCGTCAGTTCAACTTGTCCGTTGATCAAACGACTGACATGCTTCTCGGAAAGATCCATCCGAACGGCAAACTCTTTCTGACTCATCCCGCGAATTTCAAGTTGTTCACGAATCGTCGCTCCGGGCGGAACGGCAATCGTGCTCTCGCTATGTCTCATATCCATCATTCCTTCCCCATCACTTATGATAATCCTCAATACTCAGGATCCGTATTCCATCTTCCCGCTGATCTTCCTGCTCGAAAACCAATCGGTACGGCTGTACCAGATCCATCGCGAACTGTCCCGCCCGATGCCCCTCCAGCCGATGGCATCGACCTACCGAACATCGAATCAACATATCCACAGATGTTGCGGCCTGAAGCTCTTGGATACGCTGGTGGATCTTTCCCGCCATTGGCTCACCGTATCTTTTCCGGGCTTCGCCAAAAATAGAGCACTCGTTCTCCAATTTTCTTGATTTATATGATAATTGCAGCAATGCGCGTCTCCCTCTTTACCTCAGAGGTAAACTTATTATATCTTTACTCTCCGCATTATGTCAATTCAATCTTTACCATGGAGGTTAATTATTGGGAATGATGCAATTCCGATCATACGCCTCGGCTATCATCATTTCAAATGGATATATGCGAAATTTTCCAACAGATCAGGTGATTTTCGAAAACCAAAGACAGGCCCGAAAAATCAATTTCAGGTCCTCATTCTCATGAACCCTCGTAATTCCAACGTGTCAAGTTGGATCATATGAACGTACAGGCTTTTGCCCCAGAAGAAAGCGAAACAAAACCGCTCACAGAAACATTCACGCGGTCGAGGTCGAGAAATCAGATCAAAGCCAGAACAACATCATACAGGTATCCCAGCAGAATAGAGCCGAGCAGAAGACTTGCCGTGTAAAGAATGATGGCTTTTTTCTTCATGATCGTCGCAATCCCTGCCAATACGCCCGCGCTGGTACCGGGGCCCGTGATGAGGAACGCCAGCATGGCGCCCGGGCTTACGCCGCTCTGCAAAAGGGATCGAATAAGCGGGATGGAAGAATCCCCGTTGATATAGAGCGGCAGTCCGATCATTGCCGAAAGCGGCACGGCGATTGCGTTTTGTGTCCCGAAAACCGCACGGATCCACTCTGCGGGTATAAATCGATTGATCAGATATCCGATACCCGCAAACGTCGCGAAAAGCGGCAGCATCTTTTTGATTCCGATATCCAAAATGATCCTGGCCATTTTATCGATTTGGAGCCGTCGGATCAATGCGTTCAACCGGACGGGCGTGCCGCCCGGATCGACCGGTATTGCGGCACAGCATGCACTTGGCGCCTCAGATATTGCGGCACAGCATGCACTTGACGCCTCAGATATTGCGGCACAGCATGCACTTGGCGCCTCACATATTGCGGCACAGCATGCACTCGGTGCCTCAGATATTGCGGCACAGCATGCACTCGGCGCCTCAGACTTCATCGTGCATGCACACGACGCGTCCAAAGCATCATCGGAAACAAGAGCGGTCCGGACGCGGTCGGCAGAGACCGGCTGAGACGCGCAAGCGCAAGTGCCTTGAGTCGACTGCGCTTCTTTCCCGGTAAAACGCAATTGGTTATCCAGATAACCCGTCTTTTTTTGAAGCATGTAGGCGACAAAGCCCGATCCCAAGCCGATCACAACGGATGAAACGGTCAGTGCGATCGCAAATTCAGGGCTGATTATGCCCGAGATCAGTATAAATCCCTCGGGACTCATCAGCGGAGAAGATGTCAAAAATGCCATGATTGCGCCCCAGGACAAAGCACTTGCCATCATACCGAGCACAACGGCCATGGTACCGCATGCACACAGCGGTGTAAACGCGCCGAGTACGACCGTGACCGGTATGGAAACCGAGGAGCGCCGCATCAGCCAGGCCCTCATTTTATCGGTGTTCAAATAAACCTGCATTGCTCCTGCCACCAACATACCGATGACCAGCACCGGAAAGTTATGCCACAAAGACCCCAACACATTCAAGAATGTATCCTTCAAAATATTCCATACCGCATCCATAATCAAACTCCTTAACTGGTATTCATATCGCATTTTTACGATGCATCTAAATAAAAAAATAAAATCAATCGATCAACGTTTGTTTCATCGTGGTGCAGAACTCTTCCATCAAGTCTTTATTCAGAAAGTAGCAGGTCCAATGACCGCGTTTTTCCTTCCGGATGACACCGGCCTGCTCCAAAACAGCAAGATGCCGGGAGACTGTGGACTGAGCCAGATCGGTCGTTGAAACGACATCGGCAACACTGATGCCGTTCTCAAAATACTGAATTTTATCGCAACATGTAGCAATTGACTTTTCCTTCATTGCCTTGACAATTTGAAAACGCGTCTCATTGCCCAACGAATTGCAAACTTTTACAATATCCATAAGTTTCATCCCCTCGATGAATCGTAAAATTACGATGTAAACATATCGCATAAATACGATCCTGTCAACTACTTCATTTGAAAAATTAAAGTGGTTAAAGGAGCCCTTCAACTGCAGCGGCTGCGTCGCGACCCGGGGCAAGGCCTTTCACGGCATTGCGACGTCGCCGAGTGCGCGGTCGCCAAAGGCACGTCCTTCTGCGGCGCCAAGAAAAGTCACGCTTCCTCACTTGGATCCGGTAAGCGAGAGGCCCATCAGTTTATCCGTATGGTCTGCCAAATACAAAGGAATATTAAGCATATCCCCGTTTAGATTCAGATTGTTATGCGAAAAGCGGATCCGCAGTTTGCATTTGTTGCCATACTTTTCTTTATATTTTCTGAGGCTGATGCTTTCCACGTTGCTCTCCGCTTTAACCTCAATCGGGAAAATATCGTTTTCGCGCTGAATCAGAAAGTCCACTTCATACCGTGAATCAGCCGTGGTCCAGTAACGGGGCGACGCTTCAAACTGAGGAATAAGCGACTGCAAAATGTAATTTTCGGTCAGTGCGCCTTTGAATTCAACAAACAAACGGTTGCCTTCTGCAAAAGCGGATGGCGCGAGAAGGGACAAACGACGGAGAAGGCCAACATCGACCATGTACAGCTTAAATGCGGACAAGTCATCATAAGACGAAATCGGAAGACCCGGTGCTGAGCTGCAATAAACTTTATGAACCAACGCGGCATCTACGAGCCACTGCAGGGCGCCCTCGTATTCTCTGGCTCTGGCTCCTTCTTTGACGACCCGATACAGAAATTTCTTGTTTTCTCTTGCAAGCTGAGACGGGATCGACTTCCACACAAAGGAGATCTTGGGAAAATCTTTCGGATCAGGATGCTTGGCAAAATCCCGCTCATAAGCGCCCAAAATATTCGACAGCACCGTCTGCATCTGATCCGGATCACGTTCTTGCGTCCACATCTTCACCGATTCAGGCATACCGCCCGTGACATAATACATCTTCAGTTTCTCGACAAGAGGATTATGAAAAGCTTCCGGTACTGCCTCGATTTTCTCGATCGAGCTCATATAATTCACAAGATTCTCATCTCCGTTTGCCAACAGAAACTCTGTAAAGGACATCGGATGAATCTGCATAAAATCGACGGCACCGACCGGAAACGCGGCCGGCTTGGAAAGAGCGATACCCAATAAGGAACCTGCACATACGACATGATATTCGGGTGCGTTTTCATAGAAATATTTGAGGCTGTTCAGTACATTCGGACAGTCCTGCATTTCGTCAAAAATAATGAGCGTATCCGCAGGCGTAATTTTCTCCCCTCCGGCCAGCATCAGGTTCTGAAGAATTCGGTCGATGTCCTTGGTCGTCTCGAAAAACTGCATGTATTCGACATGTTCATCAAAATTAAAATACGCCGTATTCTTATAGTACCGCTTTCCGAATTCCTTCAAAGCCCACGTCTTACCCACCTGCCGCACACCCTTAAGTATGAGCGGTTTACGGTACTTAGATTCTTTCCACTTTTTCAAATCGTTCATGATCAGCCGTTCCATACCGCACCTCTTCCATTTGAAACCACAGAAAAAAGGGTTCGCGCGATGAATCACTTATCTCTATTATGCGCGAAATTTAAAGATTTTCAAGCGAAATCACATAATCCACGGCATTTGTGTGATTATTATCACATTTTTTGCAGTTTTTGTGTGAAGTTGCGAATTGAAAAGCACCCTTTATAACTTCCATTTCATGGGGCAAGCCCAACTAGCACAAGAAGACAACGCAACATTTCTGCGCGGATCGCGTCATCGCAAAGCTTTTCGAGCGGACGGCTACACCGCATTCGGACGGCTCCGCCACATGCGGACGACTTTGCCGCATGCGGATGGCTCCGCCGCCGCGAATGGCTCCGCCACCGCTGGATTATGCTATGATTGAAAAAAGTGACGAACTTTTCGATCGATCGGTCGTGACCGTTTCTCGAAAAGATACAAATGAAATAAGAAAGAGGGCTCAGCATGCAAAAACCGAAAATCACCTCTTATTGCGGACTCGACTGTGACACATGCACTTTTCGGGAGCCCTGCAGCTGCGGCGGATGCGTCGCGACCCTGGGCAAACCCTTTCACGGTTCTTGCGACGTAGCGGAGTGCGCGGTCGCCAAAGGCAAATCCTTCTGCGGCGACTGCGAGGATTTCCCCTGCGAAACGCTGAAGCGCT
>CAYPAL010000073.1:0-6608 GCA_964408695.1 uncultured Oscillospiraceae bacterium | reverse complement strand
TCATCAAGTACGGTTGTATCCGCGACCGACTGCTTTTCGAGTCGATCGAAAAGGGCCTTTCCGATCTGGAGTGGATGATTGAGCGCTGTGTGCGCATCAAGACGACGGTCGTCCAGAATGACGAGTATGATACCGGTGAACGGATGCTCTTGAATTTCGGGCACACGATCGGCCACGCAATCGAAAAACTAAAGAGTTACACGGGGATCACGCACGGCGAGGCGGTCGCGATCGGAATGGTCTACGCGGCCAAGATGGGGGAGAAGGCGGGATATACCGAAGCGGGGACCGCCGACAGGATCCGGTCGCTTCTTTCGAAGTGGCATCTGGCGGTTCGTACGGAGCTTCCCGTCGAGGAAGTTTTTCAGGCGATGATGAGCGATAAGAAGCGATTGAAGGGCAAAATTTTCTACGTGTTTCTCAGCCGGATCGGTGAGGCGTCCGCCGTGCCGATGGAGGAGGAACAGCTCTTGGGCTTAATGAAGGATGTTTGGAATGAGTCATAATGCCGTATCAAAAGAAAATCGATCCGCGGAACCCAAGCGCGGCGGAATCATCGAAATCACCCCCGGCTTCCTGATCGGGAGTGTCCGCACTCCGCTTTCCAAGAGTTTGGTGCACCGCGCCCTGATCATGGCGATGCTGGCGGGCGATCTGGGGCTTGTTGAGCTGGAATCGGAAAAGGTTTCGGAGGATATCACCGCAACCTTCCGATGCCTTCAAGCCCTGCTTGAGAGCAAGGATCCCGAAGAAGAGATCGAATTGTTTTGCAATGAATCGGGATCGACACTTCGCTTCCTGATCCCGCTGGTCGCCGTGCTTGGACGCAAGGCCGTGTTTACGGGCGCAGGACGCCTGCCCCGGAGACCGCTTCGTGAATATGAGAAGATTTTCGAGGGGACAGGTGTTCGATTGGAGTTTCCGGACCGGGAAACGTTTCTTCCGCTAAAAGTATCCGGACGGCTCGAAGCCGGACGATTTGAGGTCCCCGGAGATATCAGTTCACAGTATATCACCGGCCTTCTGCTCGCTCTTTCGGCGGCGAACGGAGATTCCGAGATCGTCGTTACGACCCGGCTCGAGTCGGAGCCGTACGTCGAAATGACGCGCGACGTGATGCGCTCATTCGGCGTTTTCACGGCAAATAACGACAATACTTACATCATCCGCGGCGGGCAGAGGATTTCCCGCGAAAAGCCGTACACAGCCGAGCCGGACTTCTCGCACGCGGCATTTTGGTACGTTGCCAATTATCTGGGCTCCGGCATCGAGGTTCGGGATATGTCCCCGTGCTCTTCCCAGGGAGACAGCGAAATTCTCCCCCTGCTTGAAACCCTGCGCCGATTTGCCGAGTCCAATGTCAGTCGGACGACCGGCTCGTGCTTCAATGTCGACGCGTCTCAGATCCCGGATTTGATCCCGGTCCTCGCCGTCGCCTGCGCGGCGACGCCGTGCAACGTTCGGATCATCAACGCCAAGCGTCTTCGCCTGAAGGAATGCGACCGTTTGGAAGCGACCTGGGAGATGCTGGGACGCCTCGGTGTCCGTACGGAGCAGACCGAGGATGAACTGTGGATCTATGGCGAGCAACGCGAGCTGAAAGGGCCGATATTTAAGTCCTGTCGCGTTGATTCGCACGGCGACCATCGAATCGTGATGGCCGCGACCGTCGCCGCGACGCGCGCCGACGGTCCGGTTCAAATCATCGATTTCGAAGCGGTCAACAAATCATATCCGAATTTTTTCCGTGATTTTCGAAGAATGGGAGGGAAGGCCGATGAGCTCGATGTGGGGAAATAAAATCAGGATCAGTCTGTTTGGCGAGTCGCACGGTGCCGGGATCGGGGTAGTCATAGACGGGCTTCCTTCCGGCGAGTCGATCGATTTGGATCGTGCCGACGCACATATGAAGCGCAGAAGTCCCGGCTTTCAACCCGGAGCGACCTCCCGCCGGGAGGGTGATTCCGTTCGGGTCTTATCCGGGATATACAACGGAAAGACGACCGGAACACCGCTGTGTGCCATGATCGAAAACACGGACACGCGCTCCGGCGATTACTCGAAAACGGCCCTTTTGCCGAGGCCGGGGCATGCCGATCTGACCGGTATGGCGCGATACGAGGGTTCTAACGATCCGCGCGGAGGCGGGCATTTTTCAGGGAGACTGACGGCTCCTTTGACTTTTGCGGGAGCCTTGGCGATGCAGATCCTGGAGAGACGGGGGATCATCGTGCGCGCGCATATTTTCAGCATCGGGACGATTGAGGATACACCGTACGATCCGATGAAGCTTCCGGATGACTGCTCCGAGCGTTCCATGCCGGTGCTGTCGGAAGGACAGGCTCTGAAAATGAGAGAACTGATCGAGACGCTTCGTAACGACCGGGATTCCATAGGAGGAGTGGTCGAATGCATGGTGGTCGGATTCCCGGCCGGGCTGGGACGTCCGATTTTTGATAACATCGAGAGCCGGGTCGCCTCAATACTTTTCGGGATCCCCGCCGTCAAGGGGGTGGAGTTCGGACGAGGCTTCAAGGTAGCGAATGTTCGGGGCTCGCAGAACAATGACTCCCCGTTTGTGACCGATGAGGGGATCCGACTTCGCAGTAATCACGCAGGAGGCGTTGAAGGCGGAATCTCGAACGGCATGCCCATTGTGTTTCGTTGCGCCTTCAAGCCGACACCGTCGATCGGAAAGCCTCAACACACGGTCAATCTGGAAACGATGTCGGATGACACGGTTGAGATCATGGGACGGCACGATTCGTGCATCGTTCCCCGTGCCGTACCGGTCGTCGAGGCGGCGGTAGCGGTTGCGCTTTTGGATATCCTGGAGGAGGGCTGAACATGGCAAAGAACGCGATCCCGGTCATACTGCTGATCAACGGTCCCAATCTGAATCTGCTCGGCAAAAGAAGTCGGGAGCATTACGGGACGTTTACGCTCGAGCAAGTACAGAGCGCTTTCCGGACCCGGGCAGAAGCTTTGGGAGTGCAGGCGCGCTTCTTCCAGTCGAACAGCGAGGGAGATATTGTAACGGCGATCCAGGAAGCGATGGGCTACTCGGACGGCATCGTCATCAACGCGGGCGCGCACACCCACTACAGCTACGCGATCATGGACGCGATCGAAGCGAGCGGCCTGCCGGTCATGGAGGTCCATATATCGAATATTCATAAGCGCGAGCCTTTTCGAAACGTCTCGGTCATCCGGCAGGCGTGTGTCGGTCAGATATACGGATTAGGGCTGGACAGTTATCTGGTCGGATTGGAAAAACTTTGCCGCGAGCATATTTTCGCCCAAAGAGGCAATCCGCCGACAGTCGCAGGCTCTGCCGCGGGCCCCTCCGATAATGATGACTCCGCCGGACCCGGCGCGGGTCTGACGGAACTTCGCACACGGATCTCTGATGTCGACGCCGAACTGATGCGTGTTTTCAATCAGCGGATGGACCTGGCGGAAAAAATAGCACACCTCAAGGTGATGTCCAACACCGCCGTCTACGACGCCGCGCGGGAGTCCGAGGTGTCGGATCTGGCACGCCAGCGGGCCGGTGAAGACATGGCTACCCGAGTGGATTCCCTGATGAAAACCATGATGCGGATCTCGCGTGAGCGGCAATACGATATTCTCATGAAGACCGACACCGATTGGCCGCTCGGCCGCGACTTGGCGGGCGCGGGGCACAGCCTCGATCATGTGGCGGTCGTCGCGTACGCCGGGACGGAGGGTTCCTACTCCGAGTTCGCCGCCAAAAAGCTTTTTCCGGATCAGGAGCTTCTTTCTGCAAGGACATTCTCCGGCGCGTGTGATTATCTGTCCGAGCGGAAGGCGGATGTCGCCGTCCTACCGCTCGAAAATACCGTCGTCGGCAGTGTCGACAACGTTTTCGAACTGCTTCAGAAGAAGAATCTGTACATCGTTCGCGCGACATCGGTCGAGGTCGCGCATCGCCTGGCGGTCCTGCCCGGTACCCGATTGGAGGATATCCGCAGAGTCACAAGCCATCCGCAAGGCTTATCCCAATGCTCCGAAGCGATCATTCGCAACGGGTGGGAAACGGTCGTGTCCGACAACACGGCGTTTTCGGCCCAGGAGGTCGCTCGGCTCAATGATCCGACCCTGGCGGCGATTTCCTCCGAGGAGGCGGCGAAGATCAACCAATTGGAAATCCTTCCCGTCGAGATCTGTAACGCGGACCGGAACCGGACCCGATTCATTGTCGTCTCCGGCGACTTGATCATCACGCCCGACGCGGATCGTATCAGTACGCTGATGCATCTGCCGCATCGGAGCGGTGCACTGGTTTCCGCACTTCAGGTTTTTGCGGATCGCGGCTTGAACCTGTCGGCGATCTCCTCGCGGCCGATACCGGGCACGCCGGGTGAGTATGCGTTTTTTCTCGATTTCATCTGTCCCTCCATGGGGCAGGAAGCTCTGCTGGCACTCTATCAGTTGTCATCTGAAATGCCATATGTTAAAGTCTTGGGGTGGTATGTCGAGGAATGACCCTCATTTCATTGCAATTTAGCAAGGACGGGGCATCGCGAACGCGGTGCCCGTTTTAGAGACACGGGAGGCACCTATGAGTGTAAACAATAATTATTCCCAGCCGGTAAATCCCGGATATCCTCCGCGATATCCGTACGCGCAACAGCCTCAGCAGAAGAAGAGCAACGGATGCCTGATCGCCGGCCTGATCGGTGGCGGAGTCCTTCTACTCGGTTTTATTATTTTCGCGGTGCTGATATTTTCCGTCTTAGCATCCCTCGGAAAGGATTCGAGTGTCTCCGGTGTACCGACTTATACCGGTAACGACGGTTACGTGGCGGTTTTGCATATCGAGGGGACCATAGTGAGTTCGACCGAGACGGGGCTCTTCGCGACAGACGGAGGTTATGACCATCAATATTTAATGAATTCCGTTGTCAGCCTGACCAACGATCCCAACAACAAGGGACTCCTTTTGTACATCGACTCGCCCGGCGGGGAGGTATACGCGACGGATGAACTGTACTTACGCATCATGGATTATAAGGAGAGGACGGGGCGTCCCGTCTATGCTTATTGCGCGAGCATGGCCGCTTCCGGCGGTTACTACATCGCCGCCGCGGCGGATCAAATCCTGATGAATCGCAACTGCATGACCGGATCGATCGGCGTAACGGCCGGAACGACCATCGACATTTCGGAGTTTCTCGAAAAGAACGGGATCAAGACGACATCGATCTATGTCGGAAAAAACAAGACCATGGGAAGCAATTTTGAAGAGTTCACCGAAGAACAGCAGGCGATATACGTAAGTATTCTCCGGGAGACCTATGACCAGTTTGTCGCCATCGTGGCGGAAGGCAGAGATATGGATGTATCCGAGGTCGAAGTCCTCGCCGACGGCAGGATTTATTCCCCGAAGCAGGCTCTCGACAACGGATTGATCGACGGGGTCATGGGATATGACGAAGCGGTCCGCCAATATATCGGCGACCATAATTGGTCACAGAACACGCAGTTCCTGCATTTCCAACCGATTCAGGACATCGGATTCGCGGATCTTTTTATGATGATCGGCGGTAGCCGGAGGACCGATCTGGAAACCTACCTGTCCTACGTGGATAATCCGATCGACGGATTTGCGTACTATTACGAAGGCCTCGGATAAGCCCGGAGCCGAAGGCTTTTCGAATATGCGAATAGAGCGGCTGTGAAGATCCGGACACAATGATATCGGACCGTTTTCGGCGAATTGCCGTCGAAAACGGTCCGTTTCTTATTCTTCGGAAAGCGGTTTTCTGGACTTCCAGAGCGCGTCAAACCGCTCGCAGACATCCCGATAATTCTCCGGGGTGCCGATATCGATGCAGGTCCCGTCTGCCTGGTAAGCGTATACGTCCTGTCGCTTATAGAGCCAGGCGGGGAAGTTGCCGGGAGCGTCCGGCGTATTGCCCTCGTTCAGATACTCGCGAATCAGGGGAATGGTCTCTCTCCGGTAAAAATAGGTCGCGTAGATCGCGGTGTCCGACTCGGGCTCCGTCGGTTTCTCAACCATTTTCAATACCTTTCCGTCTTCGGTCAAGGTAGCAACCGCCAGTTTCTGCAATTGACTGAGCTCGGGAACGTGAATGGCGATCAGGGTATCCTTACCGGTTCTTTTGAAAAAGTCATATATATCCCGCATCCGGTAGGTGAACAGATTGTCTCCGGCGACGATGACGACATCCTCGTCGATCCCGAGTGCATCGATCGCGAATTGAATATCGCCGATCGCGCCGAGCCGGGTCTGGTTATCTGTCGTTCCGTCGTCCAGAACGACGATCGGCGTATTCGGATTGACCTCGCGGCGGACTTTCGCCCATTCCTCAAAGTGTGTGGCGAAGCGGTGATTGCTGATCAGGACGATCCGCGTGATATCCGGTAACGTGTCGATCTCGTCGACGATGTAGTCGAGCATGGCCCGTCCTGCGACGGGAAGAAGCGGCTTGGGCGTATTGACGGTCAGCGGATAAAGGCGAGTCGCGTAACCGGCTACGAGCAATATAGCAATCATATTTACCTCCGACACGATCTTACTGTTCTTATCGTAACAGGGAAGCCCAAATAATGGAAGGCTC
>CAYPAL010000072.1:0-6661 GCA_964408695.1 uncultured Oscillospiraceae bacterium | reverse complement strand
AATCCGTAGAATTCTTACCGGTCGTGTATCCAAACTGCTGAACCGGTTGAAAGGCAAAATCCAGAAGCACATTCTTCCAACTCCCCAGTTGCGGCTTGGTCCAGTCTCCGTAAATTCGCTTGATCGTAGGATTACCGTATCTTGCAATCTCTTCGATCATCGGCCGGATAAATCCCGAAGAAACGTTATCCGCGTCAATTAAAACCGCTAACCTGGTATCCGCTGTATCCGACATAATAAATCTCTCCCATCCGTCGGACATCAAATCCGCCCGATATCGCCCGTTTCCCGGGCAATATGCTTGCCACATCCGCGACCATGCTGATATAATGTACCGGCTGTGCGCATATTTACTCTGCTTTGACCGTTACACTGATTATAGCGCATTTCTCTCTCGTTCACAGCATGCGTTTACTGACCGCAACATCATCCGGCCGATACCGGGAGAATGGAATCATAATGATCGAGACCCTGCACAAAGAAATTCAACGGAGAAGGACCTTTGCCATCATATCGCACCCCGACGCAGGCAAGACGACGATGACTGAAAAGCTTCTTCTCTATGGCGGTGCCATTCATTTGGCCGGCTCGGTCAAGGCCAGGAAGTCCTCCCGTCACGCTACGTCGGACTGGATGGAGATCGAGAAACAGCGAGGCATTTCCGTCACGTCCTCGGTGATGCAGTTTGAGTATGACGGATATTGTATCAATATACTCGACACACCCGGACACCAGGACTTTTCGGAGGACACATATCGCACGCTGTGTGCAGCGGATGCGGCCGTCATGCTCCTCGACGGCGCCAAAGGCGTAGAAGCCCAGACAGTCAAGCTCTTCGCGGTCTGCCGAAAGCGCGGCATCCCGATATTCACCTTCATCAACAAGATGGATCGGGCGTCCAAAAGCCCCTTCGATCTCCTCGATGAACTCGAGAAGGTCTTGGGCATCCGCTCAACGCCGATGAACTGGCCGATCGGAACGGACGGAGACTTTAAGGGCGTCTATATGCGCGAAAACGAGCAAGTCCTCCTATTTAACGCCTCAGTCCAGGATCACGGCGCCAGCAAGGTCAAGACCATTGAAGCGTCGGCGGGGGATCCCGCGCTTTTGAAAACTCTTGGGGAGCCCTATTTCAGTACTTTGAACAATGACATTGAACTTCTCGATATGGCGGGCGACCCCTTCGACGAGGAGAAAATTTTAAAAGGAGAACTGACGCCGGTCTTTTTCGGATCCGCGATCACCAATTTCGGCGTCGAGGTGTTCCTGCGCCGTTTTCTTGAGATCGCGCCTTCTCCGACGACGAGAAAGACCGATAAAGGAACGGTCGATCCGACGACTGATCGTTTTTCGGGTTTCATCTTCAAAATACAAGCCAACATGGACCCCAACCACCGGGATCGCATGGCTTTCCTTCGAATTTGCTCCGGCCGTTTCGAAAAGGGAATGAACGTCAAACACATGCGCCTCAACAAAAAGATCCAGCTCGCCCAACCTCAGCAATTCATGGCACAGGACAGAAATCTGGTCGATGTCGCATATGCGGGCGACATTATCGGGCTTTTCGATCCGGGGCATTTCCGAATCGGCGACTCGCTCGTCGATCCCGGAGACTCCTTTCTCTTTGAAGCGATTCCGGTCTTTCCGCCCGAGCATTTCGCCCGGGTCATGCCGAAGGACTCCATGAAGCGAAAACAATTCCTCAAAGGGCTCGAACAACTCTCCGAAGAGGGAGCCGTCCAGCTCTATAAACAACCGGATATCGGGACCGAGACTTATATCATCGGAGTGGTCGGTGTGTTGCAATTTGAAGTGCTTGAGCACCGGCTCCTCAGCGAATACGGCGTAGAGCTGAACCGACAGAACCTCAATTATCGTCACGCCCGCTGGCCGGTCACATCCGATTCGTCGGCTCCGACCGACCCCAAGCACCTTACCCTGACCTCCACCTCAATGGTCGTTCTCGATCGGGACGATGAGCCGGTCGTGCTTTTCGAGTCTGAATGGGCGATCGATTGGGCGCTCACGCGAAATCCCGGTCTTCGTTTCGAAGAAATTCACGAGCGTTGATTCACTTCCTTCCTTAATAGTATTTTCAAGTCAACAGATCAGAGAATCCGGCATTTTGTGCTAATATAGCATTAGTATATTTTCTCCCGTTACTCGGTAACCGGGGAAATGGTAATCGGAGGATCTATATGACAGACAAGCGAACTCCACTCGATCTGATCCATCGTATTCGTGACAATATTTCGATCGCATTTACCGGAAATACCCGCGCAATCGAGATGATCCTGGCCACCATTATTTGCGGCGGACATATTTTGGTGGAAGATGTTCCGGGGCTCGGAAAAACAACATTGGCGTCGGCGTTGGCACGGTCGTTGGACTGCAGTTTCCGGCGCATTCAATTCACGCCGGATGTTCTCCCGACCGACATCACCGGCTTCATCAGTTATAACATGGTCACCGGTGAGCGAGAGGTCCATTTCGGAGCCGTGATGGCACAGATCATCCTCGCCGATGAGATCAACCGCACCGGCCCCAAGACGCAATCAAGCCTTCTGGAGGCGATGCAGGAAGGAAACGTCACGATCGACGGTGAGACCTATCCCGTGCCTCAGCCCTTTTTCGTCATCGCCACTCAGAATCCCTCGGGACATATCGGGACCTATCCTCTGCCCGAGTCTCAGTTGGATCGTTTTTTGATGAAAATATCCTTGGGTTACCCGTCATCGGATGCGGAGAAGGAGGTCCTGGTATCCAGGAAGGGAGCCGACCCGCTCAAGACGCTGAAACGGGTCGCGACGGCATCGGACATTATGTCGCTCCGGGAGGTGCATTCACGGATCACATGTTCTCCGCACATCGTCGACTACATTGTCGCTATTTCATCCGCTACCCGCTCCGACGAAAAGATCGCGCTCGGTGTCAGCCCGCGCGGATCGTTGGCGCTCATGAACGCCTCCATGTCCGAAGCGATGCTTCACGGAAGAGACTATGTGCTCCCGGACGACGTGCAGGCGATGGCCGAGCCCGTTTTAACCCATCGGATCGTTTTGAGCCGCAAGCAATTTCAGTCGAAGGATACGCCATCATCGGTTCTCGGAGCGATCATCCGGGCAATAAAAGTCCCGGGCGTTTCATGAAGCCGGTCCGGTTCACATATTATTTTCTACTGATCACATGCCTGCTGTTGGGATTATATACAGGGGTCCGGGTATTTCATTTCCTTTTCTTGTTCGGGCTTTTCTTAATAATTGCCATGTTTTTACTGAATCTCTTCACGATGTACTCCTTCCGATTCATGCAGGAGCTCACGCAGGCTAAATGTACCAAGGATGAGCACTCCTCACTGGAACTGGATCTGAGAAACGAGACGATCCTTCCTTTGTCGATGATGAACATTCATGTCGAGGTCGCTTCACCGTCGGAAAATGTCGATCTCGTGCTGAATCTTTCGCCTTTTTCGGGCAGGAAATTCGTCGTGCCTCTCCGCTTGTCTTATCGGGGAGTTTATCACATCGGCATGACACGGATCCTGATCAACGATATTTTCGGCATCGCTCCTTCCCGCTTTGATATGCGCAGGCTCTCATATTACCGTATGAAGGAGCTGGTTGTACTTCCAAGAGTTCTTCCGATCGATTCGATGCCGATCGAACAACGTGATGCCAAGGTTTTCGGCACGTCGAATAAAAGAAACGAGGAGAATCCCGAGAATTACTCGGACGCGCGACTGTACCGGCCAGGGGATCCGAATAAGCGAATTCTATGGAAAAAATCCTTCCAGCAACGACGCCTATATACCCGACAGTACGACGTTCCGGCCAGGGAAACGGTTTACGTCCTGATCGACACAGCCGCGCACGGCTTGACCGGAGATCATCTGGCGAAGTATGCGGACGCTGTTTGCGAATACGCGGCAACCCTCAGCATGGCCACTGTTCTGAGCGGCAGAGCCGCTCGATTCGGTTTTTCCGGTTTTCCGGACGATTCCTTCACCTGTGATTCCGTCAGAAACATTGACCAATTCAGAGAAGTTCTCGCTTACCTCGTTTTCGGCGGGCCGTCACGCCCGGAGGATCTTCGACAATCGCTGTATGCGGAGGCCGGTGCGTTTCAGGATATCGCATTGGTTACCCGACATGCGAGCGCTTCGGTATTGGCATTTCTCGAGGACGAGTTCTCCGCTGAGAAAAACATCACTCTCATCGCCATCGGCGGGGAGTATCGGGCCGGTAAAGTCGACTTGCGGTATATCCGTGACGGCGAAGAGATAAACGGACTTTTTAAGAGCAGGGAGAGTTGAGCCGGTGATGAAATATCTGAATCTCAAAAACGGTGCGCTTCTGGTCGACGCAATTTGCGCGTTCGGGCTTTCGGGCATTGCCCTTTGGATTCTTCTTCCTTTCACATACCCGATCCGTTCTCTGGGTGCCTGCATGTTTCTTGCGGCCGCGGCCACTGCCGCGATACTCGTTTTTTCTCGAAAATGGTGGATTCTTCCCGTCCTCGTCGGCATCATCGTACCGCTGACACTTGCCGTGATTATGTTTTTTGATCCCGACCGCAGTTTTTTCGGCGATATCCGGAATTTCGATCCGCTGTCCGTCTACGGATCCGCCGCGGAAACGCTCCCGGCTACCGATATCACGGATTTTGTGATTCGTTCCTTGATGGCGCTGATTCTTTCCGGCATGTTTTTCATTTATTTTCGAAAGTTTTTTGTGTTCTTGATCCTCCCGCCCTTACTGATCGGAGCCTCTGTATACCTCTATCTCTTGAACCCGAAAACGGCGAGCGATTTATTACCGGTCATCCTCTTCGTCGGGTTTGTCGCTCTTTCTAAGTATCAGGGTTTGAAGTCCGCCCGCCTTGAGAAAAAAGGCAAAGAACAACCGGCACACTCGCATATGATTTCGGCGACCCTTATCGTTCCCATCGTCCTGCTTATTGCCGTCGCCGCCTCGCCGAAGGTGGACGGGAAATGGAAGAGCGAATCGCTCGGCAATCTGGTGGAGGATATTTCGGATGTCACCCGTATCGGCGTTTCAAAGGCGGCACCAACCGGGCTCTTCAATATTTCGTTCTCCGGCTTCTCTCCCCTGGACGTGAAACTGGGCGGAGACGTGATCCCCAATAACACACCGGCGCTTTATGTGAATACCGAAACCCCGATCCCCCTTGCCGGAACTTATTTTGACACCTACGACGGATTGGGTTGGCACGACCGCACCTCCCTGCACAAGTACCGCGTTAACAGTCTTCTCACCATTTTGACGCGCAAGGATGTATTTCAGGACGACATCCCTTCGGGCGGCAAAGAAGTTCGGGCTCTTCGCTCCGAACTGCTCCGGAAAATTAAGCTGTCCGTCAATACCGTCCTCCGTGGCAGTACACTTTTTTCCTCCGGTAAACTTCAGGAGTTTTCCGGCGAAGCCACAATCGATGATTCCTCGGCGTTTTTCAATGAGCAAGGCGAACTGTTTGTGCCGGAAGCGGCGTATTCGTTCATGACATACTATATCGAAACCTTGTATTTTGACCGCTCCCTGCCCGATTTTAACGAAAATATGCTGAGACTCGAACAACTGACCGCTGATTCGGATGACAAGTTTTTCGATCAAGGGGCCAAGACATACTTACAACTCCCCGACACATTGCCCAACAGCGTCCCTCTTCTTGCGGAAGAAATCACGGCAGGCATCGATTCACCTTATTCGAAGGCACTGGCAATCGAAAAATGGCTGGCAGAAAACTGCGAATACACCCTGACTCCCGGAAATCCGCCGGAAAACGTCGATTTCGTCGCCCATTTTCTTGAAACGCGCAAAGGTTACTGCACGTATTACGCCAGCGCCATGACGGTAATGGCGCGTTCCTCAGGTATTCCGGCCCGTTATGTTAACGGTTTTGTTCTCAAGCGCAGTCCGTTCATTAAGGTCAGCAATAATTACATCGCAACGCATGCCAACGCTCACGCATGGACCGAGATATACCTGAGAGGAATCGGTTGGATCGTTTTTGATCCGTTAGTTTCGGATCCGAACGAAATCGGCTACGTCATCGAACCCGAAAGCAATGGTTCAAACGGAGGTATAAAAACACCGACTCCGATCCCGACAACGACACCGGCCGACGACGACATGACCGCGAATAACGGCCCTCTTGGTTCAAATTCGGTCCTGATCTCAGGCTTGACCCTCGCGATTGCATCGCTGTTTCTGATTTATGTGATCATACGCTCCGTTCTCTTACTTCTTCGACCGAAGGCCCTCCGAAAGTATCTCGCGTCCCGGAATCCGGATCTTCCGTCTCAGGTTGAGGCTTGCTATCTGCGTATTATCAGACAATATGCCTATCTCGGCTATTCGATCCGACCGGGCGAAACCATCTCTTCTTTTCTCGCGCGCATTGATGTCGTGTGGTTTGAGGATCGTTTCCGCGATATTTTCGATCCGGTCATTCGACTGCGCTTCGCTCTGTTGGAACCGACGGAGGATGATCTGGATCAGATGACCGCGTACTCTTCCCGTCTCGAACGTCGTCTTGTACGCGCCCGCGGACCCCTTCTGTACTTCTTCTGTCGACTGCTCTTCGGCTCCATATAGACAATCGTCAAAATTTTGCTACAATTAGGGTGAACTCCATAGTTTCA
>CAYPAL010000071.1:0-7109 GCA_964408695.1 uncultured Oscillospiraceae bacterium | reverse complement strand
CGGATGAAATACGATTCCTTGCAAGAAGGGATAACAGAACTTCAAAATCAGCCGTCGTCTGGAAAATTGCACCGATTTCCTTCAATTGGTTTCGTATCTCGTTCGCGTTTATGATCGCGCCGTTGGTCGAAATCGCCAACTGTCCGGCCTTCGACTTGATTTGCATCGGCTGGATCACATCGGAACCGGATTCACCCGAATCCGGGAAACGCACATGTCCTACTGCCGCATGACCGGTCATCATTCCGAGATGCAGATCATCGAAAACGTCTACGACAAGACCCGCGCCTTTATGCCCGAGAAATTGTCCGCCATGATTCACAACGATTCCAGCCGATTCCTGGCCTCTGTGTTGAAGGGAGAAGATACCGTAATAAGTCAGTCGGGCGGCCTCGTGCAGAACCTTTTGAGTATCATAGATCCCGAACACGCCGCACTCTTCAACCCATTTGTCGTTGCTCATCTTATTCTCCGATCGTTGAAAGCTTTTCGATGAGGCGCTCGTTCCGAAGATCGACCGACATCTCGAGTTCTTGTTTGTAAAGGATCAAACGCTCAGACAGCGCCTCGTCACTGAGCGCCATGATCTGTGCGGTCAAAATCGCGGCATTTGCCGATCCGTCGATCGCGACCGCCGCCACGGGGACTCCCGAAGGCATCTGAACGATAGAATACAATGCGTCCACGCCGGAAAGAGCCCCGTTCTTGCAGGGAACCCCTATGACCGGAAGTGTTGTGAACGAGGCCAGGACGCCGGGCAAATGCGCCGCCAGACCCGCCGCGGCGATGATCACACCAAAGCCGTTATCTCTGGCGTTTACCGCGAAATCGGCGGCTTTACGTGGAGATCTGTGTGCGGAACATACATGAGCCTCGTAGGGGATCGAGAATTTGTTCAAAAGCTTGAAGCACGGCTCCATCATCGGAAAATCCGAATCACTGCCCAGTACGACGAGCACCTTTTTCATTGGCATTTTTCACCTCCCGGATTGGGTCGTATCCCGACAAAAAATATATCAATCTATACCCGTCACGTCAAATGAAACATTTATTCCGGGCGATCGGACCATCTAAGTTTCTCCATTACTCGATTGTACTCCTCCGAACCGGGTTCGTAAGGCTTGGGACAGTAGTCGTTGCCCGGAAATGTCGTCGTCATCGTATAAGGAACGACATTCAGTCGAACATCGGTCAACACCCCCAAATCAACGGTGAAAGTGCATTGAACGATCGCAGTATCCGGGTCTGTGAGCCACGGCTGACCTCCGAAAACAAAATTGGATAAACTGTAAAGTATGTACTTGCCGTTATAGTACTCGATCGGCTGAAGTCGATGCGGATGATGTCCGACATAGATATCCGCCCCGTAGTCGATAATGTCATGCGCCATTTTAATACCCACCGAATCGGGCTCATACATGCGCTCGGTCCCGGAGTGTATGGATATGATGACAATATCGGACCCCGCTTCCCGAAGGGCATCGATCGCGTTATAGATCGGTTGCATCTGATAGGGAAAATTGAAACCGGCCATTCCGATCTTGACTCCGTCCACCTCGAAAAACGAGTAGTTCACGTTGTCGCTCCAGAGTATTCCCGCGTTCTCCAGGACTTCGCGCGTATCATTGAGACCTCGGTCCCAGTAATCATACGCATGATTATTGGCGAGATTCACCGCCTCAACACTACCCAGTTCCAATATTTCGACATATTCGAGAAGTCCTTTGAAAACGATCTCCTTCTCGCGAAAAGCAGTAGAATCCGTCAAAGGACCTTCCAGATTGGCCAAGGTCAAATCGTCTTGACTCAACAACGACACCGCATTCATAAAGGGGTACGCATAGTCTTGCCCGACAACGGAACCGAAACTGTATTCGGTTCCCACGTGGTCCTTGTTCTGACCTAAGGTGCAGTCGCCTAAAAAACTGACGACGATCTCCTTGGCAGTCGGAGTCGGGGTCGGGGTCGGAGTCGGGGTCGGTGTCGGGGAAGGCGTCGGCGAGGGTGTCGCCGTAACCGTAGTTTGCTCCAAAGCGGGATTTAAAAAGTCGTTCGGGTTATGAACAACAGAAGTCTCGGTGGTCGTACGACTATCGGAGCAAGCCACAGCAAGGCACAGGAGCGCCGAAATAATGATAAGGCATCCGATTCGTTTCTGCATGCAGTAAAAATCCTTAATGTCGAAATCTATAAATTCAACTGAACACTACTATATTATATCCTATTACGCGAAAATCAAACCCACTCCGTGCATACTGTAAGAGAAAAGTAACGAATTGTTGCATCACTCTTCCCGAAAGCTCTATGAAACACACTTCACAACTTTGTGCGTCTCCGTTCAAAATGATATTGTCAAACACTGCAAGTCGCTCATGATCAGAAGGTGAATTCCATCGTCAAGAGTTCCTAAAATAAAACGTTTCGAGGAAACTCCCATAATATGGACCTTTTGAGGATTAGGCTTGAATGAATCGCTCTTAACATTTTTGACACATTAATTTTACAAAAACAACCGTACATCACTATAGTATTTAATATTTGAAACGAGCATAATCTAATTAGGGTTAAGACCAATGAAAGGGGCGATCAAGATGGCAAGAATCGAAAGGGTCGTTGAAAAAATCGAAAAACTTGGAAAGAAGCAGAATCTTGGCGCTCTGGTCAAGATGAAGGATGATTCGGACGATGAGGTTAGAGCGGCTGTTGCTCAAGCCCTCGGACAAATCAAGACGTATGATGCAGGGATGCAGCTCATTCCTCTTTTGAGAGACAGTTCACCGGCCGTGAGAGCAGCGGCAGCGGAAGCGGTCGGAGCGATCAACGCGAAGCATTGCGAAGAATACGTCAAGAAACTTGCGTATGCAGACTCGGATCCCTCAGTACGCCAGACCGCAAGAGAAGCGCTGGATAAGATTCGTACCCGTGTAATTTGACGATTGTCCTATCAATAAAGGGCCGGCTTAGTCATCGACTGAGCCGGCCTTTTCGTTTAATCCGTTTTTTGGGATCAATCCTTCTTCGTTACGACTTCTCCTTGCTTCTTATATATACTGTTTGCAGGGACAAAACCGCGTACCATCGAAAGCGGATAGACATTCGAATGCCTCCCGACGATCGTTGCGGGATTCAGGACACTATTGCATCCGATCTCGACGTAATCGCCCAAAACCGCTCCGAATTTCTTCATGCCAGTCGGTACCGTTTCATCTCCGAAACGAAAGATCGTAAGGGTATGATCCGACTTCACGTTCGAGGTGATGGCTCCCGCGCCCATATGCGCCTTATAGCCGAGAACGGAATCTCCGACGTAATTATAGTGTGGGACCTGTACCCCGTCGAAAAGGATGACGTTTTTCAGTTCGGTCGAGTTTCCGACCACCGCATTCTTCCCGACTACGGCACTTCCGCGGATAAACGCGCAATGGCGGATTTCCGCTCCGTGATCGATGATGCACGGACCCGCAATGTAAGCGCTGTCGAACACCTTGGCGCTCTTGGAGATCCAAATGTCCTCCCCGCGCATATCATACTCATCCGGGTTCAATGTAGTGCCGAGACGACGAATGAACTGTGTTATGTCCGGGAGCACCTCCCAGACATTCTGTCTGTTCGTAAATATTTCGGAAGCGATCGTCTTTTCAAGATCCAACAGGTCAGATATTTGTATGCCGATAACCATAAACATTCCTCCGATACTATAGATACACTGTATTTTATCAATTTCTACTCGCGTTGTCTTTATTTAATTTCTTGTCCGGGCTGAAGTAAGCGTGTATATTTATATTGAAACTGAATAGTCAGCAATTTTTGGGAGGCTCCATGAATATCTCTAAATTTCGTATTAGCAATGGTAAGAATTTCAAACTGGACTCGATCGCGTGTGACGACTCGCTCGATTATTCCAAGAATGATCGCTCCATAGTCGAGGCGATGCTTGCGGATAACACCGTAAAGTCAGCTGAATTACAGGACAAATTATACGCTCAGAACAAAAATAGTGTCCTGATGATCCTTCAGGCGACAGATGCCGCGGGCAAGGACGGAACCATTAAGCACGTGACCAGCGGACTGAATCCCCAAGGCTGCCATGTGAGAAGTTTCAAGGCCCCCTCTTCCGAAGAATTGGATCATGATTACCTTTGGCGCGTCAATCGCCAACTTCCTCAGCGGGGAACCATCGGGATCTTCAATCGATCCCATTACGAGGAAGTCCTCGTAGCCAAGGTCCACGATCTTCCTTCCAAACAGCAATTGCCGGAGAATATCCTTAAGGACGATATTTGGAAAAATAGGTACCGCCAGATCGTCGATTTTGAGAAATATCTCTACGAGAACGGAATCGTGATCATAAAAATTTACCTGCACCTCTCGAAGGACGAGCAGAAAAAACGAATCCTTAAAAGGATCGACGACCCGGCCAAAAACTGGAAATTCTGCGCCGGGGACTTAGATGAGCGCAAGCATTGGGATGCTTACCAGAAGGCTTTCGAGGAAATGATCCGGAACACCGCAACCGACTATGCCCCTTGGTACGTCGTTCCCGCCGACCGCAAATGGTTCGCGCGGACGGTCGTCAGCGAGATCCTTTTGAAAACGCTCGAAAAAATCGATCCTCAATACCCTTCACTGCCCGAGGATCAGCAGAAACTGCTCTCTCATTACCGCGATATCCTGGAAGTGGATTGATTAATTTTTTCGATTCCCACCGATCGAAAAGCACTGCGTCATAAACAGGGCCTCTCTTGTGTCGCCCATGTCCTGTTTTGTAAATTCGCGCGTTTACTCGACCGTGACGCTTTTGGCCAGATTTCTGGGTTTATCAACGTCACACCCTTTGTTGACGGCCATATAGTAAGCGAAAAGTTGGCAGGGCGTCACCGCAAGCATGGGAGCCAGAAGCGGATCAATGACGGGGATCGTGAAAGTCTCGTCACAGGAACGGATCGCGTTCTCCTTATCCTCCATCGTGATGCCCAGCACGATGGCTCCTCTCGCCTTCACCTCGGAGATGTTGGAGATCATCTTTTCCATCAGTCGGTCTTGAGTCAACGAGCAAACTACAAGGGTGCCCTTTTCGATCAAGGCGATAGTGCCGTGCTTCAGCTCCCCGCCCGGGTAGGCTTCGGAGTGAATGTACGAAATCTCCTTGAGTTTCAATGACGCTTCCATGGACAAGAAATAATCCAGCCCTCTTCCGATAAAAAAGATGCTCTTCGCGTTGAAGTGCTCCGACGCGAACTTCTGGATCTCGGATTGCTTTTCGAGCATTTGGGAGATCATGTCCGGAAGTCGGATCATTTCACGAATATAATACTCGTACTCGGTCGTTGTGATCGTGCCGATCAGGTTTGCCATCTCAAACGCCACCAGATAGATGCAGGACAGTTGGGTGAGATAGGCTTTGGTCGAAGCGACCGAAATTTCCGGGCCGGCAGCGGTATAGAGGACATAGTCCGATTCGCGGGCGATCGAACTACCGACGACGTTGACGATCGAAATCGTCAGCGCGCCGCGCCTTTTTGCCTCGCGCATCGCCGCCAGTGTATCGATCGTCTCTCCGGACTGGCTGATGATGATCACAATCGAATCTTCGGTAATGATCGGATCCTTATAGCGGAATTCCGAAGCGACGTCGACCTCAACGGGTATACGGCACAGCTTTTCGATGATGTTCTTGCCGACACAGCCGGCGTGGTAAGCCGTGCCGCAGGCAACAAAGTGAATACGCGGTGCCCGGAGGATCCTTTCGCGATCAAGCGGAAAACCGTCGAGAACGATCCGGTTCGCGCGGATTCTGGAAGAAATCGTCGCTTTAACGGCGGTCGGCTCCTCAAAGATCTCTTTCATCATGAAATGTTCGAAGCCGCCCTTTTCGGCCGCTTCCGCATCCCAGTCCACGCGAAAAGAATCCCGTTCGACCACCTGTCCGTGCACAGTAAAAAGATGCACCGAATCCTTTCGGATGATGGCGATTTCGTTGTCCTCAACGATCAGGACGTCTCGTGTATACTCGATCAGGGCCGGGATGTCCGAAGCGACGTAATTTGCGTCGCTGCCGTAACCGATGATCAACGGATTGTCTTTTTTGGCCGCGATCAGAAGGTCCGGGTGTTCTGTACACAGTACTACCAGAGCGTAAGAACCCTCGATTTCCAAAAGGGCGGCCTGAACGGCGCTGAAGATATCCGCGTTACAATTGGTCAGGTAATGGTACTCGATAAGATGAGCCACCACCTCGGAATCGGTCTCGGATATAAAACGCACGCCCCGGTCGACCAGAAATGTTTTGAGTTCGACATGATTTTCGATGATCCCGTTGTGGATCACGCAAACATGTCGTTGGTCCGAGAGATGGGGATGCGCGTTCTCGTCGCTCGGGGCACCGTGGGTCGCCCACCGGGTATGACCCATGCCGAGGCATATTTTGCCTTCCTGCGCGTGCTCGGGAGACGTATTGTAGCCAAGCTCCTGAAGCGTCTCGTCGAGGACTTTGATCCTGCCCTTTTTCTTAATGACACGAACCAGGTCGTTTTCGAGAAAAGTAACGCCCGCGGAGTCATAGCCCCTGTATTCAAGTTTTTCCAATCCGCGAATAAGGATCGGTATGGCGTCATGAACGCCGACATAACCAACAATTCCACACATATAGCCTCCGGATTCTCCGGATCGAGGCCTGCTAAATGACGGTGTAAACGGTGGCCGCCCTTCAAAAGCGCTTCATCAACTCAACGCTATACAATAAAGTTCTTCTGAATGATCGCCACTAAGTCTCTGGCCATCAGAGAAATTTCTTCCTCGTTCTCGCCCTCGATCATGACTCGAATGATAGGCTCCGTGCCGGATGCGCGAACCAGGATCCGACCTTTGCCGTTTAATTGCTTCTCGTACTTGTCGATAGTAGATTTGAGTAAATCGAACTTCATGACCTTTGCCTTGTCCTCATTCTTCACCTTTGCAGAAAGAAGGACTTGGGGTAAGATCCGAATGATTTTTGAAGCCTCTACAAGGCTTTGTCCCCTGCGGTACAAAGCCTTCAGCAGTGCAAGGGCAGTCAGGATACCGTCACCCGTCGTTGCGTGATCCAGTAAAATGACATGACCGGACTGTTC
>CAYPAL010000070.1:4558-7160 GCA_964408695.1 uncultured Oscillospiraceae bacterium | reverse complement strand
TTTCGATGATGCCGAGCATCATACGGATCGTCGTCGTCTTGCCGGCGCCGTTCGTGCCGATCAAACCGAAAACACCCGGCCGGTCTAACTCGAAACTGATCGAATCGACTGCCTTCTTGGTACCGTAGGTCTTGCTCAACCCCTTTACCGTAAGAATCATAAACTGAATTCCTCCAATTAAATATCTCGCACTGTGCTAAGTGTTAAGCACGTTCGTCCGCTCCTTCGGTGTCATTCGCGGTTACACCCGGATCGGGATCTCTCTTCCGGACGGCTCGTAATGCCTGTATCGCACCCCTGCGGCGTCCATCATCCGACGGGCGGCGACGAACAGATCCTCGCTCGCGTACTTGTCGGAGAGGTAACACACCTCCGATATGCCCTTCTGGATCAGAGCCTTGGTGCACTCGGCGCAGGGAAACAGGGTCGTATAAACTACACTCCCGCGAAGATCAGCGGTTCCGCTGTTCAAAATCGCATTCATCTCAGCATGACAAACGTACAAGTACTTCGTATCCAACGGACTTCCCTCGCGCTCCCAGGGGAACTCGTCGTCCGAGCAACCGATCGGCATTCCGTTATAGCCCATCGTCAGTATCCTTTTATCCGCACTGATGATGCACGCGCCGACCTGTGTTCCGGGGTCTTTACTTCGATATGCGGACAACAGGGCGATGCCCATGAAATATTCGTCCCAAGAAATATAATCCTGTCTTTTCATCGGCATTTCCTCCGTGATTTCTGCCCTTCAGTATACCCGAAAAAACTCGTACGGTTCAAGTATATGAATTCGATCCGCTCTTTTTAGAGAAAAGAAATCCACGCGTCAAAAGAAGAATCTATTCCCGGTCACGCAACTCTTCGGACAATTGAAGCGCCTCCCCGAACGCACCGCGAAGGCGGTGCGTCACCGGCGTTTGCCCCGAAGAAGAAAAAACCGCGCCTTCGGCCCCGACAACTTCGGAGACCGAGCGAATGCCGATGACCGAATTGGTCACAAAAACCTCGTCCGCCTCGCGCAGTTCTCCTAAGTCCAGAGCCATTTGAATCGCGATCAGATCGTTATGGATCGCATGGCTTAAGACCCATGAACGTACGATCCCCGGAAGGATCCCGCATTCCACACTCGGTGTCAGCAGGGTGTTGTCCTTAACGAGGAAAATATTGCTCACTGCTGTCTCGGCGATGAATCCGTCCGTGTTCAGAAAAAGCGCATCGTCAAATCCGCGTTTCTTTGCCTTTTTTTGCGCGATCCGATTCTCCATGTAGTTGCCGGTCTTATGGTAAACCACATAGCTTTTCGGATTGCGGCGAACATCGGCGATGACCAGTCGAACGGGACAGCCGGCTCTTATCGGCTCCGGATGATTGCGAACATTCACCGAAAAAATCGGCGTTCCGCCTGCTCCTGAGGAATACTCCAGTCGCAGTACGCGGTTCCTGAATTCTTCTTTCCCGGCCAAATCCTTTATTTGTTTGCTCAAATCCTCCGTGTCCGGTGCGTCCCCCAACTCCAACTCGTCTATCGATCGTTTCATGCGACTCAGATGTTCGTCGAGCAGGAACACCCGGCCGTTATCCATCACCAGAAACGTCTCGAAAACGTCGATGTTGGACGGCAATGATGGGTCATTCCGGCGAACGGAATCCTCCAATCGATCGGACATCATATCTTCTCACCTCTCCACTCGCCGCAAAACGATTCCAGCGCTTTATAGATCGATCGTCCCTTATGGAGGGTCTCGTCGTATTCTTCGTCCGGATCCGAATCCCAGACAATGCCCCCTCCAACCTGATAATAGAATTGATTTTCCAAACAGACAAGTGTTCGGATCGCGATATTTAAATCGGATCGGCCGTCAAAGCCCAAATATCCCAAGGAACCGGTGTAAATCCCGCGCTTCACCGGCTCCAGTTCTTCAATGATTTCCATTGCTCTGATTTTCGGGGCTCCGGTGATCGATCCGCCGGGGAAGACAGCACGAAGAATATCTCCGGTGCCGACCTTTTCCGATAATTCTCCCCGGATGGTTGCCACCTGATGAAATACATTCTCGTACGTTTCCCGTTCACAGAGTTCCTCGACCCGAACCGAACCTAATCGGCAGACGCGTCCCAGATCGTTTCGAAGCAAGTCGACGATCATCGTGAGCTCCGCCCGTTCCTTCTCGCTTTCCGAAAGCTCCCGAAGAAGTGCACGATCCATCTCCGGCGTCTCTCCTCTGGGACGCGTTCCCTTGATCGGACGAGTACGGATCATGTGTCCGTCCGTTTCGAAAAAGCGCTCGGGCGAGCTCGAAAGGATCCGTAGGGAGCCGAAAGACATATAGGCCGAAAAGGGCGCGGGACAAGCGCGTCGAAGCGCGCGATAGGCAACGAGCGGATCGCCGGAAAACCAGCCGGTGAAACGCTGAGAGAGATTCACCTGATAGATGTCGCCATTCCGGATATATTCCTTTGCTTTCAGCACCATTTTCCGGTACTGATCCCGTGAAAAGCCGGACTTCGGAAGACTGCATCGAAATCCGGCGCTGCCGACCGGAAACGGTTCGGACGGCTTCTTCGCCATTTCCCGGATACGTGAGATCCTTTGCATCATGCG
>CAYPAL010000070.1:0-4458 GCA_964408695.1 uncultured Oscillospiraceae bacterium | reverse complement strand
AAAAACAATCCGTCTACGATCCTCGACTGCATTGTTTTGGGGTCGACCTCACGAAGGGATACTCCGCCGGCGGTCACCATCGCGGTCGAAAAAAGCGGCGGGCGCGCCACGCGATACGAAAGAGCCCGGATGTTACGCAGGAGCGCTTTTCGATCTTCTTTTTTAAAATCGCGACAGTATACATCCGACGACACACCGGCCCGCTCGAAAAGGTGCTCGATGACCGATGCGGGAAACCAACCGCGGAGCGCTTGAATCACTTTAATGTTTCTGTTCCCGGAAAGAAGCTTCATCATCCGTTCTCCGGCATTTTCCTCGGCCGTATCGGGCCACAGATCGAGCTCCACCCGGACCCGCCCGCCATACACGGTCGGATCCGTCGGAAAATATCTCGCCAATGAAAGCACCGCCGGGCCGGATAATCCGTAATGAGTATAAAGGACGTCGCCCTTTCTCTTTGCCGCGACTATACCTTCCGTGAAAACGGTCACCTTGACCTCACTCAAGGATACCCCTGGAATCATCGGCAGTTCCTCCGGAACGATATCGACAGGCGACAGAGACGGTCTCGGCGGGACGATCGTATGCCCGATCCGGGACGCGATGACCGCTCCGTCTCCGGATGAACCCGTCGTCGGATACGCGTTTCCGCCCGTCGCCAAGATGCAAGCGTCGACTTCGTGCGTCCCTTCCGTCGTAATGATTTTCGCGACTTTACCCGCGCGGTTTCTTCGAAGATCCAAAACCGGTCCGGTACCCACAAAACGGACTCCGAGTCCGGAGACTCCCTCCGAAAGGGCGGTGAGGATATCCGACGCATGTCCGCTTGCGGGAAAAACGCGCCCGCCCGCCTCTTCGGTCAGACGAACTCCGGATCCCTCGAAAAAACGCTCTGTATCCTCCGGCCCGAAAGCATAGAGTGCTTTGATCAGGAACTTTCCGTTACCAAAATACCGATCGGGATATTCGTCGAGCGAAAGCCGATTGGTCAGATTACACCGTCCGTTGCCGGTCAGGAGAAGCTTGCGTCCCGGCATGGCGTTTTTCTCGAAAAGCGTCACGCGGGCTCCGCTCTGCGCCGCCGATATCGCGGCCATGAGTCCCGCCGGGCCCGCTCCGATCACGCCGATCTTCATTTCAGCGCCATTCGGACGATCCGGTCGCATAAATCAGGATAAGAAAGACCGACCTGCGCCGCTTCCTGCGGCAGAAGGCTCGTCGGTGTCATGCCGGGAAGCGTATTGGCTTCCAGACAGTAAAAAACCCCGTCCGACCCGAGTATAAAGTCGACTCGCGAATAACTCCCGAGGCGAAGTGCATCATGTGTGATCCGTGCGTAGCGAGCCATACTCTCCGCCTGTTCCGGTGCGAGGTCGGCCGGACATACCTCGGTCGCGAGGCCCTTCTGATATTTGTTCATATAGTCGTAAAATCCTTGATGCGGGATGATCTCGATGGCCGGTAAAACCTCTCCGCCTAAGATGCCCACCGAAAACTCACGGCCGGGGATCATCTTTTCGGCCAGAACCGTGCTCTCGTACTCGTTGGCCAGACAGACCGCCGGCAGGAAATCCTCCTCGGCAGAAATAATGGACACCCCAACGCTGGACCCGCAGTGAGTCGGCTTGATGACGCAAGGAAATCCGACAGTCTCACGGACTTCCCGAAGGGACTCCTCCGTCGGGCGAACCGGCACCCAGTCGGCGGTCGGCACTCCCGCCAATCGCATGAGTTTCTTCGACAGGTCCTTGTCCATCGCCAAAAGACTTCCGCAATAATCGGAACCGGTATAGCGGATGTCATTGCACTCCAAAACCGCCTGAAGCTGACCGTTCTCCCCCATCGCGCCGTGCAGTGCGATGAATACGACGTCGGCCATCGTGCACAGTTCCAGGATATTCTTTCCGATCAATGCCATTCGACCGCCGTGCTTTTCGATCAGCGTATCGAGATTCGGCGCCGTGCCCGGTATGTCATAGTGATACCGAAACGATCCGGATGGCAGGATAAAAAGGTCTTCCCTGCACTCCGGAAATTCGATGCCTTCATAAACATCCGCCATCACAACGCTGTGTCCTTTATCCAAAAGCGCGTTGGCGACCAGACTGCCGGAAGAAAGGGAAACGTCCCGTTCCGGGCTCAGACCGCCTGCCAAAACAACGATTCTCATGGGACGAGATCCTCCGATTCCAAAGAATAAACACATAGAATATTACCACAGCCGCCGGGCGATTACGATATTGCGGGGAAACGCGAACGTAAATGTAACCGAAGAGTAGTAATAAAGCCGGGCACGTATGCTAATATTATTGTGTATATTTATTTGGAAAGCGGGGTGCAACGTTATGGATTTGATCGTCCTCATGCCCTTCTACAACGAAGAGAAACAGATCCCCGTGACCGTGGAACGAATGATCCCGCTTTTGAACGGGCTCGAACTTTCCTATTCTCTCCTCCTTGTAAACGACGGCTCTTCGGACGGCACATGGAAGGCCATCACGGAGTCTTCGGAGAAATATCCGTCGCGGGTTCGCGGGATCAGTCTCTCCCGGAATTTCGGGAAAGAAGCAGCCATCTGCGCCGGTCTCGATGTGGCGGATGCCGATGCGGTCATCATGATGGACGGCGATCTTCAGCATCCGCCGGAACTCATTCCGGAGATGATTCGACTGTGGCGTGACGAGGGTTTCGAAATCGTCGAAGGAATCAAGTCGGATCGCGGCCGCGAGGGCCTCTTTTCGAAATTTCAAGCCAAACTCTTTTACGGACTTTTCAAACGTCTCGCAGGCTACGACCTGTCCGACGCATCCGATTATAAGCTCTTGGATCGCAAGGTCGTGCTGAAATGGAGGACCCTTCGCGAGCACAACACCTTCTTCCGCGGTCTGTCGGCCTGGCTCGGGTTCCGTAGGACCTCCTTTCCCTTTGAAGTAGCGGAGCGCCAGACCGGTCGTTCACGTTGGAAACTCAGCAGTCTCCTGCGCCTCTCGCTCCATGCGATCGTCTCCTTTTCGGCCGTTCCTCTGCATCTGATCAGCTTCATCGGTGCTGTTTTTCTGCTCGGCACCATCATTTTGCTGATTCAGACCTTGTTTAATTATTTTTCGGGAGTCGCCGCCGGCGGATTTACCACCGTGATCATCGTCAATCTGGCCGTCGGCGCCTGTGTGATGATCAGCCTCGGATTGATCGGTACGTACATCGCGCTGATTTTCGACGAGGTGAAGAACCGCCCCAGATATATCATTTCGGAGGACACCCGGATGTCCCGGGAGACTGACGATCATTCCGAATCCTTGTCCACGGGGAAGGAGCCATAATGTTTGGAATTTTGTACCTGCTCGTCTGCCTGTTTTTCGGAACTCAACTGATTCGATTTATGATTCCCGATATTCGAAGGTTATATTTGGGGATCTCTGTCAATCAGGAATTGACGGCCAAGACGCCGTCCCTGTTGTTTGTGCTCCCTGCCGGCTTTGTGATCGGCCTGATGACGGTCACCATGGTCACATACTACGCGGCGCTGGGGATCTATCGTTTTGTTCCAAGCGATATGCACGTCCTGTACCCGGCCAACATCTTGTCCCTGTGCCTGTTCTTGTATCTCGGAAGCCTTCTGTGGCAGAAATGTTATTTGCGTAAACACCGGGATTACATCGATAAAACGGCGAGCCGCAAGGCCCCCGTCGATAACCGCAAAAGACAAATCCCCGTATTTGACCGCCATCCCGGGATGATCATCCTTCTGTCGCTGACCATTCTCGCCGTTGTAGCGGCCGCGGCCTATATCAGCTTCTATACCTTTCGTATCGAAGGGAATCAACTTCTCGTCGGCCCGTCGGTCGCCAGCGACTTCGGCCCGCACATCGCGGTCGCTTCCTCGTTTTCGACCGGCAGTAACTTCCCGACCGAGTATCCGCATTTCCCGGGAGATAAGATTCAATATCACTTCTTCTTCTATTTTCTCTGTGGAAATCTCAAACTGCTCGGCCTCCCGCTTGATTGGGCGTTCAATCTTCCGTTCATCCTGACCTTTGTGAGCGCGGTCGTCCTTCTGGGCGCACTGGCGGTCCTCTTATCGGGCCGCAGGCTGGCCTTTCTGGTCACGCCTCTTTTGGTACTGTTTCGAAGCGCGATGAATATCGTTTATCAATTGATCGAGCTTTTCAAGCTGCCCGGTGCAAGCCTTCAGACAGTTTTCCGCGAGATTTCGCAACAAAGAGACTGGTTCTCTCTGACGCCGAGGGATGAATGGGGACTCTGGGCGATCAATGTCTACGCGAACCAGCGGCACCTGATGCTCGGCGTTTCGGTGGTACTGATCCTCTTGTTCCTCTTTATTCCGCACGTCCGCCGAATGTTTCTGCATCTGACCAAGGTTTCCGGCTTTAAAGAGAAGCTCCGTACTTTTTTTGCAACCCGACAGGCCTGGATCCCTCGAAAAGCGGATCCGCTCCA
>CAYPAL010000069.1:0-7175 GCA_964408695.1 uncultured Oscillospiraceae bacterium | reverse complement strand
TTTATTTCGGGCGGGAATTTGTGCATCAACTTAACCGCTCCGGACCGAACGATCCCTTTCTATAACCCTCCCGGCGCGCGCGGAGAAGATACCTTTTTAAGTACCTGTCTCAGTGACCGAAAGGTACTGCGCGTTCCGTGCTACGCTTTTCATGACGGCTTTTCCACTTATCGTCATTTGATGAACGGGGTACTCCCGAATCGGTTGAAATATATCGAAGCGAATTCGGAAAAGATCATTATGCGCTTCTATCACGCCTGTATCGGTTGGGTGCGGTATAAGCCGCTTCTTCTGTATATCACTCAACGTGATCGATATGATGAAAAAATAAGCGAAATGAAGGCGAATCTGACGGCCTCTCTTCCGAAAGTGTGTGATTTCTTTCAATCCGCGGATTTTATGAATGTTCTTGCAGAGTTGGAGAAATTCGATCGAAACGTTGAAAAGCATTACCGGCAATTCATCGCTTCCCGGAATGCCTGGACGAGGATCACCGGTCATTTCGCTGAAAACAGATAAGTGCGTCGGGTGTTCTCCTCGCAGAATTCATTGACATTCTCCGACCCGCTGTGCGATGATTCTCTGAGTTTGATTTTGGAGGGTAACAATGAAGGGCAAGAAGAAAAAGGCGATCATCGTCGTCGTTTGCATTGTCGGTGTGTTGGCATCGATTTTTACCGGATATTTTTTATACCACAGGAAGTATAACGGGGTCTGGACGACGGAGGGCTACGGGCTTTGCGTAAAGATCCGCAACGGCTCCGTGAAATTTTACGAGATGACCGATTCTTTTTATTCGAGGGAAGAGGGCTTCGACGGTTTTTTATTCGGAGATCAATTGATTTCGGGCATCGGGAAGATGAAGCTCGTCATGACCGCCGAAGGCCTTGAGATGGTCGATGTCGGCGCCCAATACACGTATCGCCTGAATCCGGCCGACGCATCGATTTTCGAGCGGAAGACCGAGGTCAAGCGAGGTATGCCGGTCGAGATCTTCGCGATGTTTTTCGAGATGTTTGACGAAAACTACGCGTTTGAGTCCCTCTACGGGGCGGACATTTCCGCGAAATACGAGGAGCTCAAGGGGCAAGTCACGAAGGATACGACGGACGAGGAGCTTTTTGCGCGGATGAAGGAACTTGTATCCGGCCTGAAGGACGGACATGTTCAGCTCGAATGGGACGGGAACGACTATTGTCCGACCGATTGCGTGCCTGAATGGATCCTGGACGACGAGCAATTATCGGTGATATCGGATGTCATCATCGGGAAGTACGCAAAGGACTACTATAAATTCGCCGATTGCCTGATCCGTTACGGCACGTTGTCCGATAAGACCGGCTATATCATCATTCACGGAATGGGGACCGAGTCGCTCAACAAGACCGCTTCGACCCGAAAAGCGATGGACCGCATTATCACAGAGTTCAACAAAAAAGGCATCGAGTCCGTCGCGATCGAACTTCGCTTCAACGGAGGCGGCTATGATGAGACATCTCTCTGCCTTGCCGGATATTTTACCGATAAGCCATATATCGCATACAAGAAACAGGCTCGGATCGAAGGCGGTTACGCGCCGCTTCAGGAAGCCTCCGTCCGTCCGGCGGATGAGGTTTTTCGGGGAGATGTATATATCCTGACGAGCGAGTATACCATAAGTGCGGCGGAAACCTTCCTGCGTGCGATGCTCGCGAATCCGGACCATAAAATCACCGTGGTCGGAGAGAGGACGGCGGGTTTTTATTCGGACGCGTTTGAGCGCAGTCTGCCGGGCGATTTTTACTATTCACTTTCCAACGAGCGGTATCTGTGGTTTAACGACGAGCCGTTGGAAGGAGAGGGCATCGAGCCGGATATAAGAGTCCCGGTCTCGGTCGAATCCGCGAGAGAGGGCAGAGACGACGCCCTCGACCGGATCATCACAGAGATCGGATGAGGCAAGGTTTCAGATCGTATAAAAGATGAATTCATCCGGTCAGGTGTTTATATTTTTATTTAAACGAGTATACTATAAGTGCGGTGCAGATCTTCCCGCAAAAGAGGGCGATTACGACGCCATAGAACGAATCATCAAGAAGGTCGTATAAGGTCTCTTTTTATGAAAACGCTGATCAACGGCCTGTTGACCGGATTATTTCTGCAACTTGCCATCGGGCCGATTTTCTTCTTCATTCTGAGTATCGCAGTCGAGTCCGATCTCGTCGTCGCGTGGGCCGGCGTTCTGGGCGTCGTGCTGGCGGATTATATTTATGTCGCATTGTCCATTCTGGGGATCGCCAAACTGATCGATCATCCGAAGGTGAAGCACACCTTCGCGATCGTCAGTGCATTGGTGATCGTGGCGTTCGGCGCGTACCTTCTGTGGGGAGCGATCCGGGGCGCTCAAGGCGCGGTTGTCTCCGGAGAGAGGACGATGAGCGGCGCGTTCGTGAGCAGTTTTCTTCTGACGATATCGAGTCCGTTAACGCTCTTTTTCTGGAGCAGTGTTTTCGCCGTCAAGGCCATCGAAAAGAACTATAACAAGAACGAGATCACGATTTTCGGGATCGGTGCCGGCCTGTCGACCGTTCTCTTTTTGGGAACGACGGTTACGATCGTCTCGATGCTTCACACCTCACTGCCTGAGGCTGTGGTCGCGATTTCAAATATTCTGGTCGCGGCGATCATGATCGGTTATGGGCTCATTCGGTTGCTCAAGACGCTCTCCAAAAACCCGATGCGTATCGCCGAAGGATCATAGTTGCCGCGCGGGTCGCCGCACTGCTTTTCGATAAAAGTCGGTCGTTAACAAAAAAAGGATTGGCGAAAGCCGTTTTTTTGATAAACTGGAATCGAAAGGCAGGTGTCGGCTATGTCATTTGGAGAAACGGTCAAATCTCGAAGATTATCGCTCAATATGCATCAGGAGCACATCGCCGGTCGGATGGGGATCACGCATCAGGCCGTGGGAAACTGGGAGAGGGGTTTCTCGATCCCGACGCCCGCACACCTAGCGGAGTTGGCGACGATCCTGGACCTCGATCCGGTCAGGCTGGCGACGGAGGCCCAGAGGGCAAGAACCTGGTCGATCGGCAGCGGAGCGGCCATGCGCGCTTCCGCGCCCCGGGATTCCGACAGTACATCGCAGGACTCCTATTCAAGCGGCGGCTCCGGTTCGACGACCTACGGATCGGAAGAACAGCCGGTCGGAGTCTGGGGCTGGGTGAAGTACATCCTACGTAAAATCTTTGGTCGATAAGTAGCGGGGCGTTTGACCGACGGATAAATTTTCGTCCGAGGAGGCAGACCCATGGAAATGATGACGATCAAACAAGCGATCTTGGCGCGCCATTCCGTAAGGCGGTTCACGGATCGGGAAGTCGCTCCGGAGGTCCGGGAGGCGCTCGCCGCCGAGGTCCTTGAGTGTAACCGGGAAGGCGGCTTGCATATTCAGGTGTTTTACGAGGAGCCGGAAGCGTTCGGTTCCATACTCACGCATTACGGAATGTTCTCGGGCGTGAAGAATTATATCGCGATGGTCGGCAGTAAAAGCGCGGATCTGGACGAGCGGGTCGGTTATTACGGCGAACGGATCGTGCTTAAGGCGCAAACGCTAGGCCTCAACACTTGCTGGGTAGCGAGGACTTTCGGAAGGCGAAAATGCAAAGCCTTTGTCGGTGAAGATGAGATTTTGGTCTGTGCGATCGCGTTGGGGTACGGGCGGACGCAGGGTGCTCCGCGTAAATCCAAGCCGATGGAGGCACTTTGTGAAGCAGATCCGGATATGCCGGAGTGGTTCATAATTGGTATGAACGCAGTGATGCTGGCGCCAACGGCGATGAATCAGCAACGTTTTTTCGTAGAGCGGCACGATCAAGAGGTCATTGCTCGAGCGACCGGGGACACGTACGCTAAGATCGATCTGGGCATCGTGAAATATCATTTTGAGATCGGGGCGGGGAAGGAAAATTTCGCCTGGGCGTAACGTAAAAGCACCCGAGCCGGTCATAGGAGGATTTGAATCCGATATGGCAGATATGCTGATCAGCGCGTTGATCCAACTGGGTGTTTTTTCTTTGGTCCCGTTCGTCGTTTGGCTGGTGATGCGGCGGCTCACCAGGACCGAAGAGAGTTTCTTCTCCTGGGTCGGTCTAAAGCGGATCCGAACCGACGGCGCAATTCGGTTCTGGCTTCTTTTTTTCGCGATTTTTGCGGGTGTTTGTCTTGTATCGATCCTGATGATCCCCTTGATCATCGGAGATTCGGACTCAGCCACGTCCCGGTTCGATGGACAGGGCGCCTCCGCGATCCCGGGCATCTTGATTTTCGCGGTCATCCAGACCGGGCTGTCTGAGGAGATCCTTTTCCGGGGGTTCATCGGGAAAAGATGTGTCGCGCGCCTCGGTTTTGCCGCAGGCAATCTGATCCAGGCGACTTTATTCGGTCTCCTGCACGGAGTCCTCTTCATTATGGTGATCGATGCGCCGCGCGCTCTGGGACTGACAGTGATAACGGGGGCGATCGGGTGGATCGAGGGCTGGATGAACGAAAAAAGGGCGGGAGGGTCGATCATCCCAAGCTGGATCTTTCACTCGCTGACCAACATTGCCTCCGGGATCGGGGCGGCGTTAGGCTGAGCTCAATTTTGCACGGAGAATTCAGACGATGGAAGCGATTCGCTATGAGCGGGAACTGTATGCGCCGGTGCGGGATCATCTGATCCGGCAGGGATTTACGGTGCGCGGCGAGGTCGGGCGGTGTGACGTGGTGGCGGTGCACAACGATCGGTTGATCGTTGTGGAGCTCAAGCGCCATCTGTCCTTCGATCTTCTGGCTCAGGCAGTCGAGCGCCAGGCTTATTCCGATCACGTATATCTGGCGGTTCCCAAGCCGGTCGACTTCAAAGAGGATAAAGTATGGAGGGCCAAACTCCGGGTTTTGAAACGACTCGGGCTGGGTCTTCTTTTGGTCAGCAAGAGCGGAGAGGCTTACCTGATCGAGGAAGCCCTGTCGCCGGAGACGCCGGGCGGGCTTCGGCACTCACCCAAGAAGAGAATGTCGATCGCAAAGGAGCTTCATAACCGGAGAACGGATGGTAATGTCGGCGGCACACACAGAGTTCCGCTCCTTACCGCATATCGGGAGGCGGCGCTCAAACTGGCTGTGCTGATCGATACATACGGGCCGCTGAAGCCCAAAGAGCTCCGCGAAAAAGGCGGGCACGAGAAGAAGACCACGTCGATCCTGAACGCGAACTTCTACCGCTGGTTCGAGCGGATAGAAGACGGCCGCTATACGATCACCGAAGATGGAAAAACGGCACTTCTGACCTACGAACGGACCGCAGCGGTCTTCCGGGCGGATGAGGGAAAATTGCCGGCTGAAGGTGCGGTTTGTGATTCCGGAGATGAACCGTCTATTTGAAGAGATAGAAGAACTTCGAGTCGTCGTTGATCATGTGATCGATGACGACCTTTTCGAGCAAGAATGAGTAGAAGGCGGTCGGATGAACTCGCTGTTGATTCCTCAGGTCGCGCCAGAAACGCATCTGTTTGCGCAAGGATTCGTGGATGGCGGAATGCTCCTTGAGTCGCTCGTAACCGTGTTGCTTGAGGACAAATTCCTCCGAGCGAAAATGTTGGTCCAAGTCGATCATCAACTCGTTGATCGCTTTTTGTTCCTCGATGCGTTGACAATTTTCATGAGTCTCGATCAGGCGGTTTCCGGCATCTATGAGTGCGCGATGCTGATCGTCGATCTTGGCGTTTCCGCTCGCCCACTCCTTATTCCATTCGTACTTGATTGCCTTGATATCCCTGCCTCTGGATTCCGCGCTTCCGACGATTTGATTCCGCCCCATGTTTTTAGCCAGATAAAGGGCGGTGTCGGCACGCATGAACCATTCCTCGAACGCCTCATCGCGCTCGAGCGCGGCGACGCCGATGCTGACGGTGATCTTGCCGGCGATCTTGTGCGGGTTGAGTTCAAGCTTGCGCCGTACTTTTTCCGCCGCGAAAAGCGCTCCGTTCTCGGGCGTATCCAATAAGATGACAACAAATTCCTCTCCGCTGTAACGCGCCGGAAAATCAGTCTGCCGGAGGTTGTCCTTCAGAATGTCGGCGACATGCTTCAGTACCTGATCTCCGACCGGATGTCCCCACTTGTCGTTGACTTTCTTGAAGTGATCAAGGTTGATGATCATCAAAGAGACCGGGAAAAACCGGCGCTTGAACTTTCGTATGACGTCCGCGGCCTGAATGTCAAATGCAAGACGGCTGAAAAGCCCGGTCATCGAGTCGCGGGACGCGCTGTCCTGCAGTTTCTCCGTGAGCGCAGTGGTCTCCGTGATATCCCGGGCGGCGGCAAAAATCAAATCATGGTGGAGTTCTGCGCGCCATTGCAGTTTGCGGTAGACGCTGTCTTTTCCGCGAAAACGGTTCGAAAAGAAGGGAATGTCGACGTTTCCGTTCAGTTGATTGATCATACTGTGCGTCGAACTGATATCACCCGGGTGAAGAAAAGAGAACAGGCTCTCGGATTCGAGTTCGCTCTTCTTGTAGCCCAACATCCGTTCGAATTCATAATTGACTTTAACAAAGCGCGCTTCCGGCGTAAGCACACACAACAAATCAATATTGACGCTCAAAAATGCGTCGATGTCCAACATGAGCTTCTTCTCTCTGGAAATCTCATCGTACAGGACACCGATGTCCGAGTCGTCGATCCGAAAGAGCTTTGCGCGGTAATAAGTACCGGAGCACTCAAAATCGTATTCGGAGTATAACTTCTTTCCTCCGAGATAGACCCGCTCCATCTCTGCGATCAAGGCGTCTGCCGTTACACTGCCGCAGAGAAGCTTGTTCAGAATGTCCGTGCCGTTGCGAAAAGGCGGCTCGACCGTTTCATCGCCGATAAAAGCCTTCTTGAACGCGTCGTTATAGGAAACGGTCTTGATGAGATTTTGCCCGGAATCATCCTTCTCCTCGAAGCGATGGATCGAAAAAGGAATGGGACAGGCCATGAACGTATCGAAATGAAGAGATTCACTCATCCTTTTTCCCCCCGATCAGAAAAGGATACCGTCGCACAACATTATCATTATACCTTGATACATGTCAGAAGAAAACGAGCAATCTTTATTGGCTCTTCACCTATTTCCGTGAAAAGTGAACAGGAAACCGGTCCGGGATCACTCC
>CAYPAL010000068.1:0-7262 GCA_964408695.1 uncultured Oscillospiraceae bacterium | reverse complement strand
AGGAAAAAGGGCGCGTGACAGTGGGAGAATCGCGAAGCGAGACCGAGCGATTCGAGCATACTGTGAGCCGTAGGTTCGAGTCCTACTTGAGGTGCCCCGAGCGCAAATCGAACCAAAGGTGAGATTTCGCTCAATTACTTCCGAAAAATCCTACGGCACTGCGGTCGAAAACGAAATGAATTATGTGTATGATAATGAGTGGATGAAGAAATATATGGAAGTGCCTTATCTTTTCGAAAGTCACCCCAATATGGAGGACATCAATGAGAAAGAAATGGATTGTGTTTTTTATTGTCTTGGTTGTGTTACTGTCCGGTTCATGCGATCCTCTCTCTATGAAAAGGGAGACATCGCCAGATTTGACATCTTCCTTTGGGACGCCGACGGCTGACGTCTCCGCTGACCCCACGACAGTAGTCACGGTAAAGTCTACGACGCAGTCCACGGCTGAAAACTCCGCTGAGACCATGGGCGCAACGAATGCTGACCCCACATCCGAAACTTCCGTTTTGACCACTGCCCAAACGACTGAGAACGAGCCGGGAAAAGTTACAGCCGGCTTCGATGAAATGACCGAACTGGAAGCTGGGGATTTGGTGTTCGGGTTACCTGATCGTGGTGTAAATCAGGGTAAAAAGATCAGTTATGAGATATTTCGCGCTACGGAAAGCGATGATGGATTTCTGAACCGTTTCCGGCTGAGTGTTGGCGAAGCAACGGGGGAATTCGGGATCCAAGATCATTTCGGCGGGCTTTTCGTTACTCAAATGCTTACACCTTTCAGCGGACACGCGGTTTTTTTGATTCGATCTTATGGTGAATTCTATTGGGAAGACCAAACGAATATTGTTGTTTATGAATATGGAGAACTTAAGTCGGTTCGAACGTTGAATTATGATATGACAACATTTATCTCGGATGGAGGAATTTGGTGCTACGGGGACCACAGCACCGGAGGATATGTTTTGGGTGTCGACGAAAACAATCGAGCATACACATTGTCCTTTGTTCCTTCGGGCATGTCCCCTTTTGGCCTTGTGGTTGATGTGATGCTTGGTTTTCCGGTTTATTCATTACGATATGGGGATAAAGTCGAGTGGATGGCGGAGGCGGGGGATCAAGTGGTGATCTCAGCTCGCGATATTGAGTTAATGTACATTGAGACGCTGGACGGCGCACGTTCCGGTTGGATTCGATGCGACTGGGACGAGAACCGCATGATTTTGGCGGACGGGACCGGTTTGGATTTGAATGACGCGATCTTTACTATGGCGATCGCCAATTGACGGAAGTGTTCCTGTAAATCTTGGGGGTGACGGAAAGCAAGTTCCGGCACCCGCGATGAGAACCGTGAATCGGTTTATTTTCTTTCCGCTTCGCGTTTTTGTAGAAAAGCGCCCCGCAATGGAATATCATAAATAACAGGAATGTCTTTTCCGAAGCGGTGAGTATGAAGGGATTATACAGACAGAATTTTGCGCTGATCAAGACCAATCTCTCTGCGTTGATATGGTTTGAGTTGCTGTACAAGATGCTGGCGGCACTCGTCCTGTATCCGCTGATTTTGTTGCTCCTTGATTATGCGATCGAAAGATCCGGCTTGACCTTTTTGACGGACAAGAATCTCAATACTTTCGTGTCCAACCCGATTTCTCTTCTGATCGGCATTTTCCTGATCGTTTTGATCGTGGTATTTGCCCTGTATGAACTCTCGGTCCTGGCGATCTGCTTCGAAAAGAGCCGCGTCGGCGAAAAGGTCAATGCGATCGAGATCGCTTTTGCCGGACTTGCTAAGATGAGACACTTCTTTCATCCGGTCGGCTTTCTCTTTTTCTTCGTCTTGCTGGCCGCCGTTACTTTCCTGGACTTTCCGTTTGCGTCGGCGCTGGTGTCGATCACCGGGATCCCTGATTATCTTCGCCATACTTTTCAGGATCACCGTGTGCTTTATTTTGTGGTGACCGCAGTCAGCGCTGTGGTGCTTTGGTTTTTCTGGTCGTATATTTTCGCGATCCACTTTATTGTCCTTCGCGAAAAGAACTTCAAGGAGGCAATGGCATCAACGCGCAGATTGATCCGCGGACATACCCTCGGCATGAACATTCGCCTCTTGATCTGGTATCTGATCGTATTTGCCGTGCTTATGATCTTATATGCCCTTGTTCTCGTGGCGGGCGCGTCGATCATTAAACTCGCATTTCCGACCGGAACCGAGCTCGTCGCCTTCCTGACTTTTTCGCGCGTCACGGGCAATGTCGCTTCGTTTCTCCTTTATAATTTTTTCACTCCGGTATTCTTCGTTGTTGTCAGCTCGTATTTTCAAAAAATAACGGAGTTCAAGACCGAAAAATCACAGGAGAGTCAACCGAAACTGACCATTCGTTCTTTCAAGAGCCACCGGGCGATCCTCGGACTTATTCTTGCGGTCATGATCGGTGCGAATGTCGGGATCCTTACCCGGTCGATCTCGGACGGTGTCATTCGCCAAATCGTTTTCGCGCGAACGCCCGAAATCACGGCTCATCGAGGAAGTTCCAACAGCGCGCCCGAGAATACTTTGGCGGCGATCGAAAAGGCCATCGAAGACGGCGCGGATTACGCCGAGATCGACGTGCGTCTGACCGCGGACGGAAATGTGGTGCTCATGCATGACGCAAGCCTTGAGCGGACGGCCGGGTCGGATGAGATGATTTGGAATGCTCGGTGGGAGTATTTACAAGGGTTAGACGCGGGGTCCCATTTTTCGAGCGAATATACCGGCGAAAGGATCCCGTCGCTTGAGGAGGTCATGGACGCGGCATCCGGGAGGATCCGTCTGAATATAGAAATCAAATACTCGTCTCATACTCCGGATTTGGCTCGGAAGGTCGCCGAGCTGATTGTCGAAAAGGATTATATCGACCGGTGTGTCATATCGAGCTTCAAATATGAAGTGCTGGCCGATGTTAAGGCGGTCAGCCCCGATATCAAGACCGGTCTGATCATTACGATGCCGCTCGGAAGTTATACCCAACTGAATCATGTCGATTTTTACAGTCTGAATGCGATGTTCCTGTCCGCGCGGCAAGCGGACATGATCCATCGCCTGGGCTACGAAATCCACGTATGGGGAGCCAAGGACGAGCAGATGATCCGTAGGATGGTGGAATACGGTGCGGATAATATTATCGCGACCGATCCGGTGATGGCACGTGAAGCGGTCTACACCCATAACGCAAACGAGCTGGTCATCCGGCTGGCGGAACTTTTTTTCGGAATAAACGACGTCGCCCGTCGTACCGGATCGTTCTTCCCGGGTCGTTACGGATGAGGAGGGATTTATGAAGGACGTCACAGCGGCAATCATTATCCGGGACGGAAGAGTCTTGATCACACGGCGAGCCGCGGGTCAGGCTCATGCCGGGTGGTGGGAATTTCCGGGCGGGAAGATCGAAGCCGGCGAGTCTCCGGAGGAGTGTCTTCGCAGAGAACTCAAGGAGGAGCTCGGCATCGATACGCACATCGGGAGTCAGCTTGCCGAAAGCATATACGAGTATGAGACCGGATCCATTCGACTCCTGGCTTATGAGGTCACGATCTTGGAAGGCGAGATCCGGTTGACCGTCCACGAAGAAGCGCTTTGGGCAAGCCTTTCCGACTTAAGTTCATTCATGTTACTGCCGGCCGACCGGCCGATTGCCGAGGCGATAAGCGGGAGGATATAGTTGACAGTCGTTCGTCTCTGCTTGATTCCGCAGACTCTTGATAGTGGCGCTCTCCTTTTCGAGAGAGAACTCTCACTCGTACCGTAACGCATCGATCGGCTTGAGCTTTGCGGCCTTGTTGGCCGGGTAGAGTCCGAATATCATCCCGATGCTGATCGAAAAGATGATCGCGAGCGCCGCCACCGAAAACGACAGGCTCAGCTTGATGTCGATGATGTCTCCGATCAGGCCCAGGAGCAGAGAGGCCAAGAGCATACCGATCACACCGCCGGTCAAAGAGATGCTCATCGCCTCAACGAGGAATTGGATCATGATATCGGTGTGTTGAGCTCCGATCGCCTTCCGGATGCCGATCTCGCGTGTGCGTTCTGTGACGGATACGAGCATGATGTTCATGATGCCGATGCCGCCGACCAGAAGCGATATGCCTGCGATCCCGCCCAACACCATCGACATGATCGACTCGATCTCCTTAAAGGCGGAGAGAATGTCGCCCATGTTGAAAATGAAGAATCCTTCATCCGAATCGCCGTCATAAGTGGTATATGTCTTGATCCGGGCTTTCAGAAAACGTTCGATGGCTGCGATCGCCTCGTCGGAGCTGTGCATCGAGTCGGACATCACGTTAAAACTCCGAATATTGCTCCGGAGCTGTAGACGCATGCCGACCGACAAGGGGATGTAAACCGTGTCGTCGTTCGAATCCATGGAGAACTCACCCTTTTCGACCATAACGCCGATGATCTCAAAGGAGCGGCCGTATAAGTTGATCGAGTAGCCGACAACGTTTTGATGACCGAAAAGTTCCTCGGCGACTTTACTGCCGACCACGGCGACATAGAGACGCGAGTCGTCGTCGTTTTCGGAAATGAACCGACCGGTTTGCAGTTCCAAATTACTGACCATATAACTGTTTTTTGTCACGGCTTTGACTCCGGCCCATAAGGTCTTGTTCTGAGCCGTGACCGGTTCTTCGTATCCATCAGCCTCGGGGGCGACATATGCGATGCTTTCTTCTTCTTCAAGGATACGAAGATCCTCTTGCGTGATGAAGTTGTTACCCCGGTAGATTTCGACAATGATGCGGTTGCCTCCGATCCCTTCGATCTCTTCGGTCAAGGCTCCGGTCGCGCCTTGGACGATGCTGATCAAAAGGGTAACGGACAGCACGCCGATGATGATGCCGAGCATCGTCAAAAAAGAGCGCATCTTGTTTCCCGCGATGGCCGAGAACGCCATTTTGATCGCTTGTGTGATCTTCATAGGCTGTCCTCCTTGCCGGGCTCCATGCTCTCCTTCGGGGGTGCGAGCCGCGTGTCGGAAACGACCTTCCCGTCGACCAGACGAACACTGCGTCGGGTTTTGGCGGCGATGATACTGTCATGCGTGATCAGAAGGATCGTATTGCCCGAATCATGAAGCTCGTCGAAAAGCCGCATGATCTCCTCGCTGGTCTTCGAATCGAGGTTGCCCGTCGGCTCGTCCGCCAATATCAGAGAAGGGCGGGTCGAAAGTGCCCGGGCTATGGCGACTCGCTGTTGCTGACCTCCGGACAGTTGGTTCGGGCGGTGATGCATGCGGTCCGTAAGACCGACCCGCTCCATCGCATCCAGCGTCATTGCGCGGCGCTTGGTATATCCGATCCCCTGATAGATCAAGGGCAACTCAACATTTTCGAATGCCGTCAGCTTCTGGATCAGATTGAACTGTTGAAATACAAAGCCGATCTCGCGATTTCGCAAGACCGCCATCTGTCGCTCGGTGTAGTCCGATATTTCTTTGTCCCGCAGGTAATAGGATCCCTCGTCCGCGGTATCGAGACAGCCGATGATATTCATCAGGGTCGATTTTCCACTGCCCGATGCGCCGATGACGGAGATATATTCATGTTCTTCTATGGTTAAGGAGACGCCGTCGACCGCGCGAACGGTTTCACCGCCCAAATAGTATATTTTGCTTACATTTTCAAGCCGGATCATAGGTGTCCTCTGCTTCCTCTCAATTTACAAACACTCATATTCAGAACATGAAATTTCCAAATGCGAATGATTCCTCGGTCGGGATGATCACGATATCCCCTTCCAGAACGCCGGAGATGATCTCGGTCATCGATCCGCTCGACAGGCCGGTTTGGATCTCAACGAGACGGCCTTCCTGCATGGTTTGATCGTTCTCATCGACCGAATCGACGACCGAAACATATTTCTTGCCGTCAATGACTTGAACGGCTTGAGAAGGAACGAGCAGAACATCGGTATTTTCGACGACCAAAATATCGGCCCTCGCGGTCATCCCGGAAAGGATACCGACAGGATTTTCGAGGGATACCGTGACCGGATATCGGGACAGACCGTCGGTAGTCACGGCGGCTTTAGAGACGCGTATAACGGTGCCGTCGAATTCCTGACCTTCCAACGCGGGAACAAATATCCGGCAGGTTTTTCCTTCAGTGATGCCCGCGATTTCCATCTCATCCACGTTCACCATCAATTCTAAAGTATCGGAGACGGTAAGGGTCAGTGTCGGAGCTCCCTTTGTGGTCATAATGCCATTTTGCTCGAAAAGTTCTGTGATAACGCCGTCTTCGGATGCGATCAGCTCCGTGGTCGCGGACCCGAGGCGCTTTTCGGAAAGCTTATCGAGCGTCTCCTGCCGCAATTTCAGAAGGCGAAGGTAGGAGGCGGAATGCACGGGATCCTTGAGATTGATCAACGTGCCGCCGAGTGAGACGGTTTTGTTGAGCGCTGCCGGTATTGAGGAGACGATGCCAGCGGTCGCGACGACGTAATACGGGGTCTTGACGAAAACTTCCCCGGTGCCGATCTCAAGGCCCTCCGGGTCGGTTACTTTTACGGACTCGCCGACCGCAAAAGAGGTGTCGGTAAACGTGATTTCGACATGGTCCGCATCGACTGCGGTCACTCTTCCGTCGACGGTCTGATCGCCGACGGACACCTTGACGGAATCGCTGAGGGCGGCGGCATTCGCCGGGAGAATCACGGACATGAGGTCGTCGACCGAAAGCAGGACGATTCCGTCCAGAGTCCGGGAGACGACAGAGAGGTCGTCGCCCTTTTGTACGTAAATGCCCTTCACCCTACCGGCTACCGGAGAGCGGACGGAGGAGGACTTCATCGAGGATTCGGCCAGAAGGCCCATGTCCAGTTCCTCCAGCTCCTTTTCAAGCGCGGCGATCTCGTCGTTATAAAACTCATTCGTTATGGTCAGGAGTACATCTCCCTTGTTCACGAAGTCTCCGAGGCGGAGATCGAGGTCGCCGATCGTCCCGTCCGACGGAGCTTCCAGGGTGATTGTGTCGGCGTAGGTGATCGATCCGCCGGCTTGGGTGATCATGGAAATATCGCCTCTCGTGACCCGCGCGGTGTCCTGAAGAAGAGCCTCGGCCGCAGCCCTTTTGCGGAAGGAAGTCCACGCGAAGAAAAGCGCCACCGCGATCATAAGGATGATCAGAGTGATGATCGCGCGCTTGATCCATTTGCGTCTGGAACGGGACTTGTTTCTTGTTTCGGACATAATGACCGCCTTTCGCCGCTCCCG
>CAYPAL010000067.1:0-7363 GCA_964408695.1 uncultured Oscillospiraceae bacterium | reverse complement strand
TCCCCGAGACCAGCAGAAACCCGCCCTCGCTCAGATATGAGAGAAAGGACTGGCACAAATCGATCAGGACATCCGCGATAATATTGGCAACAATTACCGAATAGTCTTTTCGGTATGCATCCGAAAGGACACCGTTGTGTACATGAACGTCAGCTGCATTCGCGCGGACGTTTTCCTCTGCTACACAGACCGCGGATCGGTCAATATCGATGGCTTCGACGTATTCCGCTCCGAGTTGATCCGCGATGATCGAAAGTATGCCCGAACCGCAACCGAGATCGAGGACCCGGTCCCCGGGTCGGATCATCCGATCAAGGATCTCGGCGCACATAGCCGTCGTCTCGTGCGTCCCGGTCCCGAAAGCCGAACCGGGGTCGAGATAAATAACGTACTCACCCTCAGAGGCTTGATATTTATCCCAAGATGGCGACACGGTAATACGCTCCGATAAAAAGAAGGGTTTGTAATCCTTCTTCCAATTGTCCGCCCATTCTTCCTCCCGGACCATCACATGAGAGACCTCCGCCGTTCCGATCGGCAGAAACTCGGCGATTTTCATAAGGCGGGACACGATTTGTTCTTTCAGTTCGGCTATGGATCGCTCCGTCTTGCTTTCTGCGGCATAAAGCTCCTGTCCCCGATTCAAGGGTTTCCTCTCGTCGTGAAGCTCGCCGGTCATCACCGCATCTCCGGATGCCGGGAAATACGCTTTGATCATCACATCCGAACCGAGGGAGTCAATGAAGTCATCGTCCGCAAAGGCCAACGAACCGGGCGCGTTGAGTATCTGCTTAATGTCGCTCGGATCCATCACCGATACGCCGCCTGCGCCCAACTCGAAGAGCATCTCGCATACTGCATCGGATGCTTCTTCCGTCGTCTTGATCGTAAACTCGGCCCATTTTACATCAGATGCCAAAAATGTCCTTCACTTTCTTGAAGAAGCTGTTCCTCTTCTGGTAATTCCTGTCCGAGAGCGTCGCTTCGAATTTTCTCAAGAGTTCCTTCTGATCCTCGGTCAGGCTGGTCGGCACTTCCAAAACAAACCGACAGATATGATCGCCTCGGGACGTCGGTCGATTCTTCATCGGGATTCCTTTCCCCCGGAGCGTAAAGGTGTCAAACGGCTGTGTTCCGTCCTTGATGTAGGTCGTAACCTTTCCGTCGATCGTAGGAATCTCAATGTTTGCTCCCAGAGCTGCTTGGGCAAACGTGATCGGCAGATCACAATACGTATTGATTCCTTTGCGCTCGAAAACGGGGTGCGCACGAACCTTGAATTGAACATAGAGGTCCCCGTAAGGTCCTCCGCGCAATCCGGGCTCTCCTTCTCCCTTTATCGGCATCATATCGCCGGTATCAACGCCTGCGGGAACATGGATCTTCAAATCTTTCTTCTTGGCGCGGCGTCCGCGACCTCCGCAAGCAGTGCAAGGGTTGCGAATAACGGTTCCCCGGCCGCCGCACGCCGGGCAGTCCCGAGTGACCATCGTGATCCCGAAAAGTGTCTGTGACTGTTGTTGGACTCTTCCGGAGCCCTTACAGGAAGGGCATGTCTCCGGCGAAGAGCCCGGAGCGGCACCCGAACCCTTACAAGAATCACAAATATCTTCCTTGGTAACGGTGATGGTTTTATCCACACCGAAGGCGGCCTCCATGAAGTCCAATGACATACCGTACTTGAGATTGGCTCCCTGCTCCGGTCCGCTTCTTCTCCTGCTTCCGCCTCCGAACGCTCCTCCGAAAATGGATCCGAACAAATCACCGAGATCGATATCGGCTCCCGAAAACCCGGAGAAGCCCTGACCGTCCATCCCGGCATGTCCGAACTGGTCAAATTGACGACGCTTTTCCGCGTCGGACAGCACAGCGTAGGCCTCGTTCACTTCTTTGAACTTCGCCTCCGCTACCTTGTCGTTCGGGTTCAAATCGGGATGATATTGCTTGGCCAGCTTCCGGTAGGCCTTCTTCAGATCTTCATCCGAAGCGCTTTTACCGACTCCGAGAACCTCATAATAATCACGCTTTTCTGCCAAAGACGTGTCCTCCTCGCTTCTTAGTCCGAATCAAAAACAGGCATAGATGCGGCATTTCTGCCGCATCTATCCATTACTCAGGTCTTTGTGATCAAAAATCTCCTCCGGCATTTTTAAATCCTTCACCGTCGGGTCCGGGTCCTTGATCGGCTCCGGGATCATCATATCCGGCATAGTCATCCGGGTTCGGAGCGGTCTGGCCGGCACCGGGGTCCGGCTGTTTATAGAGTTTTTCGCTGATCTTATAGAATGCCTGCTGGACCTCTTCGGTCTCTTTCTTCATGTCGTCGTAATTGTTCGAGCTGATGGCCTGCTTAAGTCTTCCGAGCGCCTCGTCGACCGGGATGCGGTCGGTAGGATCCACTTTGTCTCCAAGCTCGTTCAGGGTCTTTTCGGTCTGATAAACAGATGTTTCGGCATGGTTCTTGATTTCGACTTCTTCCTTTCGCTTGGAGTCCTCTGCGGCGTGAAGCTCCGCTTCTTTGATCGCAGCCTTGATCTGATCTTCGGTCATGTTAGTCGACGCGGTGATCGTGATCTTCTGCTCACGTCCCGTGCCCATGTCCTTGGCCGTCACGTGAACGATACCGTTGGCATCGATGTCAAAGGTGACCTCAATCTGAGGAACGCCGCGCGGCGCGGGTGCGATCCCGTCCAGGATAAAGTTACCGAGCGTCTTGTTGTATGCTGCCATCTCACGCTCGCCCTGAAGGACGTGGACGTCGACCTGTGTCTGACCGTCAGCGGCTGTCGAGAAGACCTGGCTCTTCTTTGAGGGGATCGTCGTGTTCCGCTCGATCATCTTTGTGAATACGCCGCCCTGAGTCTCGATACCCAACGAAAGAGGCGTAACGTCAAGAAGCAGGAGTCCCTTAACGTCTCCGGTCAGCACAGCTGCCTGGATCGCGGCGCCGATGGCGACGCACTCATCCGGGTTTATGCCCTTGAACGGCTCTTTTCCAAAATACTTCTTGACGCCGTCCTGAACGGAGGGGATGCGGGTCGATCCGCCGACAAGAAGGATCTTATGGATATCGCTCGGCGTCATATTCGCGTCTGCCATCGCACGGCGCAGGGGCTCCATGGTCTTTTCGACCAGATCGTGCGTCAGCTCGTCAAACTTGGCTCGCGTCAGCGTGATGTCCATGTGTTTGGGACCGTTAGCGTCCGCAGTGATATAAGCGAGGTTGATGTTCGAGGTGGTAACGCCGGAAAGCTCGATCTTCGATTTCTCGGCCGCTTCACGCAGTCTCTGCATCGCCATTTTGTCCCCGCGCAAGTCGACGCCCTGATCCTTTTTGAATGTGTCGACAAGGTAGTCGACGATTTTCGCGTCGAAGTCGTCGCCGCCCAAACGGTTATTGCCGGCCGTTGCCAAAACCTCGAAAACTCCGTCGCCGATTTCCAGAATGGATACGTCGAATGTGCCGCCGCCCAAGTCAAAAACCAGGATCTTCTGGTCGGATTCCTTGTCAAGGCCGTACGCCAAAGATGCGGCGGTCGGCTCGTTGATGATTCTTAAGACCTCAAGACCGGCTATTTTACCGGCGTCCTTGGTCGCCTGTCTTTGCGAGTCCGAAAAGTATGCCGGAACAGTGATGACCGCCTGCGTGACCGGTTGCCCCAAATATGCTTCGGCATCGCTCTTCATTTTACCGAGGATCATGGCGGAGATTTCCTGAGGGGAATATTCCTTGTCGTCGATCTTCACCTTGAAGTTCGATCCCATTTCTCTCTTGATGGATTGAACCGTACGATCGGGGTTTGTGACCGCCTGTCTCTTGGCGACCTGTCCGATCAGCCTCTCTCCCGTTTTCGAAAAGGCAACGACCGACGGCGTTGTCCGGTTGCCTTCCGGATTCGGAATGACGACGGGCTCGCCGCCCTCCATCACCGCTACGCATGAGTTAGTTGTTCCTAAGTCTATACCGATTACTTTTCCCATATTCTTATTCTCCTTTACAGTCTGTGCTCTATACTACTCTGGCTTTATTCTCTCTTGTTCATAATTTGATCGACGATTCCGTATTTGACGGCTTCCTCGGCATTCATCCAGTTATCCCGATCCATATCCTTTTCGATGGTTTCCAACGGCTGTCCGGTCATATCGGCCATCAATTCATTTAATTTCTTTTTGGTTTTCTCAATGTGCTTGGCCGCGATCAGTATGTCCGTAGCCTGGCCTTGCGTACCCCCCGAGGGCTGATGGATCATCACCTCGGCATTCGGCAGGATAAATCTCTTGCCCTTGGTCCCCGCCGCCAGAAGGAATGCGCCCATCGATGCGGACATCCCCATGCATATGGTCTGAACGTTCGGCTTAATATGCTTCATTGTGTCAAAAATCATCAGTCCGTCCGATACCGATCCTCCGGGGCTGTTGATGTAAAACTGAATATCCTTGTCCGGATCCTCCGCTTCCAAAAACAGCAGTTGTGCCGTGATCAGGCTGGCAGTGATATGATTGACCTCCTCGGAAAGGATGACGATCCGCTCCTTTAACAGTCTTGAAAAGATGTCGTACGCCCGCTCGCCGCGGTTGGTCGTCTCGATAACGGTCGGGACCAGATTGGACTTGATGTTTTCACTACTCATGTTCTTTCTCCTTTACGAATCAGTTTGCAACTTTTACCACTGAATATCTTAAAACTCTGTCCGCTGTTCGGTAGCCCTTCTGAAAAACCTGCGCGATGCATTGATCTCCCAGTTCACCGTCCTCAATATGAAGAACGGCCTCATGCAGATTCGGATCAAAGCAAGTCCCCTCCGCGCAGTCGATCTCCGTGATACCGAATTTCGCGAAAACCTCCTGAATTTGCCGGTGGATCATTTTGACTCCCTCGGCGACTTTTTGCGCGGTTTCTTGCGAATCATCGATCGGAAAGCACATTGCGCGCTCGACATTATCGATGACCGGAAGCCACTCCTTCGCGATCTCCGCAACCGCATCCGCATACAGGGATTCGCGCTCTTTCTGAGTGCGCTTTCTGAAATTGTCGTACTCCGCCAATAGCCGTAGATATCTGTCCTTCAATTCACTGATTTCGGCGTTCAATTGCTCCTCATTGCCGGGCTTTCTGGCCTTTTTATCGCCCTTCGGAGCCGCGTTCGATTCCTCCGGGCCGGCCGAAGCTTCATTGTTATCGGTTTTCGGTTCTTCTGAAGCGTTGGCTATATTATCCTCGGCTTCACCATGCTTTCTCTTTGTCATTTCTCTATCCTCCGTTCAATGCCTTTATTTCTTCGAGTTGATGGTTGATCACTTGCCGTATGAAACTGATTTGAGATATGACCTTGGAATACTCCATGCGTTTCGGTCCGATGACGCCGATGTTTCCGGCTATCTTATCTCCGACGTTGTAGGTCGTCGTAATGAAACTGCAGTCCGTCAATCCCCCGATCGATATTTCTTGGCCGATGCGGATCATATATGAAGCCTTTTCATCTTCCATGGAGAGTTCGTTTACATAACCGGAAACGATCCCGTCCATGGCCAATGCGTCGAAAAGGGTCCTGGCCTTCGTCACATTGCTGAACTCGGGAAGCGACAGCATCCGGTTGGTACCGTCCATATACACTTCGAGGTTGTCGGCCTGCTTGATCGCCGTATATGCCTCATATAACACCTGATTCAAAAGAGAATCCGGTACGTTGGAATCTTTTGCCGCGGATGCGACGGTGACCAGAGAGATTTCCTCCAACGGTTTACCGCTAAGACCGACCTCTATGGCCGATGATATCCGGGAGAGTTGCTCCGGTGTCAGATAATCCGGGATACGAACCAACCGGTCCTTGACGATCCCCGCGGAAAGAACAACGACCACCAATACCTTTCCGGGCTCGATCATCATCATTTTCAACTGCTTCAGATAGCTCTTGCGCAGTCTTGGCGTGATCGCCAGAGAAACGTATCCCGTCTGCTCCGATAGCGTGCTGGACGCCTTCTTCAAAAGCCCCGCGAGTTCGTCGAAGCTGTCGCTGAGTCTTCTTCTGATTTCCTCGCCCTCCGCATCGGACAACGTGTCGACCTTCATCAGGGAATCTACATACTCTCTGTATCCCTTATCGGAAGGCACCCGGCCCGAGGAAGTATGCGGCTGTTCCAGATAGCCCATTTGCTCCAGGTCCGACATCTCATTGCGAACGGTTGCCGAACTGACGCGAAAATCGTGTCGTTGAATAAGCGCATTGGAAGCGACCGGTTCGGCCGTCGATACATAATCATCGACGATCGCCTGAAGAATTTGCTTCTTACGTTGATCCAAAGGCATATCCGTTCACTTCCTTCCCTTCAGTTTTCAGTCGTCCGCTTCGCATAAACATGGGGTCCCATATAATGCCGGATCGACTGTTTAGCACTCGCAATCATCGAGTGCTAAAACCAATTTAGCACCATAGTCAAAGAATGTCAAATGGTAAATGAAGAGAACATGAAACGAATTTGTCTACTGCACAAAACTCCGGAAAACCTCGTTGCCGAAGTCCAGTCCTTTTTCGCTTAAAAACCATCTTCCGTCGGCTTTTTCGATCCGTCCGCCCTGAAGGAGCGCCTCTAATTCGTGTCCGAAGATCTGTTCCGGATCGATCCCGAAACGCTTATGAAAGTCTGCCGTCGAAATCCCGGAGAGTTTCCGAAAGCCAAGGAGCATCACTTCCCTCATCTCGGCCTCTCTGTCGATCCGTTCGGTTTCCGCCCGAATACCCTCGAGGTCCGGCGCATCCGCCGTCAGGACCTCGATATAACGCTTCAGACTCATTGTATTCCCAATACGCGCACCGTCGATATACGAATGCGCGCCACACCCGAAACCGTAATACGGCAAGGCATCCCAATACACCGTATTGTGCCGGCTCTCAAAGCCCGCGAGCGCGAAATTACTGATTTCATAATGCCGGTATCCGGCGTCGGCAAGAAGACGGCGAACGGTATGATACATCTCCCTCTCCTCTTCGTCCGAGGGCAGTTGGTCGGGTCGTCCGGAGTACTTTTCGAAAAACAGCGTGCCGTCCTCCAGACTGAGCGAATAACAGGAGATGTGCGGGACACTAAGATCGATCAAATGTCGGACGGAGTGCACGATGTCCGTGAGGGTCTGTTCCGGAACGCCGAGCATCAGATCACAGGATATATTCGAAAACCCTTCTTCAGCGGACATCCTGACGGCGCGATCCGCCTCCTCGGCCGTATGGATCCTCCCGAGCCCGCGAAGAACCCTGTTCGAAAAACTTTGTACGCCGATCGAGATTCGATTAAAACCGGCACTCCTATACCCTCTGAGGGAAGACGCGGTGACCGTGCCCGGATTTGCTTCGATGGTGATCTCGGC
>CAYPAL010000066.1:0-7420 GCA_964408695.1 uncultured Oscillospiraceae bacterium | reverse complement strand
ATCAATGATTTGATTAATTTTTGTATTTATAGAATTCTTTGATACAATATACGCAATGTAAATTAAATTATAGCCACATCATTGGGGGGAGCAAATATGAAATGTTCAAAGTGCGATTATGACAATTTACCGGAAGCGACTTATTGCGAGTCATGCGGAGAGCCGTTACTTGATAATATTTCCGATAATAAGATAACCGGACCCAACGAAACAGTTCCGGACACTTCTGATCAAGTGTCTTCCGAACCGGAGGCCGTTCCGGAGGTCTCTGATCAAATAAATACCGAGCTTGAATCATTGCCGGTATTTTTGCCGGTCGGAGCTGTTCCACAGGTTGAATCGAAAGAAGATCAGAACGTTGATGACCGTATGAATACTTCTGCACCGGAAGTTCCCGTAAAAAAGAAAACAGGCAGTAGTATTTGGATCACAGTGACGGTAATTATTCTTGCGATTGCCTTGATTGCAATGCTCGGGGTTGTTTTTCGCTATAAAATTTTAAAAATCTTCAGTCCGGAGAGATATCTTCAGGTTGCGTTAGGAAGAACATTTTCGGATAAGAACTACTCCAAGATGATTGACATGAGCAAATATGATAACAAGCCCGTCGAGTATGAGATTTCTGTTGAAACCGAAGGCGTCGGCGGTGAGGTTTCCGTTATGTATGATGCCAAAGCTGAAAAGGCGCTTATTGAAGCACTTTTCGATGACGGAACTAATGTCCATGACGGAAATCTCCTTTACATTTCCAGAAAGCTGATCGCAATTTCGATTCCTGATTTACTGACGGAAACGGAGTTCCTCACCATTGATCCGGAGACATTCGAAGACGATCTCGAGGAACTTGGAGTAGAGGAATCCTTTCCGACGGATTTTCTCGATAAGTCATTGGATATGTTTTTTGGGAAGTCCGAGAACGAGACAATGAACAAGGACGAGGCCGCAGAGTATTACCGAGAAGCAAAATTTCTGGAAGAATACGCAGATTTTTCTCAGGGAAAAACAGTTACAGAGAAGATCAACGGAAAAAACTACAAGTTAGATACGATGAGCTACGAAATTAGCGAGGAAGACGCAAATCAGTATTTACAGGATATGTTCGATAACTATAAACAAGGGGTTATGGACGGAATGGAATCCCTGTATCAGGATTACGATCTGGAAGGGAATCAAGATCAGATGGAGGCCGCTTTCGATGTGTTCGATGACATCCGCATAAGTGGAGACGTCGTAATCACCTACTATGTAGACAGTAATGATTATGTAAGAAAAATAGTTGTAAATGAGTTTGAGATGACCTTGTCCGGCGAAGAGGGAAAGTTCGCGATCGAATTTGAAATGCTACTTGGCGGCAAGAAGAACCCAAGCGACAACATCTCTTCCGTTCTGGCATTGATCGTAGACGGAGAAAAAGTCGAGCTGGTTATGAATTGGGAAGAATCCCTTGAAAGCGGTGTCTTCAAGGGAGAACTTGAATTATTTATCGAAGGCACGCGGAACGACGAGGACACGGGCATGACTATTGAAATCGAGTGGGATACCAAGGATACAAAGGGAGAAAATTTCAAGGCCGAGTTTTCGATCGAAGGCCAAGAGGGTGTTGGGATTGAAGTGACAGGTACCCTGGTCGACAGTAAAACTTCGACTGCCTTCACGGACGGAGAATTGATTTTATATGATGGTTACAGTAATGAAATCGTTGTTGAATTTGAATGCTCGATTTCGATTATTGATCCGAAAGAAATCTCGATCGATATAGATGACAGCATGTCATTGTTGGAATATGCTAAGAAGCTGGGCACAGATTTATCAGAAGATGAGTACCTGACGTAACCACCACATGAAAGAGATTTATTCAAATCGACCGGGCTCTTGCTCCAGGATAAATGTCACATAAAGATCGCAAGGATGTTTGAATCCGCGCAAAAATGAATCACGAAGTTTCGGATGTGGTACTCGAAGAAGTCGCCTCCGATACTGTCGTTTCTTTTGTCAATGCTCCGGTCGTCGTCGAGTCGGTTGCAAAAGTAACCACCTTATCGTTAGAATCCACTTCGAAAGGATCTTTCTCGGTCATCTCGCCGACATGCTCGATCCCGAGCATTTTCTTGTACTGTTCCGAGTCGATCAGCGGTATGATCGAGCGGTATGCCAAGACGACCAAAAGCGCAAAAACTCCTATGATCAAAAGATTGCGAATGACATGGATGCTCTTTTCCTTGCGAAAACGATTATCTATGTGTGCTTGTGTCGTATAGCCGACAAGGACGTAAATGCGGTTGGCACTGGTGCGTTTTGGGAGTCTCTTCTTCTCATTCGCTCTTGTTTGAAAATGATTAACGATTCTAGACGGAATGTTTTTATAATATTGTATTGTACTCCGATACATAGAAAACGCAACTGCCTGAATTCGTTTACCGAACCGAATATACCATGACGGATCCGTTGGATTCAATGGATTTGCGTTTTGCTCGGACATCAAATCACCCTTCGTCGATTTTTGATTATTATAGCATAATCTATTCGATTGCGGCGTTTCCATAAACGAACAATCGTTTGACATCGCTAAATCACAATGATAGTATAAATGTGAGTATACATTACCTTCCGGCGGAGGCGCATATGGAAAAAAAGTATAAATTTACACGCAGTAATCTGGATCACACGGTAGAGACTATTTATTCCTTTGTCGTTGCTTTCATTCGAAGTGAGGGCTATCCTCCGTCTGTTCGTGAGATTTGCAGCGGTGTCGGAATTAAGTCGACCTCAACCATACATGCCCATCTGAAGCGCCTTGTTGATATGAATCGGATCGAGTATACGCCGGGAAAGCGAAGAGCCATTTTAGTTCCGGATCTACAACAGGAGAATGTCACTCACCTACCTGTTCTCGGTGCGATTTCTGCGGGAATTCCCATACTTGCCGAACAAAACATCGAAAGAACTCTCCCGATTTCAGCTGACTTTCTCTCGTCCGGCGAATATTTTCTATTGAAGGTTCATGGGGACAGTATGATCAACGCCCACATTCTGGATGGAGATTACGTAATCGTGAAGCGTCAAAATACTGCTTCTGTCGGCCAGATCGTGGTTGCGCGCATTGAAGACGAAGCGACCGTAAAGACCTTTGCGAAATTGGACGGTAAGCCCTATCTCCAACCCGAGAATGAAGCGTATTCGAGAATACCCTTTGACAAGGATGACTGTCAAATCCTGGGCATCGTTACGGGGCTGTTCCGCTCTCAGCTGTGATGAGCGACTGAGCTTGCGCAACAAAAATCCCGCTTTGTTCCTTCACCGAAAATATACTGGACCTCTTCTTCCGGTATAACGGATGTTATGGATGACTTGTAGATCAAGTTCTGTGTGTTATCGGCGTCCAGAATAATGGATTGATTGTCAAATCCAACGATCACCCCACGTCTTCTCTCCCCCGCAACCAAATGGATCGTTACGACATTGTTGTTCTTCCTGCAATTATTAAGGAATATTTCCTGTAAATTGGCATTCTTGAACGCCCGAAAAGCTTCCCTCTGCCCTGCCGAATAGTCTGAATCCGGGTCCGAGTTATCGTTCATGACACTGATCGAATGCCTTCTGAATGAATTGCTGTGATACACCGATATCACCTCCTTAATTAATGGCACGCACAGCGTATCACATCAGCGAATGGGATATCTACATGATATATACGTAAATTGATCCGGATCGTATGTTCCGCCGGACAAATATTTCAGCAGGGATTGACTTCGAAAATGAAAGCAATTGAACATCGATATAAAGTCACGCGTAGTCAAGAGTGATCGAATCGATGATGACATCCTTATCGTCCGGAGAGATCCAAATGGCTTCCTTCATTCTTTTAAACCATGTGAGTTGCCTTTTGGCGTAATTTCTCGTGCGTTGCTTGATCAAACTGATCGTATCCTCATAAGAACGAAGTCCGTCGAAATACTCCGCGAATTCTTTGTATCCGATCGCCTGGATCGCCGTCGAACCGGTGAGTTCGCCGTTCTTCAACAGACATGAGACCTCATTTTCCAACCCCTGTGAAACCATCTCGTCCACTCGACGATCGATTCGCTGGTAGAGTATTTCGCGCGGCATATTAACTACGAACACCTTAAAAGGGTACCTCGGGCCATGGATGAGGGAACGATCGCGATAACCGCTCAAGGTTTGATTACTTTGCCGGTACACTTCCAAGGCCCGAATGACCCTTTTGGCGTTGTTCGGATGAATTTTCTCCGCGCTCTCGGGGTCGACTCTGAGAAGTTCGCGATATGCGGTATCCCCGTTATCCAGGTTGTATAATTCGGTGATCTCTTGACGAATCTCCGGAAGAACGGTGATCGGAGAATATTCGATCCCCTCGAAAAGCGAGGTAGCGTACTGCCCCGTCCCACCGCAAAACACCGGCAGGATCTCCGCTTTAAGGAGCTTTTCGATGACGCTGTAGGCATGCTCCAAATAACTTGCGACGGAAAAGTCCTGGTCTGTATCGATAATATCGATCAGATGGTGGACGACCTCCTCCCTCTCGTCGTTGGATGGTTTGGCAGTTCCGATGTTCATCCCGCGATAGATCTGCATGGAGTCCATGGATACCAATTCAGCCGAGAGTTCCTTGCACAGGCTTAATGCGAGCGTGCTTTTCCCGACGGCGGTCGGACCGCAAATGATCGGAATGTGAGAAATCTGCCCAATCGGTAATGTCAGTAAGGGTGGCATCGCAATCTCCTGATTGTAGAAGCTTTTTCTGATCAGTGCTTATATGTGCTAAAGGATACGCTTAAATTCTTTTTCAAGAGTTTTTCGGGAAAAACGAATAATGATCGGTCTGCCGTGCGGACAGGAAAACGGATTATCAAGCTCCGTCAAATCGTCGATCAGAGCGCGAATTTCTTGCGGATCCAAACGGTCATGCGCCTTGACGGCTGCTTTGCATGCGGCAGTCGCCAGAGATAGCAGGTATTTGTCGTCCGATGCGTCGGATTGCGTCTTGATCGATTCCGTGACATCGACGAAAACCGGATTTACATCGAGTTCTTCAAGAAATGATGGTGCGTAGCGGATCGCGATCTCCCGGAGGCCGATCCGGTCAAAATCGAAGCCGAGTTCGCGATATTTCGAACGGTTCTCCTCGGCAAACTCAGTATCGGACGCGGTCAGCGTAACGATCGAAGGAGCGATCAGTTGCTGAGAGGGTACGGCCGAATGGTCTCTTTTGGAATCTTCTTTCAGGAGTTTTTCGAAAAGGACCTTCTCATGCGCGGCGTGCTGATCCAACAGGATCAGGTTCTCTTTCGATTCAAGAAGTATGTACGTCGAAAATAAAACGCCGATCACTCGAGCATTCTTGACCTCCGTCAGCGCTTTATCTCTGGCGGACGAGGTTCCCGTAACGCTCTCAGCTCGATTCTCCATTGAATCCTCGTGCGAAAAAATCGTTTGCAGGGTCAAACCGGGATCTTTCGCAGGCATTACGGTCGTAGCATGTCCGGGCCGGTCGGAAAGGATCCGGGGGTCTCTTTTTGTTTCAGTCGGGTAATCCTTGACATTATTGGTTCCGGATGTATGATCGTCATCACGTTTGGTCAGGCTTGTCTTCGATTCGGAACCATCCGTACTCGGTAAGACTTCTGCGATGAGGGATTCGGTCATTAACGCACCCTGAAGAGCGTGATATACGGCCCGGAAAACCTCGGAGTCGTTCCAGAAACGAACCTCCGCCTTCTGCGGGTGAACATTGACGTCAATGAGCGCGGACGGAACATAGATCATAAGTACGACGAACGCGTATTTCCCTCTCATCAACAGGGTTTTATACGCCTCGTCGATCGCCGCGGAGATGGTTTTGGATCGTATTATGCGGTCGTTTACGAATATTGTCTGCTCTCCCCTGCCGGATCTGGCGAGAAAGGGCTTTCCAGCAAATCCGCGCACCTTGATCTTATCGTTCACGGAATCGATCGGAACGCAATTGTCGACGACATCACCGCCGTAAACACAGTACAGTGCGGATCGCGGATCGTTATTTCCAGGGGTATGAAGGATCTCCTTGTCGTTTTTGACCAAACGAAAAGACACATCGGGACGAACAAGAGCAAAGCGTTCGCAAAGAACGGTAATGTATTGGGCTTCCGTCTGGTCCTTCTTGAGAAATTTGTATCTTGCGGGAAGATTGCAGAAAAGATCTCGGACCTCAACGGTCGTTCCCCAAACACCGGCATGTTTTTCGCGGCGTAGAACTTTTCCGGCTTCGACGTCTACCTTCGTCCCGTACTCTTCGCCGACTTGTCGGGTTCTCAGGGTGATTTTCGAGACCGCGGCGATGCTTGAAAGCGCTTCGCCCCGGAATCCCATTGTGGACAGGCTCTCCAAATCGTCCAGAGTCGTCAATTTGCTCGTCGCGTGACACGCAAACGCCTTAAGCGCGTCTTCTTCGTCCATTCCACAACCGTTATCGGTGACCCGGATCATTTTGATGCCGCCGTCAGTGATTTCGACACTGATCACCGATGCGCCGGCATCCAGGGCGTTTTCGATCAGTTCCTTAACAACGGAAGCGGGGCGCTCGACCACTTCACCGGCTGCGATACCGTTGGCGGTCAATTCGTCCAGGAGTTTGATTCTGCTCATCCTATTCCTCTTCCTGTCCGGAACATGCCGGTCTCTCTTTCTCGGCCCGATCGATCAATGCGTAAAGGATGTTCATCGATTCCAAAGGTGTCATGGTCGTAATGTCCAATGATAATAATTCATCACGGATCGGATCCTGCTTGATAAATGACTTTCGCAGAGTGAAAATATCCATTTGTCCGCTCATCGGACGCAAAGGCAAATCCCCGTCTGCCGTATTGTCCGTGAGCTCTGTTCGGTCGACCGAAGGAGTGGTGCCTTCACTGATGATTTTACTCTTTTCGAGCTCGATTAGCACCTTGCCGGCGCGAAGGATAACATCTTCCGGCACCCCGGCCAAACGGGCAACCTCAATACCGTAGCTGTCGTCGGTGCCTCCGTTTTCTATTTTATGAAGAAAGACGACGGTCCCGTCTTTCTCTTCAACGGCGACATGCGCATTGAATATGCCGGGAATTCGCCCCTCCATCGCGTTGAGTTCGTGATAATGCGTTGCGAAGATCGTCCGGGCGAACATGACGGCCGGGTCTCCGATAAATTCGAGTATGGACCAGGCGATCGCCAGTCCATCGAACGTACTCGTCCCTCGACCGATCTCATCCATCAGGATCAGGCTTCTCCTCGTGGCGTTCCGGAGGATCGACGCGGCTTCATTCATTTCGATCATAAAGGTCGACTGCCCGGATGAAATGTCGTCAGACGATCCGATCCGCGTAAAAATTCGATCCACGATCCCGATCCGCGCATATTGAGCCGGTATATAACTTCCGATTTGCGC
>CAYPAL010000065.1:0-7515 GCA_964408695.1 uncultured Oscillospiraceae bacterium | reverse complement strand
AAAAGCTCATCGTATGCCGGTGTGCGCAGGAAGCGGACCATGCGCAGTTTCATGACGAACTGGTCGACGATCTCCTGGACCTCCGCCTCCGTCAGGCGCCCTTCTTCCAGATCCTTCTGTGCGAAAATGTCTAAAAACGTCGATACGCGTCCGAGCGACATCGCCGCGCCGTTCTGCTCCTTCACGGCGCCCAGATAGGCAAAATAAAGCCACTGGACGGCTTCGGTGAAGTTTCGGGCCGCCCTCGAAATATCATAGCCATAGCCTTGAGCCATTTTAGTGAGCTCATACAGTCCGCGGACCTGATCGGACATCTCCTCGCGTTGCTGAATGGTCTCGGTGTCCATGACATCCGGGATGACCGAGTCCTTAGCCTTTCTCTTCTGCGCGATCAGGAAAGCGGTTCCGTACAGGGCCACGCGTCGATAGTCGCCGATAATCCGGCCCCTTCCGTAGGAATCCGGCAAACCCGTTACCAGCCCCGCATGTCGCGCGCGCTGCATATCGGGCGTATATGCGTCGAAAACGCCGTCGTTGTGCGTTTTTCGATACTTGAAAATGTTATCGATCACCGGGTCCATCTCATAGCCGTACGCATTCAGAGAGGTCTTTACGAGTCGGATCCCGCCGAAAGGCATGATCGCCCTCTTGAGCGGCTGATCGGTCTGAAGTCCGACGATTTTTTCAAGCTCCTTATCGATATACCCGGGCGCATGAGAGGTAATGGTCGATACCGTATTGGGGTCGACGTCCAGCACCCCGCCGGCCTCCTTCTCGCGCTCCTGCAAGTCCATGACCTGCTCCCAGAGTTTTCGGGTCGATTCCGAAACCGGCGCAAGAAATGAAGCGTCCCCATCATACGGTGTATAGTTCCGGTTGATAAAATCCCGGACATGTATTTCTTCACACCACTTACCGGAGTTGAACATGCGCTTCATCCTTTCGCTTGATCTGATCCCTATTTGTATTGTATACAACTTTGGCTGTTATACAAATAGCATAACCGATAATATCGCTTGATTCACTATGTTTTTCGAAAACATTGCGACAATTTTTCCGGCCCTCTGAATCTTTGGTTCGGGCAATATATATAAATCTCAGGATCCTTCATCTATAAGCCTCCCGCCGTCCGCGTGAAGCGCTTTTCCATCGTTATTTTACAGTGTAAAACACCCCGTTTCTATTTGAAGGTGTTCTGTGTTATAATCATCTTGGTTTTTTGTAGACAGGTTTGGGCAAGTCCCATTCGAATATTAGAATCAAGAAGCAAGGATCGTTATCTGCGGTTTTCCGCAAGAGACAAGAAGTATATGAAATTTATCGGAATACCCAAGAACTACCGGAAGCCGGGAGAAGGCATGCGCACTGTCATCGGTGTGGCCTTGCTCCTTTCGCTTGCGTTCGTATCCATCCTCGGAGCCGACTCGATGTTTTCGAACCCTCGCATCGATCCCGATGCGTCGACGACGTCTTCTGCCATTGTATCGGAATCCACCAGTTCCGTTACGGTCGCCAATTCCACGGCGGGCTCCCCTTCAGATCCGTCGGATGAGTCCTCAGTGTCCGGGACGACCTCACCTTCCGGGACGACCGAAACCGTATCCCCCGGGGAACCCACAACGACTCCGACGACGGCACCGACAGCGACACCGACGCCCACGACCGCTCCGATAACGGAGACCGCCGAAAAAGCGACATATTACGTGACCGCTCAGGTAAATATCCGCTCCGGTCCCGGCACCGCATATGACATCGTCGATACGCTCAAAAGAGGCGATACGATCCAAGTCGTCGCCTCCACGTCGAACGGATGGAAGAAGATCGGAGAGGGACGATATCTCACTTCGGATTTTATCTCGAAAACGCCGCCGAGCACTCCTCTGTCCGGAACCTACTATACCGTTGGACAGGTCAATGTGAGATCCGGTCCGGGAACCGACTATTCGATCACCCGTGAGCTTGATAAAGGCACTGCGATCGACGTCGTCGCCATCACGGCCAACGGGTGGTATCAGACGGTCAAGAACACCTATGTCCTGGCATCTCTTTGCTCCAAGGATAAGCCGGCCACACCGACACCCAAGCCGACCGCCCCTCCGACCCCTACACCCAAACCGATCCCCACCGGAGCAGCGGAAATGGCGGAGACCGTGGGTCTCTCGGTCGAAGATTTCGAACTGATGGCGGGGATCGTTGAATCCGAGCGTCCGAGTGGCAGCGGAAATTACGACGGGCAGGTATGGGTCGCGCAGGTGATCTGGAATCGTGTAAACAACAGCGCATGGCCAAACACCGTTTATGGCGTGATCACACAGTCCGGACAGTTTTCGACATGGAAAGGCGGTTATAAAACAACCCTTTCTGCTGCTGATGACTCCCGACGAGCCGTAGTTGAAGCCTTCCAGAATCCTCCGATTCCGACGAACGTCATTTTCTTCAACAACAACAGAAATTGGGACGGAACTTGGGTTTATTACGGTGAAAGCGGCGGAAACTACTTCTACAAGAATATTCGAGTAACCTGATTTTTAAATCTTCCTCTTTGGAAAACTACCTGGTTTTGGAATAAACTCAATATGTCCGGATTCTATTGATTTGATACTGTGAAAATATTCATCCACGTGAAAGGAAAACTACATGACAGAAAATCCTACACCTCAGAACCGTTCCCCGAAAAAGGGCCGCGCGGCCGCCGGGGAGCCGAACAATCGCGTCAAATTGAACCTTGGCGCACCCCAAAATAATCGTTCCGCCAAAAAGTCACCGGCCCTCTCCGGGGAAGCGCCGAACTCCGGCGGGAAGAAGTCATTTTCGACAGAGAAAAAAACCGGCCCCAACCATCTCCCCCAAAAGCAAAGAAACAAAGGGAATCAAAACCGTCCCGGAGGTCAAGCTCTTCGCGTGATCCCGCTCGGCGGTCTCGGAGAGATCGGCAAGAACATGACGGTTTTCGAGTACGAGAACGACATCATCATCGTCGACTGCGGCGTTGCCTTTCCCGAGGAACATATGCCCGGCATCGACGCCGTTATTCAGGACTTTTCGTATGTTATCGCCAGAAAAGACAAGGTGCGCGGCATCTTCCTGACGCACGGCCATGAAGACCATATCGGTGCCTTGCCGTACCTGTTGACCGATGTCAGGTGCCCGATTTACGGAGGCAGACTGACGATCGAACTCTTAAGAAGAAAACTCGGCGAATATCCGAACCTGAAGAAGATCGATATGAGAGAGTGCTCGGCCGGAGACGTGATCCGCGCGTGCGCCTCCTTTACCGTTGAATTCATCCGGGTCAACCACAGCATCGCGGACGCTTTTGCCTTCGCGATCCAGACACCGTTGGGCAACATCGTCCACACCGGGGACTTTAAGATCGACTATACACCGATAAACGGTGATCCGATCGATCTGCAACGCCTCGCGGAGTACGGACATCGCGGCGTCCTCCTGCTCATGGCGGACAGCACAAATGTCGAAAAGCCGGGTGTGTCCCCCTCCGAGATGCATGTCGGCGAATCGTTCCAGAAAATTTTCCAGAACACGCCCGGACGCATCATCATCGCGACCTTTTCGAGTCACGTACACCGGATGCAACAGATCTTCACGGCGGCGGAAACCCACAACCGGAAAGTCGCCCTGGTCGGAAGAAGCATGCTGAATGTTTTTTCTGCGGCCAACTCGCTGGGATACATTCAAATGAAGCCGGATACTCTGATCGATATCAGCGATATCAACCGCTATAAGAACGAGGAACTTGTGATCCTGACGACCGGAAGTCAGGCCGAGCCGATGTCCGCTCTGACGAGAATGGCCTTTGCATCTCACCGGATCGTTGAGATCCACCCGGGCGATACGGTCATTCTCTCGGCGAACTTGATCCCGGGCAATGAGAAACCGATATACAGACTGATCAACGAGTTGTTCCGGCTGGGCGCGCACGTCATTTACGAATCGCTTGCGGAGGTCCACGTTTCCGGGCACGCGTACCGTAACGAATTGATGCTGATCCATCAGCTCATCAAGCCGAAGTACTTTATTCCCGCGCACGGCGAGTATCGGATGCAGTTCCGTCACGCCGAACTGGCCAAGACGCTCGGTCAGCCGTGGGAAAACATCTTCATCATGAACAACGGCGACGTTCTTGAGATCGGAGAAGGCTCAGCCCGAATAAAGGAAACGGTCGGCGCGTCTCCGGTCCTCATTGACGGCTCCGGCGTGGGTGATCTCGACAATCGTGTATTGCGTGACCGCATGGTCCTTGCGGACGATGGTGTTATTACGGTCTTTCTGGTCGCCGATCGGGCTTCCTGCAAACTCAAGACTCAGCCGATCGTCCAGGCGATGGGATTTCTTTACGAGAGCGAGGCGGATGAGATCTTGGCTGAATGCGCCAAAAAAATCGCCTCCTACATCGAGAAAAACGCCGCACAGAGCAAAGACATGTCGGGCGTCGTCTATTCAAGGCAAATGCGGGAATACTTACGGAGCTTCCTCTATGAGCGCACGAAGCGCCGTCCCATGATCATGATCTCTCTTGCAAAAGTCTAAACTCTAAACTCATAATCTATTCAGAAATACGGACCGTCTTGATGCACATCAAGACGGTCCTTTTGATAGAACCCGAGCCGTTGCTTCCGGCTTCAAGCGATGTCCTCACAAAGCCATTAGTGCCCTCTTCGCACCTCAATGACATCGCTGATCGCCTTGAGCCTGCCGACTACCCGATCGTACTGGCTCTGGCTGCGAACCTCGACGGTCATGCGGATATTCGCCGTAACATCTTTCATCGCCTTCAGCGATGCGGATAGGATCGAGACCTTCTCCTCGGAGATCGCATTGGATATGTCCGCAAGCAAGTGATTACGGTCGTGCGCCAGGATCGATATCTCGATCTGATACCCGCCCGTTTCTCCCCTTTGATCCCAATAAACATCGATCAGTCTGGAAGCCTTCTCGGCGTCCCTTCCGCTCTCTCCGGAGTTTTTCAGAATATTCTTGATGTTCGTGCAATCGGTGCGGTGGACCCCGACCCCGTTTCCGCGCGTGACAAACCCGATGATCGGATCTCCGGGCATCGGACTGCAGCAGCGGGACAGGTGAACCAAACAGTTATCGATCCCTTTCACTCGCACACCGGTATCGTCCTGCTTGCGTCGTTGTCCTTTCCCGGACGTCTTGGAAGGCGTGATCTCTCCGTCCTCGGCAATGTTGGCCTGAAGCGGCGAATAAACGACCTGGCCGGCGGATGTGACGCGATAGCCTAAGGCAAAGCGTTCCTCCTCCGGCAAGGCCTTGATATGCTCGTCCTTTAACTTGCCGATAATCTTGGATGCCGGAATACCGCCGTAACCGACCGCTGCGTATAAGTCCTCGATCGAACTGAACGAAAATTTCTTGAGTGCAACATCGACAAATGCCGGCTTCAGGAGTTGTTCTGCGGTAAATCCGGTCTTCTTGATGTCCCGCTCGATGATCTCTTTGCCGTGCGTAATGTTTTCGTCACGCATCTCCTTCTTGAACCACTGATTGATCTTTGAGCGCGCGGAAGCGCTTTTGACCATCTTGAGCCAGTCTCGGGACGGACCGTGCACCTTCTCGGAAGCGAGGATCTCAACGATATCGCCATTCTGAAGCTCATAGGATAACGGAACGATCCTGCCGTTGACCTTGGCTCCGTACATCCGGTTTCCTACTCCGCTGTGGATATTGTAGGCAAAATCGATCGGAGTGGACTTCTTGGGCAGTGAGATGACGTCGCCTTTGGGTGTAAAGACAAAAACTTCGTCGGCGACCAGACCGATTTTCAGAGAATCGAGATATTCGGTCGCGTCCTTGGAGTCGCCCTGCCAATCCAGCAGTTGTCTCAGCCAGGAAAGTTTCGAGTCCAGCGCGCTCTGCCCGGAAGCATTGACAAGTCCCTGCTTATAGCGCCAATGCGCCGCAATGCCGTACTCCGCGGTACGATGCATCGCCAAAGTCCGAATCTGCACCTCGAAGGGAATACCCTTCTTGCCGATCACGGTCGTATGCAGGGACTGATACATATTGGGCTTCGGCATGGCGATATAGTCCTTGAATCGACCGGGCATCGGATAGTACATCTCGTGGACCAGGCCGAGGACCGCGTAGCAATCCGCGACCGTTCCGACAATGACCCGGCACGCGAATAGATCATAGATCTGATCCAGATTCTTTCCCTGAACCTTCATCTTGCTGTAAATGCTGTAAAAATGCTTCGGACGACCTTCGATCTCGGCCTGAATGCCCATCTCGGAAATCTTGGTCTGAAGTTCCGCGACCACTTCCTGAAGAAACTGCTCACGCTCGTTCCTCCTCTGGGAAATGGCCCCGACCAACTCATAATACGCATCCCGGTCGATGTATCGGAGACTTAAGTCCTCAAGCTCCCACTTGATTTTATAAATACCGAGGCGGTGCGCCAGAGGAGCATAGATATCCCGGGTCTCAAGTGCCTTTTCGAGTTGCTTTTCGGGTGAAAGGTGCTTCATTGTGCGCATATTATGCAGGCGGTCCGCAAGCTTGATCAAGACCACCCGGATGTCCTTGGCCATCGCGAGAAACATCTTTCGCATGTTCTCGGCCTGAACCTCTTCCTTGGAGGAATACGAGATCTTATTCAGTTTGGTGACCCCGTCGACCAATTGAACGACCTCGTCCCCGAACAACTCTTCGATGAGCCCTAAATTGACGTCGGTATCCTCAACGGTGTCGTGCAACAGCGCGGCGACCAGAGTATCGGTATCCACTTCAAGCTCCGTCAGGATCTCCGTGGTGGCTAAAGGGTGAATGATATAGGGTTCACCGGTACGCCGCAGTTGCGCTCCGTGAGCCTTATACGCGAAAATAAAAGCGTTGCGAAGTTTCTCCGATTCGTCAACGTCGGTATAATTCTTATATCGTGTGACGATTTCCTCAAAGGAATCCAGCACCGCGGGATCAATCGATTCCGGCATGGTCAAGTCACGGAGACTTTTCTCGAATGTCTCCGCATCCCGTCCGGCACCGGTCGCGCCGCTGTCCTTACTTTCTCTCTTATCCTTGTCGGGGCACATCGCTATTTATTCTCCCGGTCAAATATCTTCCGAAAAGATTCTGTGTTTTCAAGTTTAACTTTCCCGTCGACAAATAACAAGTGAAAACAAACGCGAACGGCCTTCCGATAAACAATGGAAAGCAAGCCCGCTTCTTCAAAAACATCGATGATCCGTAAAAGCGAAAAGGCATGCAGATCACTTCCGTATTCCGCGTTGATAAAGGAGGCCATCAGATGCGCATCAAACTCGCACACATCCTCACTGCAATGCTTCTTCAGAAACATATATACGTTCTTAACATCCGCCTTTGTCGGAAGTAATTCGGCCTCCTTATGCTTGGTGATCATGGCGATCTGTCGAAGCGGCAAAGCATTGATATAAAGTTTCTCAGCCACATCCGGGGCATCCTCGAGCAGATTCCCCGTTCTCGAAAAACGAATGTCCGCAACATTCAGGGACA
>CAYPAL010000064.1:0-7602 GCA_964408695.1 uncultured Oscillospiraceae bacterium | reverse complement strand
GACAGCAGTTTCCGGTACTGCCGATACGGGTTCGACTCCTGTCCGAAGCGCCAAAGGAGACAAACTTCCGGTTTGTCTCCTTTTTTATTCCATCAAACAGACAAATATCAGATGATCAAGTGTTTATGTTTACCTCTTTGTTGCCAATATCTGACGAAAATGACCGTACCGAGCGCAGAGCCCGATACGGTCCTTATGATATAAATCTTTTGACGCCGAACTGCGCGCCCTTCCCGCCGCCAGCTTACAAGCCGCTCCGGGATGATCAGATCATTTTCAGATAGTCTTCCTCAGAGATCGGGATCGCGATCGCGTAGGAGAATTGAAGAAGACCGGAATTCATCTCGTAGATCTTCCACTTTCCGTTGTCGGAAACCATCGCAAACATCGCGACATAGGAGGTATCATCCAATTTGACGAGAGCCATGTATTCGGTATAACTGTCATAGCCGAACGCGATCACACGTTTCTCGATGAAGCTTTTGTATTCCTCTGAGTTTTGGTAGTCGGCATCGATCGCGTCCGCGCGTATAAGGGCGAGTCCTTTGAGCTGTTCCGGATCCAAGCGACCCGTGATCGTCGTTATCTCCTGCTTGGCGGTCTCCGGTTCAGTCGAAAAAGCGTTCTGCTGCATGTAATTTTCTCCCAAAAGGAGGCTTGCCGCAAACTGAAGTGTGCTTCCGGCCGATTTTCCCTGAGCGACCGCTAATACCGCGGGCGAATAAGCGGGATATTGCTCCGGCATATTATATTGCGTTAACGGATTGTAGGAGCCGATCCGCTCCAATTGAAGCGCAAATTGAGCCTTGGGGGAAATTTCCTCGCTGGCAAACGCGGCGCAAGCCAAATCAAAGCGATTGTCCCGAACGTTCTCGATAAAAAAACGAATGGAATCTTCGGGTGTTGAAAACCAGTCCGCATGAGCTGTGGCGGACGATTTGCGGAGAGTACCGATCACCCCGAATTGCGTCAGCAACAGCACGGCCGCGAGCGCTAAGCACAGAACAGACAAAATGATCGTAGATATGGAAAGCGGTTTCTTGGCGGATGCCGGCTCGGCCGACTCGTCGACTTCTTCGATGTCAGACGCCACTTCCTCATCGATTTGCTCCGTAATGTCCTCGGCTGAGAGTTGATCATTTATTATGATTTCTTCCTGCGACAATGACTCGTCCGTGACGCCGCCGTTCATATCCTTTTCCTTTGGGTCCATTGAATGTTCCTCCGTGATTCCTCTATTTATCCATCCACTATAGCATAAGCCCGCACCGGAGAACCATCGCCGTTTTTGATTTTTAAGGGCGCGGCGGAAAAAAAGAATCGTCCCTCGGGCAATTCTCCCGTTCGAACCAGTCCCTCGACAAAAACCGTCCGGTCTTTAAAAAACTCGCGATGCATATGAAACGGATCGCCGGGACCCGACAACGTCGGCAGATCAGCGCCGATGAGAAGCGGGCGCTTTTCGAGAAGAAACTCGATCAACTCGTCGGAGAAGACCGGAAAATCCCCGAAATACTCCGGCGTTCCCGCCTTGCTCTCCCAGCCGGTCGAAAAAACGATCCGGTCGTCTGTATATATTTTCTGCCTCTGCGCTTCGCTCAATTCGATGATCGTCCTGCCCTCCGACTGCCGAAGGCTCGGCCTGACACAAATCGCCTCGCCCGCAAAACTCTGAAGTCCGATTTCCGGAACGGTGGCACCGTCCGGCAAAAAATGCCGCGGCGCATCCATGTGGGTCCCGGTATGACTGCCGAAACAGATCGTCGATACCTGGTACTCATGATCGGGAAAACCGCGGTCGATGTCGACGCGGACTCCGGGGTCGCCCGGAAATACGGGCATCCCCGAAAAAACGTCCATGCTTAAATCAAGAATCCTCATTATCAGGCTCCATCCCTTCCATCAACATAAAAAATCGCCTCAATTGCCGCGCCACAAGCGCGGGTTTCGAATTCTCCGGTTTGTAGCGGATATAAGGCTTGCTGACCGCGGACAACAGGATCCTGCCGGCGTTTTCAGGGCTGGCCAGCACCCTGGACAGCGCCTCCATATTCGGGCGCGCGTTCTCGGCATAGTAAAGGAGAGCCGTGCCGTCTTTTACGGTGACTCGCGAGAAATCGTAGCGCGCGGCCATATGCCGGACATACGCGATATCGGTCAAAACGCGGACCTCTTCCGGCAGTGTGCCGTAACGGTCCGTCAGTTCTTCCCGAACATCCTTCAGATCCTTATGATCGGATATCGCGGCGATCCTTCGGTACGCGTCCATGCGCTGTCCTTCATCTGAAATGTAATTCGGCGAAATATACGCGTCGATATCGATATCGACGGTTGCCTCCCTGGGACGGATCGTGTCGATACCCTGAAGCGTCTTGATTTCCTCGTCGAGCATCCTGCAGTAGAGTTCGTAGCCGATCACGTCCATCTGGCCGTGCTGTTCACTGCCGAGAAGGTTTCCGGCACCGCGCACCTCCAGATCCTTGAGCGCGATCTTAAATCCCGAACCCAGCTCCGTAAAGTCACGGATCGCCGACAGACGTTTCTGGGCGTCCTCGGTCAGGATCTTATCGCGTCGGTACGTGATATACGCGTACGCCTGACGGTCCGAGCGGCCGACGCGCCCCCGAAGCTGATACAGTTGAGATAACCCAAAACGATCGGCGTCTTCCACAATGAGCGTATTGACGTTCGGCATGTCGATCCCGGATTCGATGATGGTCGTACAAACCAGGATATCCGCCTCGTGGCGAATAAAACTCTCGATCACACTCTCCAACTGGCGCTCCGCCATCTTTCCGTGCCCCATGACGATCCGCGCGCCGGGCAATGCCTTCTGAAGTTCGATGACCTTCTCCTCGATCCGGTGCGTATCGTTAAAAAGGTAGAAAATCTGTCCCTGTCTGGATATCTCCCGCAAACAGGCATCCATCAACATATCCGGATCGTATTCCAACACATAGGTCTGTACGGGACGGCGATCAAGCGGAGGCTCCTCAATGACGGAGATATCCCGGATACCGGAAAGCGACATTTGAAGGGTCCTCGGTATCGGTGTCGCGGTCAGAGTGAGTACGTCCACGGTCGATCGAAGGGACTTGATACGCTCCTTGTGCTCGACGCCGAATCGCTGTTCTTCGTCGACGACCAGAAGTCCCAGATCCTTCGGAAGTACGTCCTTGGACAACAGTCGGTGCGTTCCGACGACGACGTCCATTGAGCCGTCGTTTAGGCCTTTCAGCGTCTTTTTCATTTCCGCCGGGTGTGCGAAGCGCGACAAGAGTCCGATATTGACGGGGTAGCCCTCCAGGCGATCCCTGAGATTTTCGTAATGCTGCTGGACAAGGACCGTCGTCGGCGCGAGCATGACCGCCTGTTTTCCGTCCATGACGGATTTAAATATCGCCCGAAAAGCGACCTCGGTCTTTCCGAAACCGACATCGCCACACAAGAGACGATCCATGATGCCGTCGCTCTCCATGTCGGCTTTGATCTCGCGGATCGCGTTGATCTGATCTTTGGTCTCGGGATAGGGGAAATCCTCTTCGAATTGAATCTGCCACGGCGAGTCCGGGGAAAAAGCGTGTCCCTTGAGTTCTCTTCTTTTCGCGTACAGAGCAACGAGATCGATCGCAAGCTTTCGGATGCTCCCTCGCGCCCGCTCCTTCATGCGGTTCCAGTCCTGACCTCCGAGTCGCGACAATTTCGGCGTCCGCCCTTCGGTCCCGACATACTTCTGGATCGTGTCGAGACTCTCCATCGGTATATACAAGGAATCGTCCGAAGCATAGGTGATTTTCAGGTAGTCCCTTCGGGTCGCACCGCTCTGGAGATTGGTGATCCCCTCATAGCGACCGATACCGTGAACATCATGCACGACAAGCTCACCGGGGACCAGATCGCTGAACAGATCGATGCGGACACCCTGCACCTTTTTCCTGCGGATCGGGCGGTCGATACCATAAACATCCTGCGCTCCGGCAATCAGAATACCCGCTCCGGGATATTCGAAACCCGTAGGGATCGATGCCTTGAGGATCGGCGCATAAGCCTCACGCTCGAAAAGGAAAGCTTTCAGGCGATCTGCGCGGGCGCCTTCTCCTGCCATGATGAAGGTCCGTTTCCGGTCACGGTTACGCTCGGAGATCAGCTGTGCCAAATGGTCTTCGTGTCCGCGGAAACTGTCGCAGGCGCGTCCGGGGATCTCGATACGCTCGCCGCCGGGCAGGCCGTTCCCGGAGGTCGGAAGAGTCGACATCGTAATGATCTCGGGCATACGGTCCAATTCGATCATCAAATCTGGGCTTCTGACGAGAATATCCTCGGAAATCGGGAGGATCTGGCCCTTTTCGAGCAAGGAGGCGAAGCGCTGAGCGAAGTCGGCCAAATGCACGTCCGATCTCTTGCGGATCTGGATCAGCTCGTCCGCGAACAGGATCGCGTCTCCGCTTCGGATATATCCGAGCACCGTGTCGCTCTTCTTATATATCAGGTTGATCCATTTTTCGAGTCCCGAAAAGAGGACGCCCTCGGAAACATGCTCGGCGTCCTGCTGGGCACCGCGAATGATCCGCTCGCAGACGTCCCTGGGCGCACTTCGCGAAAAAGCCTGTGCCCGGGCCTTTTCACCCGCTTCGGCGATTTCCCGCGCGAGCGAAGCCCTTCGATTATCGGGGATCAGGATCTCCCGGGCAATATCGATGTGAATGGTCTTCAAGTTTTCTACGGAACGTTGCGTTTCCAGATCAAATGATTTGATGCCGTCGATCTCGTCGTCAAAAAACGAAACGCGGATCGGCAGATCGGATCCGACCGGAAAAACATCCAAAATATCCCCGCGCCGCGCGAACTCACCTTCGCCCTCGACGGAGCGAACGCGCTCGTAACCATTGCCCGAAAGACGCATCGCCAGATCTTCCGGGCTGACGCGCATCGTGTGGGACAGGGTGATTTCCGCTTTTCGAAAATCGCCCGCCGGCATCAGGCGATTGGACAGCGCGCCCGCGGTCACGATGACCGCCGAGCAGTCTCCGTCCGTCAGTCGTCTCAACGTTCGGATCCGCTCGATCTCCGAGCCGTGCGAGGATGCGTCAACATCCACCAGCGTATGTTCGCGCGGCCGCAGGATCAGGGTTTCTTTTTCCAAAAAGGCGGACAGATCCGTCTGAAATCTGCGCGCGGCGAGTTCATCGGAAACGATGATGACCGCCGGGCGTTTCAGTTTCGCGCACAGCGAAGCGACCAGAAATGCCTTCATCGGCTCCGGCATACCGGTCATATTGATTCGCCGGGTCTCACGGCCTTTCTCGAGCAAACCGACCATCCGCTCAAAGGAGGGGTCGTTTGTCGCGGCCGTCAACACATCGCCGACCGTTACATCGCCAAGCGCCTTACCGTCTCCCACGGAGTGCTTAACAGGTTTCACGGGATCGGTCATCGATTCTCTCCGATTCGCTTCTCAACGGCCCCGGCGGCTTCAACAAAGGCTCCGAACATCGTCTCGCGTTGCTCCGCGGGGATGTCCGACAAGACATAATCCGCCAAATCGTAGTGCTCCGGAGCCGGTCCGATCCCGATGCGGACGCGGACGAACTCCCGCGTTCCGATCTCCTCGACGACGGATCTCATTCCGTTGTGTGTGCCGGGTCCTCCGGACGCTCGGACACGGATCGTCCCGAGCGGCAGATCGATGTCGTCATAAATGACGATGATGCGGTCCGGAGATACTTTGAAAAATCCCGCGGCCTCCCGGATACTTCTGCCGGAGCAATTCATATATGTACCCGGGCGCAGAAGGATCACTTCTTCTCCCTTGATCCGTCCCTTCCCGTACTCTCCGGAAAATTTCTTCTTGCGCACGTCGATGGCGTTACGCTGTGCCAGGACCTCAAGGACCATAAACCCACAGTTATGAAGGTTGAATACATATTTGGATCCCGGATTACCGAGTCCGACGATCAGCCACATCCTATATTCCCTCGCGCCTTCTGTCCGGCTGGATCACCCTGGCATTGCGCAAACGATCCTTCTTCACCACCCAATTGTCCTTGTTGATCTGCTGCGCCCGCGCGATCGCGAGACTCAGCTCGGGAACATCATCGGTGATCGTGGAACCGGCGGCAATATAAGAGTTCTCGTTCAACGTAACGGGGGAGATCAGGTTGGAATTACCCCCGATGAAAACGTTGTCCCGAATGATACACGCCGACTTATCCAGTCCGTCGTAGTTGCACGTGACGGTCCCGCATCCGAAATTTACATTCTTTCCGACCTGAGCGTCTCCGATGTAGGTCAGGTGTCTCGCGCGGGAATAGTCGCCGACCGTCGAGTTCTTGACCTCGACATACGCGCCGATCGTGATATTGTCGCCCAGAACGCTCTCCGGCCGGATATGTGAAAACGGCCCGATCCGACAGTTTTTCCCGACGACACATTCCCGGAGCACCGAGTTTTCGACCGTTGTTCCATCCATGACCAGCGAGTCCTCGATCCGTGTATTCTCGCCGATGAGACATTCTTCCCCGATTTTTGTCTTTCCGCGCAGTATCGTGCCGGGAAGCAGGACGGAATCTCTGCCGATCTCAACCGTATCGTCGATCCAGGTCGTTTCCGTATCGATGATCTCGACACCGTTTTTCATGTGCCGAGCGCAGATCTTTCGGTTCAGTATTTTGCCGGCCTGTTGGAGCTCAATCCGGTCGTTCACTCCGCGTGTCTCGTCAAACGACGCGATATAAGCGCCGACCTTTTGTCCGTCACGGATCAGAATCTCGATGGTGTCCGGAAGATAGTATTCCTTCTGGGCGTTTTTGGCGCCGATACGGCCCAATGCGGAGATTAAAAGCGGTGTGCGAAAACAATAAAACGACGAGTTGATCTCTTTGATGCGCTTTTCCTCCTCGGTAGCATCCCGGTCTTCGACGATACGTGTTACATTCCCTTCCGCATCACGTACAAGCCGACCATATCCGGTCGGATCGTCGGCGATCGCCGAAACGACCACGGCGGCGTAGTCGCCCTTTTCGAAAAACTCGATCGCGGCGCGCAACGTCTCGCTGGTGATGAGCGGCGCGTCTCCGGGAAGAACGAGAGTGCATCCGTTTCTGCCTTCGAGGAACGGAGTAGCCTGCATCACGGCGTGACCGGTCCCGAGTTGTTTCTCCTGAAGGACGAACGCGACATCCTCGCCGAGCACGGCCCGGACCTCTTCTTGCTTATGTCCGACTATGTACACCTGCTCCTTGGCGCCCACGCCGTGAAGCGCATTCGCCACCCAAATAATGATCGGCCTTCCCGCCGCCCATTGAACGACCTTCGAGTGACCGGTGTTCATTCTTTTTCCTTCTCCTGCAGCCATGACAACCGCGCAAACATCCATGATATGTTTCTCCTTAGATCAGTGATATTTTTATGATTCGCTTGATGACAACACGAAAATGCGCCGAAAACGCGTCACAGAGGGGGACAAGCTTTTCGGTGCTATTCATATTTTCCACGATCATTATACACGAAACCGCCTCGTTTTCGACGGATAACACAATAATTTGATGACTGTTTTTATCACCTGTCGCAATCTGATCCCTCGCTTTCCGAAGAGGGAGAGCC
>CAYPAL010000063.1:0-7810 GCA_964408695.1 uncultured Oscillospiraceae bacterium | reverse complement strand
TGCTTTGTCGCTTTGTAACCGACACCGTTCACCTCGAGAATTTTCGAAAAACCGGTCGACAATCCGACGACCATGTTATTCACTAAAGAACGGGTCAGGCCATGGAGCGCTCTCTGTTCTTTCGCATCCGAGGAACGTGCGACGGTAATGGTGTTTCCTTCCACAAGAACGGTCATATCCGGATGTACGTTCATGGACAACTGCGCATTATTACCTTTAACGGTAATAAGCTGTCCGTCCTGTTTCACTTCGATCCCGTCCGGGATCGGAATCGGCATCTTGCCTATTCTGGACATCTTTCTTCTCCTCCTGCTCTTTAAATTGCGGCGGGGGATGATTCCCTCCGTCCTTTCAGAGTTTCTTTTCGATGCTTACCAAACGTAAGCGATTACTTCTCCGCCGACTCCGAGGGTACGGGCACTCTTGTCCGTCATGATCCCCTTGGATGTCGAAACGATTGCTACACCTAACCCACCCAAAACATTGGGCATGTTTTCTTTGTCGGCATATACGCGCAGTCCCGGCTTGGAAATCCGGCGAATGCCTTTGATGACGCTCTTACGGGCCGCATACTTCAGCGTGATCTTGATCGTGCCTTGCTTGCTGTCCTCCGCGCATTCAAAACGGCTGATATACCCTTCATCCAGAAGGATCTGAGCGATCGCCTTCTTGATGTTGGACGCCGGTATGATGACCGTTGAGTGACCCGCCGTGCCGGCATTGCGAATTCTTGTCAGCATATCTGCAATTGCATCTGTAATCTGCATAAGTGTTCCTCCTCGCTATCTTTACCAGCTGGCCTTACGGACGCCTGGAATCTGTCCCTTGTATGCCAAATCGCGGAAGCAGAGACGGCAGATGCCGTACTTTCGGATATAGGCGTGGGGTCTGCCGCAGAGCTTGCAACGATTATGCTGCTGCGTCGAAAACTTCGGCGCCTTTTTGGCCTTTAGGATCATCGACTTTTTAGCCATTCTTTTCTTTCCTCCTGCTTACTTGCGAAACGGCATACCCATAAGGGTCAGAAGCTGTCGGGCTTCTTCATCCGTTTGTGCCGTTGTGACGATAATGATATCCATTCCGCGAATCTTATCCACCGAATCATAATCGATCTCGGGGAATGTCAACTGCTCTTTGATGCCCATTGCATAATTGCCGTGTCCGTCAAAGGAATTCGGGTTGATCCCTCGAAAATCGCGAACGCGAGGAAGAGAAACACTGATCAACCTATCCAGAAAATCGTACATTTTCTCTCCGCGAAGCGTTACCTTGCATCCGATCTTCATGCCTTCGCGAAGCTTGAATGCGGATACGGACTTTGTGGCTATGGTAACGACAGGCTTCTGTCCGGAGATCGTCGCCATGTCGCGCATTGCGTTCTCAAGCACCTTGGCATTTTCCTTAGCCTCACCGACTCCCATATTCAGGACGATCTTCTCGAGGCGGGGGATCTGCATCACGGACTTGTACCCGAAAGCTTCGCGCAAAGCGGGTGCAATTTCGGATGTATACTTTTCTTTTAATCTGGACATACTTTACTCCCCCTTGCCTGAAGTCTTTTTGGTTTTATCGATCTGGGCGCCGCACTTCTTGCACTTACGTACCTTCGTGCCGTCCTTGGTGAAATCCTTGGACACACGGGTCGGCTCGTTGCACTTTGGGCAAACCAGCATCACGTTGGACGCATCAATGGCCGCCTCGCGCTCGATGATCGCCGCCGGCTTATTCTGACCTCTGGCCTTCTGGTGCTTCTTGACCATATTGACCTCAGCGACGATGACCTTGCCTTCGGACGGGAAAGCCTTGAGGATTTTTCCCTTCTTGCCGCGATCCTTGCCTGTGGTAACGACGACGTTGTCGTCTGTTTTGACATGTAGTTTATTAGCCATGGGTCATCCTCCTTACAGAACTTCGGGAGCAAGGGAAAGAATCTTCATGTAGTCCTTTTCCCTAAGCTCTCTGGCGATCGGCCCAAAAATACGGGTCCCGCGCGGGTTCTTGTCTTCCTTGATGATAACGGCCGCATTCTCGTCGAACTTGATGTACGATCCGTCGGCTCTGCGCACGCCGGTCTTAGTCCGAACGACCACCGCTTTCACGACCTCGCTCTTCTTCACAACACCACCCGGTGACGCCGTCTTGACCGAACATACGATCACGTCGCCGATGTTTGCATATCTTCTCTTGGCTCCGCCGAGCACCTTGATGCACATCAGTTCTTTCGCACCGGTGTTGTCCGCGGCTCTTAGTATGGATTCAACCTGAATCATGCTCCACTTCCTCCTTCAGCCATAAGACCTTTAAGCACAAACTACTTGGCCTTATCGATAATGCTTACCAGTCTCCAGCGCTTTTCGCGTGACAGAGGCCGGGTTTCCATGACCTTGACCCGGTCGCCGATTCCGCAAGCATTCTCTTCATCGTGCGCCTTCAGCTTGTATGTTTTCTTAATGATCTTGTTGTACAGCGGATGCTTAACATGCTCGGTAACCGACACGACGATGGTCTTGTCCATCTTGTCGCTCGAAACGATACCGATGCGCGTTTTTCTGATATTACGATCGCTCATCTGCTTATCCCCTTTCACTTCTTAGCCTTAAGCTCTTGCTCGCGCATGACTGTCTTCACTCTGGCGATATCGCGCCTTACGGCGCTCAAGCGCAGTGGGTTTTCCAGTTGATTGGTCGCATGCTGGAAACGAAGCTTGAAAAGTTCTTCCTTAAGAGCGAGCAGTTCCTTCGTCAGCTCTTCGCCGGACTTTGTACGAATATCATCAGCCTTCATTTGCTTCACTCTCCTGTTCTTTCGCAATAAACTTCGTCTTACACGGGAGCTTGTGTCCCGCAAGGCGCATGGCTTCCCGAGCGACTTCCTCGGTTACGCCGGCGATCTCGAAAAGCACCCGGCCGGGCTTCACAACGGCTACCCAGTGATCCGGAGATCCTTTTCCGGAACCCATGCGGGTCTCGGCGGGCTTAGCGGTCACGGGCTTATCGGGGAAAATCTTGATCCAAACCTTACCGCCTCTTTTGACATAACGGTTGATCGCGATACGAGCGGACTCGATCTGATTCGAAGAGATCCAACACGGCTCCGTCGAATACAGTCCATACTCCCCGTATGCCAGGAAGTTACCGCGTGTCGCTTTGCCGGTCATCCGGCCTCTCATTTGCTTTCTGTGTTTGACTCTCTTGGGAAGAAGCATTAGTCTTCGCCCCCTTCCTCGGTAATGACCGCCTTCTTCTTGGCGGTGAGGATCTCGCCTTTGTATACCCACACTTTGACGCCGATACGGCCGTATGTGGTATTCGCTTCGGCAAATCCGTAATCAATATCCGCGCGCAAGGTCTGCAGCGGGATCGTTCCCTCGTGATAGTGCTCGGTACGCGCGATCTCCGCGCCTCCCAAACGTCCGGCTACCTGAGTCTTGATCCCCTTGGCTCCGGCCTTCATCGTTCTCATCATCGCCTGCTTCATCGCGCGGCGGAAGGAAATACGCTTCTCAAGTTGTGCCGCGATGCTCTCCGCAACCAGCTGAGCGGAAGTATCCGGAGACTTGACTTCGCGAATGTCAACGAAAAAATTCTTCTTGAATTTGTCGAAAAGCTTCTTCTTGAAATCTTCGATGCCCGCGCCCTGACGTCCGATAAGGATACCCGGCTTGGCGGCGTTGACGATGATCATCGTCTTATCACTGCCCTTGCGCTCGATTTCAATATTGGTAACGCCCGCGTTGTAGCATTCCTTTTTAACAAAGTTGCGAATCTTCTTATCTTCTACGAGATACTCGCTGAATGTATTCTTGTCGGCATACCAGCGCGTGTCCCAACCCTTTATGACTCCGACCCGCAAACCATGGGGATTAACCTTCTGGCCCATTCTTGAAACCCTCCTTATTCTCTTTCCTTGAGAACGACCGTTACATGACTCGTTCTCTTATTGATGCGTGAGGCGGAACCTCTCGCTCTCGGGATAAAACGCTTCAGAATAGGACCCTGGTTCGCGTATGCATCCGCAACGTAAAGCGCATCACGGCTCAAACTGTTGTTCATCACGGCGTTCGCCTCGGCAGACTTGAGCGCCTTTGTCAGAATCGGGGAGGCGGCCTTAGGCGTGTAAAGGAGAATCGCGTACGCTTCATCCAAATTCTTACCCTTAATAAGGTCGATGACCACTCTCACCTTCTGAGGACTGATTCGAATATACTTAGCAATGGATTTTCCCTGGTCTTTCCCGACACCGAGAACCTTACGCTCCTTCTTGCTTAAGAGCTTGGGTTTCTGATTTTTCTTGGCAGGAAAGGCATACTTCGCGAGTATCTCAGCGCGGTTCTGCTCCATAAATTCCTTGCTCATGACTTTCTTTTCCACTTAAACGTTCCTCCCTTCGTCGTACCGCAATCAGCGGGCTCTGGACGATTTCTCGCCGGCATGTCCTCTGAATAATCTCGTGGGAGCGAACTCACCGAGCTTATGTCCGACCATTTCTTCCGTGATATATACCGGTACGTGCTTTCTTCCGTCATGGACCGCTATGGTATGTCCGACCATATCCGGGAAGATGGTGGAAGCACGGGACCAAGTCTTCAGTACCTTTTTCTCATTGGCGGAATTCATCGCCTTCACTCTTTTCATCAGAGCGTCCTGAACAAAATAGCCCTTCTTAGTTGATCTGCTCATTTAACGTTCTTCCTCCCTTCAATCACTTTCTGCCCTTGACAATATACTTGCCGGACAGCTTGCGCTTGTTTCTGGTCTTCTTGCCCAAAGTCGGAACACCCCAAGGGGTGACCGGACCGGGCATTCCGATGGGGGCTTTGCCCTCACCGCCGCCATGCGGGTGATCACACGGGTTCATCGCAACGCCGCGAACGGTCGGGCGGACACCCATGTGACGCTTCCTTCCTGCTTTTCCGAGAGAAACGTTCTCATGTTCTACGTTTCCGACTTTGCCGATCGTTGCGCGGCAACGAACAGCCACCATTCGCACCTCACCCGAAGGGAGACGAATCTGGGCGTATTTGCCTTCTTTTGCCATCAACTGAGCTCCCGCGCCCGCCGTGCGGACCATTTGAGCGCCTTTGCCCGGCTTCAGTTCGATTGCGTGAATCATCGTACCGACCGGGATATTCTCGATCGGTAACGCATTGCCGACGACGATATCCGCAGCACTGCCGCTCTCGACGGAATCTCCGACCGAAAGCCCGTGCGGCGCGAGGATATATGTCTTGGCTCCGTCGGCATATTGCAATAAAGCGATAAATGCGGTGCGGTTCGGGTCGTATTCGATCGACTGCACCTTTGCGGGGACTAGATCCTTAGTTCTCTTCCAATCGATGATACGAATCTTCCGGCGGTTTCCTCCGCCGATGTGCCGAACAGTGATCCGTCCGTATGAATTGCGTCCACCGGTCTTTTTCGCGGAGACCAGAAGTGCTTTTTCCGGTTTCTTGTCGCTCAAAACGGAGAAATCCGTTACCGACATCTGACGTCTTGCGGGAGATGTGGGATTATACTCTTTTACTGGCATCGTTCTTCACTCCTTCACTCATCAGGCCTTACTGGCCGAACCCGAACTCTTCAATGGATGTCTTATACTTCGCGGGAAGCTTCGTTACCTTGCCGCCCTTACCCAAGAAGGACGAGTCCTTCGCTTCGGTTTCGATCGTAACGACAGCCTTCTTCCACGAGGGCGTTCTGCCGTAGGAGTAACGCTGCCTCTTCATTTTGCCCTCGAAGTTAGCGGTATTTACGGATACGACCTTTACATCGAAAAGCTTCTCGACCGCATCCTTGATCTGCGTCTTCGTCGCATTCTTATCGACCTCAAAAGTATACTTTCCGGTAGCGATATCATCCGAGCTTTTCTCGGTGAGGATCGGCTTAATGATGATGTCATGCGGTGTCAGGTTCATACGTATACCTCCTGTACCTTCATGGCGGCATCCTTGGTAATGACGAACCGGTCATACTTCAAAATGTCGAAAACATTGATCGTATTGACAAGCGCCGTCTTGACCGCCGGGATATTTCTTGCCGATTTCTCGACATTCGGATTCTTTTCTGCGAGAACCAACAAGGCCGGTCCGTCAATCTTCAATGCCTTGAGAACTCCCACCATCTTCGCTGTCTTCATCTCGTCGAAGGACAGTGTGTCCAGGACGATGATGCTCTCCGCCTGTAACTTGGTAGAAAGTGCGGATTTCATCGCGAGTCTTCTGATCTTCTTGGGAACCGTATAACTATAATCTCTGGGCTTCGGCCCGAAAATGATTCCGCCGCCGACATGCTGTGCCGAACGACTCGAACCTTGACGCGCGCGTCCGGTGCCCTTCTGACGATAAGGCTTTCTGCCTCCGCCGCTGACCTCGTGGCGAGTCTTTGTCGAATGTGTCCCCTGACGGCGGTTCGCCAACTGATTCAGGACCACCACATGCATCGCGGACTCATTCGGCTCGATACCGAAAATGTCATCGGATAAATCAATCTGTCCGGTTACGTTTCCGTCCATGTTATATACGTCAATCTTGGCCATTTTTTGATCCTCCTTCTGCCGGATTATTACGCCTTCACAGACGACTTAATGGAAACTAAGCCGCCTTTCGGGCCCGGGATCGCACCTTTGAGAACGAGGATCCCCCGTTCGCCGTCCACGAGGACGACGCCCAAATTCTGTACTGTACAATTCGCTGCGCCCATATGACCGGGCAGTTTCTTTCCTTTAACGACACGACCCGGATCCGAGCCCGGTCCCATCGAACCGACACGTCTGTGATACATCGAGCCGTGTCCCTGCGGACCGCCCTTCTGTCCGTGTCTCTTGATGTTACCGGCAAATCCTTTACCCTTGGACACACCGCTGATATCGACGCGGTCTCCGACCTCAAACATGTCGGAAACCTTGATCTCCTGGCCTAAGGTATAATCCTCATCCGTCTTGTACTCTCGAACCACGCGCTTCACGGGAACCTCCGCCTTGGCAAACTGCCCTTTGTTGGGCTTGTTGACAAGCTTCTCTCGGATTTCACCGGTCGCGACCTTGATCGCCTTGTATCCGTCTGCTTCCTCGGTCTTGTTCTGAATTACGAACATCGGATCGCAGGCGATCACGGTAGCCGGGATCGCGATGCCCTTGTCGTCAAACAGTTGTGTCATTCCGGCTTTTCTGCCGAGCATGAATTTGGTCATCTCTTTCTATCCTCCTTGTGGTTATTGGTTCCGCGGTGTCCCCGGGGAACATGACCCCGCTCGCAGCGATTCGATCGCTCCGTGCGAAAAACCTACTAGACCTTGAGCTCAATACTCACGCCGGCAGGCATATCCAACTTCATCAGCGCATCGACCGTCTTCTGGTTCGGCGCAAAAATGTCGATCAGACGCTTATGGGTGCGCATTTCAAATTGTTCTCTCGAATCCTTGTACTTATGAGGGGAACGAAGGATCGTGGTGATCTCCTTCTCCGTGGGGAGCGGGATCGGGCCCGAAAAACTCGCACCGGTCCGGGTCACGGTCTCTACGATCCTCGCCGCGCTCTGATCCAAGAGCTCGTGATCATATGCTTTCAATTTGATTCTGACCTTTTGTCTTGTAGCCATAGTCATACCTCCATCAGCCTGCTGCTTGTTACAACCTTGCCGGGCGTTTCTTCTGTACCCGTCAGAAAACCCAGGAAACCAGTTACCGCGCTAAGCGCCGGCACTTTGGGCCTGGGCATGTGCTCGTTACAAAACACACGCTGCCAACATGGTTGCGCCCGGATCCGTGTCCGGACTTCTCCGCCGAAGTTACCCGTCAGAACGCGCAGCACGCGG
>CAYPAL010000062.1:0-7885 GCA_964408695.1 uncultured Oscillospiraceae bacterium | reverse complement strand
TGGTGTTCTATTTCTACGGCCTGACCGCCTTCATCCCATGGAAAGAAGCTCTGGAAGATCTGCTGTTCGGGGTAGGCAAGTGGGTTCGACGGGGGAAGGAAGGACGGGTCGGCTCGTAAGCGACACCGCCAACTTTTTAATTTGCGGACTCCCTATTGACAACCGTATTAGTGGCGTGATACAGTGAACTCACCGTATTATACGAGTGATACGGTTCACCGATTCACGAGCCACTGCGGAGGGTACGGCTATTCTGGATTTCAGCGATCTTCAAATGAATGATCTGTCTCCGATCTACACGCAGATCGTCCGATACGTGAAAATACGTATCTTGCGAAAAGAAGTCGCCAACGGAGAGGAGCTTCCATCGCGGCGGATTCTTTCGGCGACCCTGGGTGTAAATCCGAACACGATCCAGAAAGCCTATCGCATCATGGAGGAGGAGGGATTTATTGTGACCTATCTCGGCTCCAAAAGCATCCTTCGATTCGATGACGCGATGGTTGAAACGATCCGGGAGGACCTACTGAGCGCGGAGCTCTCGACATTCATCTCCGAAATCAAGAAAATGGGCTACGATCGGGACAAGATATGTACATTGATCCGGGAATTCTGGGATAAATACTAAAGGGGGGCAATATGAGTAAAAATCCGGGGTTTTTCGCGTTTCTGCATCTGTATTGGAAAGTGACATGGAAGTGGTTTCTGGGCCTGATCGCGGGCATGGCAACTCTGGAGCTCGGGCTCCTGACGTTTTACATCAACGGCGGCCACCGCTATCTGTTTTTCAGAGACGAAGACAACGGAAAATTTTGGCCGTCGGGATATCGCGGCGCACTGCAGTCGATCCGGCTGGAATATATCATTCCGGTGTTTGCGGTCATCCTGATCTTGTGCCTCGTTCTGACATTCAACTCGCTCAAAAATCATCAATTTTCAAAATTCCTCATTAGAATCCCGGTCAATCTTAAAAAGCAAATATGGTATCGGATCGGGCACTCCTTCATCATGATCGTTTCCGTTTGGCTGGTTCAGTTCCTGATCCTGATCGCCGGATTCCTGCTTTACCGTAACAGTGCACCGCCCGACCTGAATATCGACATCCAGCTGTTCATGGTATTTGCTCATCCCGGCTTATTTTCCTTCATATACCCGATTATGACCGCCGAATATCTGCTTCTTTCTATTCCGGGCTTTTTGTTCTTTATTCTTCTGCCGGTTTTCTGGTCGGATGCGGTTCAAAAGGTCTCGACGATAAAATTCGTCTTTGCATTTATAGGCTGGTGGATATTGTTAATTGTGTACTATTTTTTAAGAATTTCTCTGTTTCCCAATGCTCCTCAGATCATCGATGACGTCATGGTGCTCATTATGATTGCTCTTGTTCTTTGGGGTATGATTCGCAGTTTGTTTTCACAACCCATTGTCCGGAGCAATGATCATGATGCCTTGATCTCTTATTTCAAAAAATGAATAAACAGGTATGGAGTAAAAAATGAAGGTTTTTTGGTCTGCTAAGCAAAAAATCCCCGCGTTGATCGTGAGTATCGGTCTGATACTCTTCTGCCTTCTGATCTTTCTCGGGACTTTCATCAATCTAACGGATAAAGCCCGGCCGGATGGGTATGAAACAATATGGATCGAAGATGGAGAGTATCAATATTCGATTGAGAGGTTAAACCGGAACGCATATCTGCCCGGGATTAACAGACTATTGATTGAAGCGGGTTTCATTCAGTCGATGGGTATTGCTTTTCTCATTTTCTGTATATTACCTGTATTTTGGATACTCAAAGACTATCACGGGACCAGAAGCATCCGAACGATCATGCGGCTACCCGTGTCTCCAACCTGGTACTACTTGGATAAACTGCTTCCTGCGCTTCTTGGCATCGCCTCTTACTGGATCATTCAACTCCTGACTCTTTATATTGCGGTAAATAATTACCTCAAGGCTTATCCGAAAGAACTGCGATCCACCGATATATACATCCCGATGTGGAAATCGTTCCCATGCAATCTGCTCTACCCTTTTTCAGATCCTATGCGTCTTCCCGCTGCACTCACGTTTACGATTCTGCTCCCCGCGGTGGTCATCCTGTCCGTTTTCGCGGTTAAAAGCGGAATGCGCGGCATTTTGTCCTGCATCATCGCATGCGGAGGCTTCCTCACCGCGATCTTCTACTTCCTGGAGTTGCCGGTCGCGTACTGGTTGACTCCTCTGATGACAATAACGGTCATCTTGGCAGGTATATGGCACATCAATAAAATTAAGATCACGTAAGGGGGAATAAGTAAGTGTTGGAAATCAAAAACGCGAGAGTATCATACGGACTCAATGCCGGTATTCGGGAGGTTACGGTCGATTTTCGACCGGGAGAGATCGTCGGCCTCTTCGGCGAAAACGGAGCGGGGAAAACGACTCTGATGAACGCGATCCTCGGTTATGTGCCTTTGTCCGGCGGGACGATCACTTTGGACGGCAAAAAAATCTCAAGAAAGGACATGACCCGCATATCGATCGCAAGCAGTGAACAAACTTTATTTCCTCATTTCACGGCTCGTGAGCACCGGGATTTCTTCAAAACTTTTTTCCCGCGCTTCAATGATGAAAGATACGAGTTCCTAATGAAATTTTTCGACTTGCCCGAGAATCTACCGTACCGATCCTTTTCAACGGGACATAAGAACCAGCTCGAGACGATTTTAGCGTTGTCACAAGGCGCGGACTATGTTCTTCTCGACGAGCCGTTCGCCGGAAATGACATCTTTAACCGCGAAGATTTTTACAAATTACTGCTCGGGATCCTGGAGCCGAGCGAATGCCTCATCATTTCCACTCATCTCATCGAAGAAATCAAGCATTTTGTTGGACGCGTGGTCCTGATCCACAAGACGAAAATCGTCGGGGACAAGACAATCGAAGATCTTGAAAGCGAGGGGACCGATCTGATCTCATGGATGCGATCCGTATATCAACACGATGAAGGTCGCGTCGGCAAGTTACTCCAGGATTTGCGGAAAGATAAAGAGGAATGATGCCATGAAACTAAAATTACCGACTCAACTGATCCTCCTTACACTTGTTACCGGCTTCGCGATCGCCGGATGGATCTTCGTAGACTCGTGCAAACATCGGGTGATGATGGACTTGGAAACGTTTCTTGGGGATCCTTCCTGCCTGGCAGATAAGAAGCTCGGAATACTTTTCGAATCCGTGACAGACTCCGACAAGCCAACGAGCAATATTCTCGTTAGCTTTCCGGACGGGCCGGTGACAGAAAACATTACTATAGAAGCCGTTAAACCGGTTGCCTCTCCATCGAAATACTATTACTGTGAAAGCATTTCCAATGACTTGCTTTTTGGTTGGGACCTATTAGGGTTGCCGCACCCGGAATTTCCGGACGACACGCTTGAAACGGATACAACCGAATCGATTCGGTTCGATCTAAAGATCACTCCGATCGAGATCGACGATGTTCTCTATTTTACGTTTCCGAGTGTGTATCTCGAGTGGAATTATTGTGGAGTAATGGGAAACAACGACAGAACAGCAAATCCTGTCAAATACACCATGCAGTCCGGGATATGGGCAATAGATGAAACATCCGAGCTCCGTATAGAGAGCGGTATCGTAGTGGACCCGATCCCGGAGAACGTTGTTCCATTTTCCATTTCAGGACCTTCCGGTATTTCTGAGGTATACGGAATATATGCAACGGAAGACGAAAGCGCCGTTGTCCTGATCACCGTTGAAAACAAAGTAGATCTGTATGCTACCTTTTATGACATTACGACAAAGACCGCGCGCGCCCCGATCTTGATTTTTCACAGTGATTCGGGTCGATTGATTCCTTACATTCTGGAGCCCAACGCCACTTGCCCAATGGGATCGATCCTTTTGGATGTCCGGGGCAATGTCGGGTCCGAAACGGGCGCTTTTTATGCGCTGGCACTTCGGGTAAACGAAGTAACCGGACTCATTGACACGGAAAAATTTTCGATCATTCAACCGAATTGGTCTCCAACCTTACTTGACAATCTACATGCTTACATAGGACGCGAGTATGTATATTACGATATTCACGATTCTCCGAGTATTCTATACGATGATGATGAATTGTGGATCATTAGTTATCAACACGATAAACTGTCGTCCGAAGATACTTACGAGGGATCCATACATATTCTTCAAAACTCACCTCCGGATCCCTTGAACGAACTATATCACGGTCAACTCATACAGGAATTCCTGATCCAAGGTTACCGGGATAATGCCATGTTCTACGAGGGAGTGCTCTCCGTTGATCTGACTGTCGCAAACCCGGAATTGCGGATCAAAGATTTCTCAAAAAGCGATTACGGAGATAATTATCGACCGGAATGGAACGACGTGATTACCCGCGTCAACTTCATTATAGAATAACTCGAATAAATACATTTCCCGGGACCGATCCGCGGGACAAGACATGTACATTGATCCGGGAATTCCGGAAGAAATACTAGGGGGCAACATGAGAATCATTAAGGGTTTTTTCGCGTTCACCGGTCTATATTGGAAGGCATCCCGGAAATGGCTCCTGGGACTTATTACGGGCATGGCTGTTCTGGAGCTCGGATTTATCCTTTATTACATCAACGGCGGATATCAATATCTGTTTTTCCGCGAAGGCAACACTATAATCTGGCCGGCTGAATATCGCGGCGCACTGCAGTCGATCCGGCTGGAGTATATACTCCCGGTGTTTGCGGTGATTTTAATCATTCTCCTTGTACTGACATTCAATTCACTCATCAAACATAATTCTGTCCGATTGGCTCTGCGGATGCCGGTCAGTATCGCTGTTTACCGTTTCTATCAAGTTTTTCATTCCTTTTTTGTGATCCTTCTCGTCTGGTTGGCTCAATATGTCATTCTGGTAGGCGGCTTCCTCCTCTATCGCACCGGCGCGCCGGCCGGCCTGAATATCGACCCTCAACTTCATAAAATATTCTCTCCTCCGGGCATGATCTCCGCTTTCTATCCGCTCGAAAACCCCGGGTTTCTCACCTTTTTTATTCTCGGCTTTATCATTGCCTGCCTCCTTCCTTCTTTTCTCTGTCAACTCAATCAACTCGGTTACGTATCCGGAGGCATCCGGCTTGTCTTGTTCCTTGTCATATGGCTGATTTCGGTTCTGTTCCGGAAGGCTCCGCTCCATATTCGAACCCCTCTGTTTCTCTCACTACTGGGGATCGCTATACTTTTCATGTTCTGGAGCCTGTTTATCGGAAATCCCTTTCGAAGCAAGTCGAACGCTCCGGAAATTCTCAGGTTGAATACACAAAACGAAAGAGGAGGGAAAGACCTGTGATTTTTCGAAAATTCCTCCGTCCCAGACTCCTCGTGATCGCTGCTTCTATCGGCATCATTTGTGTTGGCGTTCTTTTTTTAAATCCGCCTTCGAAAATCTCATTTTCGAAAAATACCAATAACTTAGGGGGACAAATCGATGCTTGAACTAAAAGATGTGGTTGTAAAAGGAGCTTATCGTCCAACGCTTTTGAACATCACGGTCAACTTTCGCCCCGGGGAGATCGTTGGTCTTTTCGGAGAAAACGGCGCGGGAAAAACGACGCTGATGAACGCGATTCTCGGATTTGTTGACCTGTCTGCCGGAAGCGTTACTTTGGATGGTGATCCGATTCGTTATAAAGATATGGTACGGATCTCATACGCCACCAGCGAGCATACCCTGTTTCCGAAGCTTACGGCGTTGGAACACAGAGACTTTTTCAAAGCTTTCTTTCCTAACTTTAACAACGACCGGTTCCGTTTTCTGATGGATTTCTTTCATCTGCCCGAATATGAGAAGTTTAAGCACATGTCAACGGGCCAACAAAACCAGTTGGAGACGATCCTCGCGCTTTCACAGGGGGCAGATTACATTCTTCTGGACGAGCCTTTTGCGGGGAGCGACATTTTCAATCGGGAGGATTTCTATAAAGTACTTCTGGGAATCCTCGGGTCGAACGAATGCCTGATCGTTTCCTCCCACCTCATCGAAGAAATCAAGCACTTCGTCGGACGCGTGGTCCTGATCAGGAAAGCGGAAATCGTCGGCGACAAGACTTGCCTCGAACTTGAGGAAGAAGGGAAAGACGTGATCTCCTGGATGAATGAAGTCTACCAATACGATGAAAAACGTGCCGGGAGTAAAATCGCGGACATATCATAAAATGGAGAAGAAAATGCTTATGAAACTGAGATTTCCGGATCGGTTCATTGCCTTTACACTTATTCTGGGCCTCGCGATCGCCTGTTGGTCATTTACGGAATCAAGCAGGGATGACGTTTCCATGGACTTGGAAACGTCTTTCGGAGACGTCTCCTTGCTAGCGAACCGAAAACTCAATATACGTTACGAACATCTGCCGGACTCAAATAATCGGATCAAAGTCAGCGATCTGGATGTCCGTTTTACAAATGAGGGTACGTGCGAATCCTTTTTCAGCAGTAAAAGGGAACAGCAGAAAGAGGGAGCGACGTATAATAGGGTCAAAGCATATATGGGGGAATGGGACAGCGGTCAGATTGTTCACTGGAGTGACATAACTAATTCTCCGGATGGGGAAACAGAAATAAATATCCAATTAGATGATTCGCTTCATATTTTTAACATACCGCCTGACACAGAAGGATTTGGACAATCTTTCAATAGCGTAATCATCCGGATCGACGGGGTTGCCTATTTTTCAGTACCCAGCAATGTATTTGACGGGAGTGTATTCTATGATACCGAAATTCCGGTTAAATACAATGTTGACTCCGGCATATGGTCCTATGACTTAACAAATCCGGACGCAATCCCTGAAAACATTGTTCCCTGTCCGATATCAAGTGAACCCTCGAGTTCAAAAGTGTTTGGTCTCTACGCCTTGGAAGAAGAAGGTACGCTTGCTCTTCTTACCCTGGAAAACAGCACGGATCTTTATGTCACTTTATATGATACGAAGACCGGGACCGCGCATGATCCGGTAATGATTTTCCAAATCGCTTCCGGTACCGTTGAGCCTTACTTGATGAGATATAACGATACTTGTCCGATGGGATCCATTTATGTGAAGGTTACGGATGGAGAAGATGATTCACAAAGCAACGCATTTGCATTATCTCTCGATCGAAATCAGCATAGCGGCCGAATTGAATCAACCTGTTATGCTATGCCGGCTTATGATTTTATTTTTTATGATTGGACTACTTTCGCGTTTGAATATGCCTTCCTTGAATTCGATAATAATTCCCCCTTTGTAAAACAATGGTGTAAAAGCATTGATGATATACGCATGTATTTGGATCCGGAGTTATTTTACATAGGAGAGGAGGTTTGGATTGTCAGATATGATCCCCTAGACGCTAAGTCATATCACACCCTTGAATCCGATCAAGAAGCATCTGATTCGAATTTATTAAGGGAACTCCTTTACGATGCACCCGATCATCAATATGTCATTCAAGCATACAATGGATCAAAACTACTTTATGAAGGAATCCTTAACGTGGATTTATCATTCACGTGCTTGAACACGGAAATAAAAGATTATATTTCGCCTTCTCTCTATGACTCTGTGTATTGGGACGACGTAAATGTCCTGTTTGAATTAGAATAACGCGCTACCGGCAGTTCCTGTAACCCACCGCATTCATTCATCATCCCGTTTTTGAGTAAGATGACCGGATCCATCCTTTATCCTCGATTACTTCCGGCATTTCGAGCTTCACTTGAGGGAGATCGAGGAGCTGATCCCGGCGGCGTCGTAAGGATGAATTGATCCCGCCGTCGTAAAGAGATCAAGACATAGATCCCGCCGGTACGCGCCTGACAAGCGATCTGAGGACAAG
>CAYPAL010000061.1:0-7943 GCA_964408695.1 uncultured Oscillospiraceae bacterium | reverse complement strand
TTCGGATCACGGAAGGATGGAGATGGATCCCGTCGCATATCAACTCCGCCGTCACCCGGTCGTTATCGAAAATAGCCATTACCGCGCCCGGGCTCCGGTGATTGATCGGGGTCATCGCGTTGAATAGATGTGACGCGTGTGTAAGTCCGTGTTGGATCGCCTCCGTTACGGTGTTGTAATCGGCGCTCGAGTGAGACACGGATACCGGACAGATCTGCGACGCGACATCAATAAATCGCATCGCTCCGGTCTTTTCGGGCGCGATATCGACGATCCGGATCACATTCGGAAAGGATTCGTTTAGACGCTTAAAATAGTCAATATCCGGGTCCAGAATATGCTTCTCGTTCTGAACGCCGCACTTTTCCGCCGAAAGGAAAGGGCCTTCCAAATGGATTCCGTGGATTTCCGAACCGGGCATGCCCTTGCTCATGCAATCGGAGACGTTATGAATGATATGCTCGAGTTCCAGACAGGAAGTCGTCATCGTCGTCGGGCAGAAACGCGTTACGCCCTGCGTCGCCAAATACCCCGAAACGGTCCGCACCGACTCGGGCGTTCCGTCACAGATATCCGCTCCGGCCGCGCCGTGGATGTGAATGTCAATAAATCCCGGCAGGATCGTGCACCCGCGTAAATCGACGCGCTCTTCGTTTGTGCCGCCATCTGAACACAGTCCGATGATCCGCTCTCCTTCCACGCGCAAATCCGATTCGATCAGCCTGAAATTTTCGTCACACACCAAAGCGTTTGCAAGGATCATACTCAATACCTCATTTCCCGGACTCGATCCGCTCAGAGCCGATGAGTTTCACAACCTCAGTGTCGCGGATCATACTGATCAAATCGCTGTCAGACCGGGGTCGCCGGTTCAGGATCATGCCGCCCCCGGGTAATTCCATATTATCATGCGAATCCGAGCCCGATGTCATCAGGAGGCGATGCTTAACCGCGTACCGGTAAGCCTTGATGTCCTGTACCTTCGTCTCGTTTCTGCTGTTTATGACCTCCACGGCGTCCACACTTTTCGGGAAAAGGCGAAGCGTTTTGATGTAGGACGCTTCCCGAAAAGGGTGCGCGTGCACCACCAATGCGCCGTCTGCCCGAACGCGCGACAAATAATCCTCCACTCCCCACTCCAGGACATCCGGGTGCTCAAGTAGCCATGCCTTATCCAAACCATATGTGAGAAACTCGGTTCCGTAATAACCGTATTCCCATCCGAAAAATACGTCCAATCCGATTTTCCTGCCTTCTTCGAAAGCGTGCTCATATCCCTTACAGAACAGTCGGACCCGCTCTTCCCACGGAAAATGAGGAGGGATCGCCGTGTTCCCGTTGAAAAAATGATCCGTAATAATGATCCCGGAATAACCGAGTTTCTTGTAAAACTGCGCCATCTCGCGACCGGAGGAATGCGCGCATTTACTGGCTTCCGACGTATGCAAATGTGTCTCCAAGGCGTAACCCTGCTTCAGCGTATCCTTGAGTTGCAACGCGCGCGCGGTCCTTTTCGGACTGAACAGTCTTTTCAGCATATCTTCACTCCGTTCTTTACCCATCATTGTATCTTTTGCGAAAAGCGAAAGTCAAACATCCGGTTGCTTTTCGACGGTTAAATTTCCGGCAGGTAACCATAAAGAAGCGGTATGCCGATCAATCGATCACCTTATGCCGATACCACTTGTTTCCCCGAAGTCGCAAGAGAAAAATCAGGCCCCGGACACCCCATTCCGCCTCCATCGCAAACCATACCCCCGGAACGCCAAGCCCAACAACAACGCCGAGGATATAACCCAATACGACGCGGAAAAGCCACATCGAGAGCATGGACATCACGGAGGTGTAACGCGCGTCTCCGGCGGCCCTCAACGCCGCGGGTAACAAGAAGCTGACCGACCAGAAGAGGAATTGCGCCGCGGTATTGATGTAAGTGATCAACAGAATATCTCCGATGATTTCTTCGGTCGGCCCGAAAATTGAGACGATACTCCGCATAAATGGCAAGATGGTTGCCGCCATAAAGAGAATCGCCGCGGATGTAAGGATCGAAAAGGATCGGATGGATTTGCGCGCCTGATCGATATCCCGATTACCGATACACTGACCGACCACGGTGATGATCGCGAGCGCCAAAGTATTTGCCGGGATCATGAACAACGAAGTGACCGAACCGGTAATCGCATTGGTCGCGATCGCAAGCGTCCCCATGCCCACAACAAAGGTCTGCGTCAGGATCTTGCCTCCGTTAAAAAACATCTGCTCCGCAGCAAACGGGAACCCAAGCGCCATAGCGCGTTTGAGCATCGGAAAATCCATCCGGAATATTTCGGAAGGTCTGAGCCGGTACAGATTTTTCTTGCGGACAAGAAAGAAAACGGACAGCATCGCGGCGATGACCCGGGCTGAAATCAGAGATATGACCATGCCAAAGATACCGAGCGAAAAAACATGGATCAGGATGACGTTCAAAAACACATAAATGCCGTGCATCGTCAGGGTCAAGACCAATGAGGACCGGGTCTCGCCCAGCCCGCGGAGAGAAGCGGAGACCGCCTCCATCATTCCGAAGAAAACATAAGACACCGCACTTCCGATCAGGTAGATCCTGGCGTTATCAAGTACCTCCCGTTCGGCCGTGCCGAACAGCCACCGGAGGATCGCGGGTGCGGACAGGATGATCGCGACCGCGATCGACGACGCGATCAACAAAACTGCGGTCACGGAACCCGAGATGGCTCTCGGGACGTCGCGGCTGTTTCCTCGCCCTTTGTATTGGGCGACGATGACCGTTCCGCCCGTCGCGACGGCGATAAATATGTTCAGGAGAAAGGCGTTCAGGGAATCGACCATATTGACCGCGCTGACAGCCTCAAGGCCGGACGAACTGATCATAGAGGTATTGAACAGATTCGTGCAAACAAGAAAGGTCTGATCGATAAGGAGCGGAATGATGAGCGCAATGATCTGACGGTAATCCATTGTACGGCCCGAAAAATGCTTCGTCAGGAAGCGATCCGCCCGATACGTCGCGGAGAATTCTCCATTATTGCGATTCAAGCAACGCTCCTCCGTTCCCGTTTTTCGCTATTAGTCTACCAGATTATCATGGTATAATGAACACGGAATCGTTGCGCTTTGCGATAGAAAGAGGTGGTTTATTTGCCGCTGTCTGCCGTTTATGCCGTTCCCCATCCGCCACTTCTGATTCCGGATATCGGACTCGGAGAGGAACAGGAGATACTCGACACGTTTCATTCAATGGAACGTGTAGGACTTGAGGTCGCCGACATTGCTCCGGACACGATCATCGTCATTTCACCGCACACTCCGCACATGAACGATCGCTTTGTCCTGTCCGCCGACAAATCCTTGTACGGCGATATGAGGCGTTTTCACGCACCGTCCGTTTCCGTGCGCAAGAATATCGATATCGAGCTCGCCACCAAAATCTACACCGAAGCGCTTCGCAAGACGGTTCCGATCCTCCTGTACGAGGAGGACGACATGTTCGTCGATCACGGTGCCCTGGTTCCCCTCTATTTCATCGAGAAGTACTATCGGGACTACAAACTGATCCTGATCTCCCTTTCCGAACTGTCAGCCGATATTCATTATTCTCTCGGAAAATGTATCGCGCGCGCGGCCTCTGCCTCGACCGGTAAAGTCGTCCTGATCGCGAGCGGCGATCTTTCGCACCGGTTGACCCCGGAAGGCCCGTACGGATTTACTGAGGAGGGCCCGCTTTTCGATCGAAAAGTCACGGAACTCATGCGCGAGGGGCGTCTGGACGAGATCCGAAATATCGATCCGAAGATCTCGGAGCCGGCCGGAGAGTGCGGACTGCGATCCCTGATCATCATGTCCGGCGCTCTTTCCGGACAAGATTACACCTCGGATTTCATGTCCTACGAAGGCCCGTTCGGTGTCGGGTACGCGATATGCAGTTTTCACCTGACAATTGACGATCCCGAATCCGTTAGTGACCCCGATCGCCATTCCGCGAATGACTCGTCGACGGACCGGCCGGATCGGGAAGTAACGGCCGTCGACCCGTATGTTGCTCTCGCGAAGGAAACACTGGAAGAATACGTGAGGAACGGCCGGATCATCGCGGTCCCCGAGGGTCTGCCGGCCGAAATGCACAAGACGAAGGCGGGGGTCTTCGTTTCTCTTAAAATTCACGGGCAGTTGCGCGGTTGTATCGGAACGATCGCCGCCACGACCGATTCCGTCGCGGAGGAGATCATCAGAAATGCCGTCGAATCCGGGACCGAGGACCCGCGATTCGATCCGGTGGAAGTCGGTGAACTTTCTGAACTCGAGTACAGCGTGGATGTTTTGGGTCCCGCGAAACCGGTCGGGGATAAATCCGAACTCGATCCGGTCCGCTATGGGGTGATCGTGTCGTACAAAGGTCGACGCGGTCTTCTGCTTCCTAACTTGGAAGGAGTCGACTCGGTCGACTTTCAATTGTCCATCGCCCTTTCGAAGGCCGGTATACCTTCCGGAGCCGACTATTCGATCGAACGCTTTGAGGTCATTCGCCACAAATGAAATCTGTCTGTTCGATCTGCCCCCACCAATGCGATCTGTCCCCGGGACAGATCGGCTTCTGTCGCGCCCGTCAGAACATCGACGGGGTGATACAGAGCATCAATTACGGAAAAATCACCTCCATCGCGCTGGACCCGATCGAAAAAAAGCCGCTCGACTGCTTTTTTCCCGGCAGTCGGATCCTCTCGGTCGGCAGTTTCGGTTGCAATTTACGTTGCCCCTTCTGCCAGAACCATGAAATATCCATGGCCGATGCTCAGTCGTCATCCAGCACTTATTATTCGCCCGAAAAGCTTGTCGAGACCGCCGTTCACACCCGCTCAGAAGGAAACATCGGTATCGCTTTCACATATAACGAGCCTCTGATCGGATACGAATATGTCACCGACACCTCCCGCCTGGCAAAAAAGTTCGGATTGGAAACCGTTCTGGTAACGAACGGCTATATCAATGAAGCCCCGCTTCTTGAGCTTCTGCCGGGCATCAGCGCCCTGAATATCGATTTGAAGTCCTTTTCGAAAAGCTTCTACTCGCGAATCAGCGGTGACCTGGAGACGGTCAAAAGAAGCATAGAAATCGCCGCTTTGTCGTCGCACGTCGAGGTCACGACCCTGATCATTCCGGGGGAAAATGACTCAGAGGATGAAATGCGCGCGCTATCCCTCTGGCTTGCGGGAGTTGACCCGGAAATCCCCTATCACATCACTCGATTCTACCCGATGTACAAAATGACCGACCGAACTTGTACATCCGAAGATGTCATCGAGAGACTGGCCGACATCGCCTCAGAATCGCTTAAGAGGGTCTTTGTCTGATCATTGAATTCTTCTGCGGATTCGGGATCGTAAAGGAGCAATTACTGCCCATGCTTGTCGGCGAGAAACGCCATGCTATCCACATGAGTAAAACCGCCCTTTTCATAGAAGGAAATCGCCGGATTGTCCCGCTCGGTCATCAATGTAATGGCTCCGAGATCGTTATTGCACACATGCCTTCTGACAACATCCATCAAAGCGTTCCCGTATCCCTTTCGTTGCTCGCTCGGAACGACAAAAAACTCTTCGATGGACAGGCGATTGAATTTACTGCCGACGATCTCGCGGCAGAAAACGGCACCGACAAAAACGTCGTTCTCATACGCGCAAAACCCGATGGAGCGAGGCGTTCCGTAAAGGTCCTCAAGGTACTCGTGCGCCCGCTCAAACGTCCACGGTTCATGTTCATATGCCGAGACAAAACCCCTGGCACATTCATCGATATGACTCTGCTCCAATACCTCGTACCGCATATAAGCCCCCTTTTGAACCGCCGACATAAAGAATCCGAAAACCAACCGTTCGAATTCATTATAAATTGATTTTAGGAAATTTAGTATCCATTATACAAAAACGGAACTAATCGGTGATCGGCAAAAAGCAGGGCGAAGAATTGTGCGAAATGCCTTCTGTCAGTCGATATACATCAGACCCATCCAAACTTGCCAAATACAAGTCGCCGGAGTCTCGACTCGTTGAACAAAAGATTATATGCTGACCGCCCGGAATGAAAATCGGGGAAAAATAATCGTGTTCGTCATCGGTCAAGCAATACTGATCACTGCCGTCGGAGTTCATGACATAGATCGAAAATTGACCATCGCGACTGGAAGGAAAGACGATTTTCGTTCCGTCGGGAGAAAAATGCGGCTTAAAATCATAATTACTGTTTTCAATTGTCAGTTGTCGTGGGTCAGACCCGTCAGAATTGATAATGAAAACATCTATAAAAACTCCGCTCCCGGTCCATGAAACGTATATGATCTCGGAGCCGTCCGGCGAAAAGGACGGATAAAAACCGACAGCCAGAGCTTTCTGATTTGATCCGTCCGCATCCATCACATATACTCCCCAATAGCCCTCATGATAAGAAGAATATGTGATCATCGTTCCGTCCCGCGAAACCGAAGGGCAAGAACCATAAGCAAGCCGTTTTTCGTCGGAACCGTCAATACTGATCTCATAGATCGACTCTTCGGGTCCCCATGCGGTAGAAAAGTAGATCTTCTTTCCATCCGGAGAAAATACAGGGGGGCCGTATACATATCCGTTATACGTAAGTCTCTTTTGGTTCGTGCCGTCCAAATTCATCGAATACAATTCATGACCCGGCTCATTGTCGCGGTCGGATGTGAATACGATCATCGATCCGTCCGGCGAGAAGACCGGATACCAGTCTTCTGCATGATTATTCGTCAATCGGGTCACTCCCGATCCGTCGGAATTCATAATAAATATATCATTTGGGTATTCTCGATTGGATACAAATACGATTTTCCCGTCCGGAATATTATCGAAATGATCACTGTTTTTCGTCGATCCTTCGACCGGAGCATCCGAGGACGTCGATCCCTCGAGCAAGGGATCCGGGATCGCGGATCTCGTCCCGACAGATCCTTCGGTGTACCGAGTCGTCGATCGGCTTTCGTCTGATAAACGCTCGCCAGTGTTCTGATGGTCACGATCGGCGAATTGTGATCCTGCGGGCGCGCATGACGATACCAGCCCTAAAATCAGAGCGACCGCGATCGATAACATCATCCTTTTTCTTCGATATTGATTCATCGGGGTCTCTTTCACAAAAATGACCGGTATAAAGCGTAATTTTATTATAACACTTCATCACTACGTCGTGTCAATTATTTGTCACATCAATTTTAGTTTCGTCAGAGGATCGATCCGCAATCAACCTTCTTAGGGTACCCGAATGATGTCCGGATCGGTAAAGAAGTCCGTCTCGTCGTGACTTTGGGTCGAAAACTCCGAAATGATCGCACCTTCCGGCCCCGCTTGAAACCAGTGCAGAGTGTCCGGCATCAGCGTATATTGATCACCGGGTTTCAGGACGATCTCATGCCAAACGGTGAAGTACTCTTCCCTGCCCTTCGGCGCGACACCCTTTGGGTTCGGCGTCGGATCCCCCTCGACATATAGATACACCTCGCCGTAACGGCATCGGAATGTCTCCTCTTTACCGAGCCCCCCCGGCATCGGCGGATGACGGTGCTCCGGGCAGGTCTGACGCGCGAAAAGCACCATCTCCTTAGCACAGCATCGCTCGGTATTGACGTACACGAGGATCTGAAGCCCGATAGACTCCCATTGATCCAAAGCATATTCGGCGATTTCAAGGTTATTCTTCTCTTCATCCGTTACCGCGATGCAGGCCTTGTCCAGCATGGCCCAAACGCGCTTCTCAATGTCTTTTCTCATTGTTTCCGTCATTGCGTGAAGCTCCTCTCCATCATGAAGAATAAATCTGTTATAACAGTAGTGAATCGACAACTTTTCGTCAAGCGGCGATATCAAAAGTGTTACGGAAATAATTCCTTTGGTTTGAACGCTGAATTC
>CAYPAL010000060.1:0-8002 GCA_964408695.1 uncultured Oscillospiraceae bacterium | reverse complement strand
TGGTCGTTGTGTTTGTCAGTAATTACCTGCTGATTTCTCTGAATCCCGATCCCAAGCCCATCTATCTGACGCTTTCCTATTCACTTGCCGGTATCGTGTCCGCGCTATTCCTGGTCCTGAATTATCGCAGGAAGAAAGAACTGGTCCCGAAGGGGATATTACCCTTTGCCTTGAAGGCGGCAGTCTGTTTACTGGCCTTGGTTGCGGCTCTATATCTCGTAAATCAGATCCGTTACGAGCCGTCAGGGAAAATCATGGAGTTCATATATGTCGCCGTTAAGGGCATCGTGGGGATTTCCGTTTACCTTGCATGCGCTGCACTTTTGAAAATGTCCGAGCTTCATTCGTTCTACCGGCGGTTAACGGAACGCTTCCGCAAAAATCGGAATCAAGGCACGATGTGATAGTATTGCCGGATATCTCATTGATTGTCGAAAAGAAATCGAGAAAGCGATTGACGTTCCGGTAAACTATTCGTATAATTGGTATTAATAAGAACGTATGTTCGTTAAGGAGGCACTCATGGCTAAGGCAAATAAGGTTCCGGGAAAGTCTGCCCAGGAAATTTCACAGAAATCGAATTCGGAAAGAGAAAGGGCATTGGATTCCGCTTTACTCCAGATCGAGAAGCAATTCGGAAAAGGTGCGATCATGAAGCTGGGCGACCGCGTGAACGTCCAAGTAGAAGTCATTCCGACCGGAGCCCTTTCATTGGATATTGCCTTGGGCGTCGGCGGAGTACCGAAAGGACGTGTCGTTGAAATATTCGGGCCTGAATCTTCCGGAAAGACCACGGTCGCTTTGCACATTGTCGCTGAAGCGCAGAAAGCGGGCGGAACCGCTGCCTTCATTGATGCCGAGCATGCTCTTGATCCGACCTATGCCAGCAGGATCGGAGTCAATATCGACGATTTGATCGTTTCTCAGCCGGATACCGGAGAACAAGCTCTTGAAATCACAGAAGCACTGGTTCGAAGCGGAGCGGTCGATGTTGTTGTCGTCGACTCGGTGGCGGCACTGGTCCCGAAGGCCGAGATCGACGGTGAAATGGGAGATTCTCATGTCGGCCTTCAGGCGAGACTGATGTCTCAGGCGCTCCGCAAACTGGCCGGCGTCATCAGCAAGTCCAGCACGGTTTGTATCTTTATTAATCAACTTCGAGAGAAAGTTGGCATCATGTTCGGTAATCCCGAGACCACGCCGGGCGGTCGCGCTCTGAAATTTTACTCGTCGGTCCGACTGGATGTTCGGCGCACCGAGAGTCTTCGAGTCGGAAACGAGATCGTAGGTAATCACACCCGCGTCAAGGTGGTCAAGAACAAGGTCGCGCCTCCGTTCAAAGAGGCTGAATTCGATATCATGTACGGGGAAGGAATTTCCAAAGAAGGCTGTATCATTGATCTTGCAGTAGCTAAGGACATCATCGACAAGAGCGGATCATGGTTCTCCTATAAGGGAGAAAGGATTGGTCAGGGCAAGGATAACGCAAGAGTATTCCTGAAGGAGAATCCGGATATGCGTGATGAGATCGAGGCCGCGATCCGAGGAGATATTGACACTGCTTCATCGACCGGCGAACAGAATGTTGATGCGCAAGAAGATGTATCCATCGACTCAGAGATCCTGGGAATTGATCTCTGATAAATAATACGGAGCGGATCATATTCACACATCGATTCTTGAATGTGCGGAAAGGTTTGGAGGTTGGTTCAATTCAATAGAAACATTGATCTTTCTTCATTATCTTCAGCGAGAGAAACGGCCGTCGGTTTTATCGGTATATCAAAAAAATCCAGCGGGCGGGTAAGAAACCATTTGCTCCGTAAAGGTTTTTCTTCGGATATTTGTGATTCAGTCGTTTCCGGTTTGATCGAGGATGGGTTTATTGACGATGACCGCGTCGCTCGTGCGATCCTGACATCCAGAAGTGGTGCAAAGGCGGAAGGTCGTTTCCGTTTGCGTGCGAGAATGATTGAGAGAGGAATTCCCGAGAATACGGCGGAAAGCGTTCTTGCGTCGTCTCCGTCCGACTCGGACACGATCACCGAACTTCTTCGATCAACTTACAAATCGGACGGACCGATCGAATTGAGTCGAGACGACTACCGACCGGCGGTTACCAAGGCTTCCAGACTTTTGATCAGCCGCGGTTATTCATACGATTTAATTTCTTATGCCTTGAGTAATTTCTTTAAACAAGTAGAATAGTACTTATCGCTTACCAAGGAGTCGTCATGACTGATAATAAACAAGCCGTCAAAGTCGCTCTGGTCACTTTGGGCTGTTCAAAGAATCTCGTAGACGCGGAGTGCATGTCCTCGATTTTGGAAAAAGAGGGATTCTCTCTGGTTTCCTCGTTTGAGTCGGCCGACGTTATCGTGATCAATACCTGTGGATTTATCGAGCCAGCAAAGACAGAAGCGATCGACATGATTTTGGAAGCGTCAGATCATAAGAAGCCTCAAGGTAACGTATCGCACATTATCGTCACCGGTTGTCTGTCGCAAAGGTATCCCGGTGAGATCCTAGCCGATCTTCCTGAAGTGGATGCCGTTCTCGGTACCGCTCATTATCAAGATATTGCGGATGTTATCCGGGGATTGCTGTCACCTGATAAGGAACCGGTTCGGACTTTTGTATCCGAATCGGGAGGTCTGGAGCACCTTAAATACGGACGTAAGGTTTCGACTTATCCGTATGCCTGGCTCAAAATAGCGGAGGGGTGCTCCAATGCGTGCGCATATTGCGCTATTCCGCTCATCCGCGGTCCTTTTCGTTCAAGACCCTTCGAGGATATCATTTCCGAAGCCGAGCATTTGGCGGATCAGGGTTATGGAGAAATCATTTTAACAGCGCAGGACACAACGTCCTATGGTAAGGATCTTTACGGAACAAGAAGGCTTCCCGAGCTTCTGCGCGCGTTGACCTCGATCGAGAAAGTTTCGTCCGTACGCATCATGTACGCATACATCGACGGGATCACGGACGAACTGATCGAAGAAATAAAGACGAATCCCAAGGTCTTACATTATCTGGACATCCCCGTTCAGCACGGAGACGACCGTGTTCTGATCCGCATGGGAAGAAGAGACCGCGTGTGGGAGATCTCTTCTTTGGTTTCCCGGTTGCGCAAAGAAATTCCCGATATCGTTCTTCGCTCGACGGTGATCGTCGGATTCCCCGGAGAAACCGATGAAGAGTTCGATCAACTGATGACCATGATCGAGAAATGGTCCTTTGACCGGCTCGGGTGCTTCGTCTTTTCGCCGGAAGAAGGTACACGGGCCTTTCTGATGAGTGACCCTGTGCCTCCGGAAGTCGCAGAAGATCGATATGACCGACTGATGACCCTTCAGAACGGCATATCTCTTAAGTCAAATGAGGCAAGGATCGGCTCGGAAGTATGGGTCACTATTGATTCCGTATCGGAAGATGGTATATTTTACATTGGAAGGTCTTATGGGGAAGCTCCGGAAGTGGATCCGGTAATCAATGTTTTAGCAACCTCTTCGACACTTAAATTGGGAGAGAAATGCAAGGTTTCGATCGTGGATTTCTCCGAATATGATATGACGGGAGTAACTGCGAATGAATTTACCCAATAAACTTTCGGTTTTGCGGATCGTACTGATCCCGCTGATCTTGATTTTCATGTTGCCCTTGAGCATCTGGGGATTCAAACCCGTGGGTTGGAACCTTTTTGTCTCAACGACCGGAATAACCATTGCAGGTATCCTTTTCGTGATCGCGGCCATCACGGATTATGCGGACGGAACCATCGCGCGCAAATACAAAATGATCACCAATCTAGGCAAGTTTCTCGATTCTTTAGCGGATAAAATGCTGGTCATATCGGTCCTTATCGCATTTGTTGAACTCGGTAGGATTTCTTCTTTTCTCGTGGTGGTCATCGTCTTAAGGGAGTTCATGGTCACCGGACTGCGCTTGGTAGCGAGTAAGAGTGGCGTGATCATGGCGGCGGAGATGATCGGGAAGATCAAAACGGTCACGCAAATGATCGCCATTATTTTTCTTTTCTTTGAGTCTACATTCATATCGATCGCACTGAGAATTTTCGAGAGCACATCAACGGAGACCGTCCAATACAATATAAGACTGATCGGAAATATATTCGTTGCTATCGCGATCGTTATGACTATCGTTTCCGGATTGGATTATTTGTTACGAAATCGCCGACTTCTCAAGGAAAACGGAGAATAGTTTGATTTTCAAAATAAATGGGCTAAAGTTTGCCGAGATGTATTGACATTTTCTTTTCGTTCAGATACAAACAATGTAACAGATTATTTGAACAGTCATTCAGGAGGTATACAGATGACAGGTGATCCGATTTTTGAAAACGTTAAGGCTATTCTCATAGAACAACTGGGTATTGACGGAGAATCAATTTCTTCGGAGTCTAGTTTGATCGATGATTTGAATGCTGATTCACTGGATATGGTCGAGTTGGTTATGGCAATGGAGCAAGAGTTCGGCATCTCCATTCCCGATGAGGAAGCAGAGCGTATCAAGACGGTAGGCGACGCGATCGACTTTATTAAGGCGAATTCTTAATGCCGGATTTGAGTTGATTAGCATTTAAGCTCCTTCACGGGAGCTTTTTTGCATAAGGAGAGCATATTCCCCATGGATGATTCGACCATGACCGAGCCGTTGTTCGTTTTACAGGAGAAACTGGGTTATCGTTTTTCGAATACCCGGCTTCTTGTCAATGCGCTGACGCATTCGTCCTATGCATATGAATCGAAGGACAAAGGTGCCGAGGATAACGAGCGTCTCGAATTCTTAGGCGACGGAATATTGGATTTTGTGATCGCCGAAGAACTCTTCCACAGAAAAACAAAAAAGGATGAAGGCTATCTTTCTAAGACTCGCGCACTGATCGTATGCGAGGCGATGCTTGCCGAAGTGGCTGAAGAGATGGATGTTGGAAGTCTTTTGCTCCTCGGTCGTGGCGAGAATGCCTCGGGAGGGCGCCAAAAGCCCTCTAATCTTTCCAGCGCCATGGAGGCGATGTTCGCGGCCATTTATTTGGACGGAGGCTTTGAAGCGGCAAAGAAGGCCATTCTGAGCATATTGAACGAAGCCATACGGCGCGCGCTCGCCGGAACACTTGTTTTCGATTATAAAAGCAGGTTATTGGAGTGGTCTCAGAGTGATCTTGCGCACACGCCGATTTCCTTCGTCATTCTTGATGAAGACGGCCCGGTTCATGACCGCATTTATCGTGCGGCTGTATTACAAGGAACTGTCGTTATCGGAGAAGGTACGGGCCGAAGCAAAAAGCAGGCGGAGCAGAACGCCGCCAAGGCTGCGCTCGGTGAAATTTATTCCGAAGACTGAGGTTCACAGTGCGCGTTGATGATGACTGCCTCCTTTTGGATTGATTTATTGCGATCCCGATTCCCGCATCGTTTCAATAATCGCTTGTTTTGGTATATAATCTTAATCTGTGATAAATGATGGAAGGATCGCGCTGAATGCACCTCAAAAAAATTGAGATCCAAGGCTTTAAGTCGTTTCCCGAATATACCTTGATCGAGTTCGACAAGGGGATGACCGCGATCGTCGGTCCGAACGGAAGCGGAAAATCCAATGTCACCGACGCCGTCCGTTGGGTGCTCGGCGAGCAGAGCGTTCGGAATCTGCGCGGCGGAAAGATGGAGGATGTCATATTCAACGGCACGCAGTCACGGCGCGCTATGAACTATGCCGAGGTTTCGATCACCATCGACAACAGCGACCGACATCTGGATATCGATTATTCCGAAGTTCAGGTCACCCGACGGCTTTATCGTTCCGGCGAAAGCGAATATCAAATCAATCACGTCAATTGCCGGTTGAAGGATATTCTTCAACTGTTTATGGATACCGGTCTCGGCAAGGACGGTTATTCGATCGTCGGCCAAGGCAGGATCGATGATATTTTGAGTACTCGTTCCGAAGACAGACGGAAAGTCCTGGAAGAAGCATCGGGTATTGTTAAGTTTAAGGCCCGCAAGGAAGAGGCGGAGCGCAAGTTATTGTCCGCGGAGCAGAATTTGATTCGTATTTCCGATATCCTCGGCGAACTCTCCGAGCAGGTCGGTCCATTGAAAGAACAGTCCGAAAAGGCCAGACTCTATCATCGAACGTACAACGAATGGAAGGAGATGGACATCGGACTTACCCTTCATCTGGTCGACAGGAATCAAGCTTTTCTGTCTACATCGGACGAGGAGTTCTCTCGAATCAACGAGGAGATCCTTCGACAAGAAGATGAAATCCTTACGCTCCGAGATAAGAACAGAGTCCTGACCGAGAAATCATCCGATATCGAGGACCGGCTGGATGAACTACGCAACGAAAAAACCGCATTGAGTGAAAAGATCCATGAAGTGCAAAGTTCGCTGGCCGTCATCGCGGATCGAAGAAAGCAATTATCCGAGCGGCTGAATGTTGGTATGGATGATGATTCTCAAGCGAGGGGCCAATTAGAGCGTCTCGACGAGAAGCTAAAAGAACAAGCGACAAAAATCGATACCCTCAGGATGCAGAAGGACAAATATGATCAGGCTCTTCAAAAAAAAGAAGAAGAAATGAAGGAGCTGATGTCGACCCTGGACCTGTCCCTGAAAAAGATCAATGCCTCGAAAATAAAGGCGGAGAAGCTGTCCGAGGAGCTTTTCGAATATAAGGAGCAATCTCAATCTCTCTCATCCGAGCTGATGCTTTTTGATTCCAGGGTCAAATCCTTGTCCGATGAGAGAATCATCTTGATCTCCGAGAAGGACAAATACTCCGCGATGTCCGACGAATCGGAGTCGCATCTCAAATCTGTCTCCGATGCATTGTCCGCGGCAAAAAGCAATTATTCCGGGAAACAGGACGAACTCGAGCGATTGCGTGCTGAAATGAACGGATACAGGGAACAAAAGGAGCAGAAACAACGTGAGAAGGACAATGTTTCTTTCCGCATCAAAACCCTTCAGGAACTGGAAAACAGCAAAGAAGGATATCAGGAACCGGTACGCCGATTGGTATCCGACTCGAAGACCGATCGCGCGTTATCCGATAAGATGGTCGGGATCCTCGGTGATCTGATCCATGTTCCAAGGGAATATGAAACCGCTATAGAGATCGCTCTCGGTCCCGCGATCCATAATATCGTTACCCGTACCGATAGCGACGCTAAGGACCTGATCGATCATTTGAAGCAAAAGAAGCACGGTCGGGCCACTTTTCTTCCGATCAATACCATACACGGTCGTTCACTGGATGACAGTCAATTCAAATCCGCCGAATCCGGACAGGGTTTCGTCGGAGTCGCGACGAAGTTGATCACGTGTGAGGAATCAATCCGAGATATTGTTGACAATCTTCTCGGACGGATCGTCGTCGTCGATACACTGCCGAACGCGATGGGCATTGCCCGATCATCCGGCTTTTCTTTTCGCTTGGTGTCGCTCGACGGCGACGTCGTCAATCCGGGCGGTTCCCTTACAGGCGGAAGCATCAGAAGGCAGGGCACCGGCATTCTCGGAAGAGCACGCGAGCTCGAAGCGCTCCCGGCAAGAATCATTGAAATCGACGAGGAGATCAGCAAGACCGATTTACTGGCCGGGGAGTGTGAGCAAAAGAGCAAACTCGTCGCACGTGAGTCGAGGGCCTTGGATGAGAAAATCAGAGAGCTTTCCGTCCTTACGGCCAAGCTGGAATCCGAGGCATCCGGCCGTCGCGAGGAATCAAAACGAATGAATGTCCGACTGGAGATCGTCGATAAAGAGCTTGGAACCATTTCGACAAAGCGCCTGACCGTCCAAACCGATCATGAGGAGCTTATGCAATCCATCAAGGAGCACCAAAAGGAGTTGAGTATTCTTCGGGATTCACTCGATCAGTCGGATGCGGAACACAAGGAAGTACAGAATGATCTGGACGATTTACGATCGGACATATCGGATATGCGCATCTCCGCGGAGTCGGTCGGTATTTCTCTTGC
>CAYPAL010000059.1:0-8061 GCA_964408695.1 uncultured Oscillospiraceae bacterium | reverse complement strand
ATCCGCTTCCGCCTTCTCTGTCCATCTAAAATCTCCTTTAATCATCGTGTTTATTAGTACCGGAAGGAATATCGATTCGTCTCCACTTCTTGAGTATAACACCCAAAGCCCCTGAGCATAATGAAAAACCGGCGAAGAGGAATGCAGTCCCGACTATCTTCCCGTACGCTCTCCGCCCGATCTTAAGAAGACTCGAGCAAAGCGTAAATTGCAAACGTCACCTGCTCCGAACGCACCCGCTCACCGGAAAAATAATTCTCCGAGCCCTGCGTGTTTGAAAGGGCGATGATGACGGTTTCGGTTTCGGGTTCGATCATCACATGCGTGTTGAAACCGACAGTTTGTCCCCCGTGGTAACAAATTCCGGACCCTATGTTCCATCCGAATCCGTAGCCGAAATCTCCCGGGTCGAAAACCTGTGTCCATCCGTCGGCCGAGAGAAAAGCACCCTCCATCACCGCCTGCTCCCAAATAAGAAGATCCCGCGCGTCGGAAAGAATCGAGCCGGCCGCGTAGCTCAGTGTCCGATTCTGAGAGGGCAGGTAGATCGCGCCGTTTTGTAAAAGCACCGCGCCCTTTGAGGTCAATGAAGAAGGATCCGTTGATGCGGAGTTCATCTTAAGCGGCTCGAAAAAATTCATTTTCAAAAAATCGAAATACGACATTCCGCTGAGCTTTTCGATGACAATACCTAAAAAGTAATAATTCGTATTGCTGTACGAGTATGCCTGCCCCGGCTCGAAAAGCAGCGGATATTCCTTCATCAAGTCGATCATCTCCTCCGGAGAATACTCCTTTTGGAGGATCGACTTCACCTGCTCGATGGTCTCCACGGAAGCCGTATCCAGATCCTCCAACCGCAGTCCCAAGGCTCCGCATGTCGCATAATCCGGGATGCCGGATGTCATATTCAGCAGATTTCGAACGGTGATCCCCTCCGCGTAAACGTATTCGGGGATGTAGCCGCTAAGCGGATCATCAAGAGACAGTTTGCCTTGCTCAACAAGCATCATGATCGATACCGCCGTAAATTGTTTGGTGATCGACCCGAGCTCGAATATCGTGTCCGCACAGTTGGCCGTCTCTTCACGTCGGTCCGAATACCCGTACGCCCCCTCGAAAATCACCTCGCCGCCCCTCGCGACAAGTACGACGCCGTGATACTCAACGGAGCTCATGTAAGATATGATTCGGTCCGCGACGACCGTGTTCTCGGAAGAACCCGGCTCGGCACGGACCGATGATGGCAAATTTTCGGTCCGGGTCGTCTCCGATAAAGCGGACGTTTCCTCCGATTCGCGGGTGACGCTCGGTGTCTCACCCGACCGTAAGCTACAAGCCGACAGACAGATCACGATTGCAGTGAGCATTCCCGCGAGAAGGACTTTACATCCTCTTATCTTCGGACGGATCATTAATCCTCTTCAGCCTCATCCTTGACGTCACTGGGTACTTTGATGCTTTTCACGTCGCCGAAGGAGGAGAATTCGATTTCAAGCGTACAGGCCTTCACATCGACCTCAAACTCCGGTTCGAAAGACTGCTCGGGTTCGTCTTCGTCTTCCTCATCATCGTCGCCGTAATACTCGATATCATCAATTTCGGAAAACCCGAACATGAATTGAACCAGATAATCCTCCGCTAATTTCGCGACCGTATCGGCCATGTCGATCTCCAGAAGGACGGGCAATTTCGTTTTCTTATCGATGAGGAGACGAATATCGATCTCATAGTCCTCCAAATCGATATCGCTTTCTTCCAACGCCTCGTCAATCTCCTCTTCGAACTCATCGACCTCGAGGCTCTTCAGAAAATCAAGAAAGTATTCGCCGCTGACCTTGCCTTCAAGAACATAAGCCTCGATTTTTCCGACCTTTTCGGTCTTCTTGGCGAGCGTCAAATCATCACTGTATTCGGTAAGCAATTCCACCAGTTTATGAAACTTGATCCCTTCGATCAATTTCTGCGCTTCCTCGAAATCCTCTTCGTCCTCGTCAATGGATTCCTTCGTCCATTTCTTATCCTCTCTCATATAAGCGGTGATCTCATCCTTGTCTTCGATCAGATAAATCTCAAAATCGCCGGATTCCTTCTCGTCTACCGAACTGAAGGTATACTCTCCCTCCAGATGCAGTGCCTTGTCGGTAATTTCTCCGGAAGCCTCGGCATCTCCGACGATCTCCATATCAAAGTCCTCGGACTCGATCTCGATGTCGAGTTCCAGTTTTCCCTTCACCTCATAAGACTCCGCTTTCTCCAGATTCGCGGCAGAGTCCTCCAGAAGCGATTCAGCCGTCGGCTTTTCAAAGCAACCGGCCGTGGGCAGAATCAAGGCCAGAATCAATAATAAAATAACGATACGTGTTTTCATTCGTGCACCCTCCGTGAAACAAGTAATTATTGCTACATTTGATTATACTCGTAAAACACTTTGCTCTCAAGCAAGATCCCTGCCCGATGCCGATTCTGTCCTCCGGGTTTTCGAAGAAAAAACCCGGGATCCTTTTTCACAAGGATCCCGGGAAATTCTTCGCGAAGGATCAGGTCGGATGTATGCGAATGAATCAGTCTTTGATCGGCGCACGGCGAGTCGCCAGGTAAAACAGACCCATAAAGACCACCGCAACTCCGACCATGCAAAGAATCGATTTGACCGGTTGCCCGTCGGATAGTCCGGAGATTTCGGCGATTTTACGGATAAGGTTTCCCATCTGCTCGGGAAAAAACCGTGCTAAAGCCGGGGTCCCGAAAATCGTGAGGAGAGGAACTCCTACCGAGACGACCACCTTAACTACCGTGTTCATCCGGACATAGAGCATGGCAATAAACACGGTGGCGGCGAAAAACATGACACGGCTCGTAAACGCCAACCCGATGACGGTCATTTCACGCGCAAAGGGATGAAGTTCAGACAACTTATCCGCAAAGAGCATGTATGAAATTTCGGACATTTCGTAGGTCAAATCCGTTGAATTGAAGATAACCGTAACCAGCATATCCAACAGTCGATCCGCCACGACCACAACGGCAGAAATCAAAAGGATACCGATCACTTTCGCCGCAAACTGCGTTTTTCGACTCACGCCCATCTGAGTAAGATAGCGGAATGATGCCCGCGTAAATACCAGACCTAAGATGATCAGCAGAATAGTTGAATTGAACGAGAGGCCCGAAAAGCTTCCGGACATACGTAGTGACGAAATTTTACTCAGCGAAAGAAGTAACAGAACGAGAAACGTGAAAACGCCGTAATAAACCGGGATGGTCTTGGTGATGATATCTTGAACATTATATTTGATCGTCGGAACTAATTTCATTTCCTTTCCCCCCTTATGAATTGGTCAATTGTATGAAAAGTCGCTGAAGGTCCATTCTGTTGATTTCCAAGCCCTCCGGGAGCCCGCTTCTCGGACATTCCCCCAGGACATATGCGGTCTCGAAGCCTCCGAGCACATCCGATCCCAGCACTTCTCTGCCGCTCACAAATTCACGGACCGTTTCTGCTTTTCCGCTCACCGAGTAACCGGAATCCAGAAGTGTTTCTCTCGGCTCATCGCGGATAATGCGGCCGTCCTTGATAATGACGACATGCTCAACTACACTCGCGACCTCCTCGATCAGGTGGGTCGATATAATGGCCGTAAAGGGCGACTCGCTGTACTTTTCGATCATGAACTTATAGAGCATGTCCCGGTGGTTCGCGTCGAGCCCGAGCACCGGCTCGTCCAGCAGGATGAAGGGTGCGTTGGAAGCCAGTGCCAGAATATTCTTGAAAATGGACGCGTAACCGGTCGACAGCGACTTGATCTTCTTTTTGGTCTTCAGTCCGAAGGCATCGGACAGACGATTCGCGTAGGCCGTGTCAAATTCGTTTCTGAACTCCTTCATACGGCGAAAAGCCGTTTCAACCTTCATGTCTTCCGGGAAGTAATTCTTTTCTCCGATAAAGAACATTTTGCCTAAAGCGGCATCGTTCCCGCCGATCGCTTGCCCGTCCACGCGAACCGTCCCGGCGGACGGAAAAAGCATCTCGTAAACGATCTTCAGCAGCGTCGTTTTGCCGGCGCCGTTGCGACCCAGGAGCCCGTATATTTTCCCTTCCTCAAACGTCAGATTGATATCGTCCAACGCTTTCACATTACCGAAGTTCTTCGAAATTCCAATCAATTCCAATGAATTCATGCCGAAAACCCCCTCTTTATCATTTCATAGATTTCATCCGCGGATATGTTGAGACGTTTGGCTTCCGAGGCCATCGATACGACATACCGCTCAAAAAACTGGCCCTTTCTTTTTTCGCGCAGGATCTTGACTGCGCCCTTGGAAACAAACATACCTAACCCTCTTTTCTTATATATGATGTTGTCCTCGACAAGGATATTGATTCCCTTAAGCGCCGTGGCCGGATTCATTTTGAATCGCACGGATATTTCCGTTGTCGAAGGGATTTGGGATTCCTCCGGAAACGCGCCGGATAAAATCCCGTCCTCTAACTGTTCCGCCAGTTGGATGAAAATCGGCCGTTCTTCCTCAAAGCGTAGATCCATCCATTTTCTCCTTTCCGACAAACCGGAGTTTTGTCTTGTTTCTTGTTAGTTGGTTGGTTAGTTGCTCTTGTAATTAACTATATGCCCTGATTTCGATCTTGTCAAGTCCTTCGCCCGAAAAATTTCCATCTTCTCCTACCCATAGAAAAAGCCCATTATGGTATAATTTTCTTGTAGGATCACGCGCCCGAGGACACTCGTTATGACCGTCACGATAACGTCGGGCCGAACAGAGAGTTATTCTCCGAAGGGAGAGCATCATTGGCAATAATCACGATTTCCAGGCAGATGGGCAGTCTCGGGGATGAGGTTGCGGAAGCGTTATCCAGCAAATTGAATTGGGAGCTGATCACAAGAAAGCAACTGATCGACCGCTTTTTTGCCGACGTCACCGATGCCCAACAGAAGCACATGCTGAACGAGAGTGCGAAGTACTATCTTACGGAACTTAAAGGCTACGGTACTTATCGCGATCTGCTCGAGCAATCGCTTTTCGATTTGGCCGGATCACAGTCGATGATATTAGTCGGCTTCGGCTCCCAAGTCATTTTCGCCGACGACCCGCAGGCCGTCCACGTCCGGATTATCGCGCCCGAGTGGACGCGATTGAGCCGCATTCGCAAGCAATTCCACGTATCCGAAGAGGATGCGGAGCAAATCCTGTCCGTTGCGGACAAGAAACACAAACGTTTTGTTTCCACCGTATTCGGCGCGGATTTGACGGACTCGTCACATTACCACATCACGCTCAATACGGCCGGAGTCAGTGTCGATGAATGCGTAACGGCTATTATCGCGCTCCAACAGGAGCATGATCTTTTATACCGCATTCGCAGTGAGAGCGACGAGGCCGAGACGATCGATCATCTGGCTGACGTACCTGTTTTTCATAATCCTTCCGAGGCAGAATTCGCGCGCATCCTCGACATGTATCAGATCGAATGGAAATACGAACCCAAGACCTTTCCGGTCGAATGGGACGCCGAGGGCAACATCACGCTCGCCTTCAGTCCGGATTTCTATCTTACGAAGTTTGACACCTATCTCGAGTTGACGACGATGAGCCAGAAATACGTCACCGAGAAGAACAAGAAGCTCAAGAAGGTCCGCGAGCTTTATCCGGGCACGAATATCAAGATCGTATACAAGAAGGATTTCATTTCGCTGATCGAACGCTTTAAAACATTCGACGGCGGGAACCGGGAGAACGGGACATGATGGATTATCCGGACATTCGAAAAGTACTGTTTTCGGAAGAGACGCTCAAGCAAAAGGTCGTCGAACTCGGTCGGAGGATTTCCGAAGATTATCGGGACAAGGAGCTTGTACTCATTGCCGTCCTCAAGGGTTCGATGTATTTTTTCGCGGATCTGACACGCGCGATCGATATCCCGATCGGTGTCGACATGATCTCCATCGGCAATATTCCCGACACGACCAGTCAAACGGGGATCGTTCGCATTACCAAGGACCTCGACTTAAGCATCACGGGAAAGCATGTTTTGGTCATTGAAGACATAATCCGGACCGGACTGACGACCGCGTATCTGATTCAGAACCTCGGCGCCAGAAAACCCATCGACATCCGCGTGTGCACGCTTCTTTATAATCCGGACCGGATGCTGATCAATATACCCATTGCCTATTATGGATTTGAGGTCAAAGAGTCCTGGTTGGTCGGTTACGGTATGGATGTCGGTGAGAAATGGCGCAATCTTCCCTATATCGGAGAACTCGAGCACCGATAGACCTCCTGTGGTTTTCGGAACAAAAACGAAGCTCCCGCTTCTAATGAAGCGGGAGCTTCTATCTCCAGTCCCTTGAGGGACAAAAAGGGGCTCCAGCGAACCTATTTGATACTACCAATGCTGTCCGGCTGCCCTTTATTATCTGCGAATCTCTATAGCCCGACTCATGAACCGTATCTTCATGGACTTACTTGGTCCGAACTAGGTGTCCTCGCCGTTCTATCCTTCTGATTCCGGATCTACTCGGTTCCGACTTTCGTCTTCGCCTTTCCATCCTTCCGACCCACCGGACATCCCGTCTCGACTTACGCCTACTCGTTCCTTCCTTCAGATCTTGACTCACTCTGCCTTGCCTGCGACTTGTGTCCGCCTTCGCGTCCCGTCAATCGCTATCCGCTTTCCACGACCTTACGCTCCTACCCGATTCATTGATGTGATCTCTTCTTCGAGTCCTCATTGCGTCTGATGTGGCGGCACTCCTTCTAGGTACTGGTGTTCTCTAGTATTCCCTGGAGCTTGACTTAATTATAGCATGCAGGTGCTCTTTGTCAAGGTTTTTTTCACAATGCCGGGCGTTTTCATCGTTTGATTTTTGTGCATTATAGACATAAAATCGCCAAAGCCCTACATATGGGCGTTCTGCAAATTCGCCTTCTGATGACAAAACGTTTCGGAAATAATTTGTTTACAGATTCGACAATGAATCTCAAATGCAATATGATGATTTTTATCAGTAAGCCGCCGAAAAGGAGTTGATATCTTCATGAAATCATTTCGCAAGGAACTGCATTTTATGATCCCGTCGAGAAGGGGGATCGTCAATATCACCGAGCGGGTACGCCAAGCGATCCGTGAGAGCGGGATCCGGGAAGGCTTGGTCCTCGTCAATCCGATGCACATCACGGCGTCGGTATTTATCAACGACGACGAGAGCGGACTGCACCACGACTATGAGGTATGGTTGGAGCGTCTGGCTCCGGAAAAGCCCTACGATCAGTATCGCCACAATGGGTACGAGGACAATGCCGACGCGCATCTCAAGCGCACGATCATGGGACGCGAGGTCGTTGTCGCCGTGACCGACGGCGATCTGGACTTCGGGACATGGGAGCAGATCTTCTACTTTGAGTTTGACGGAAAACGCGATAAGCGTGTCCTGGTCAAGATCATCGGGGAATAGCGCGCAAATCGCTTCCGCTGATTTCCTGGAAAAGAGAAATACCAAAGACCGGCGCGATCGCGTACACATGGTCCATAATGTTCGCTTGTACCGTCTCATATTCCGTCCATTCGGTCTTCGCGGAGAAAGCGTATATCTCGATCGGGATCCCACGGTTCTCGTAAGCCAATTGGCGAACAAGGATCATCATGTCCTGCCGGATGTCCGGATGATTTTCCAGATAGCGTTTCAGATACTCTCGAAAAACACCGACATTCGTCAGGTGCGGGCTGTTGGCCGTCTCTCCTCCAGGCTTTTCATCGTTTATCGGCACACGACCCGCTTCCCGCTTTTCGCGAATATACGGCTCAAGGTATTCGATCTTTGAAAACTCCGTTAGCATCGCTTCCGTACAAAATCGGACGCTGTTTACATCGACCTGTACGGCTCTCTTGATCCTTCTTCCCTCCAACTGACTCATCTTGCGCCAGTTCTTGAACGTATTGGTGACCAGCGTGTAAGCCGGAACAGTACTGGTGGTGTTATCGAAGTTGTCGATCTTGACCGATATGAGTGTAATTTCGCTCACGGTACCATCAATGTTATG
>CAYPAL010000058.1:2133-8089 GCA_964408695.1 uncultured Oscillospiraceae bacterium | reverse complement strand
GTGTTCTGCCCTTAGTGGCTGTTTTTATTCTGATGGTATACAAACCGGACATGACAGCGGTGGCCGACTGGTTCCGGTAGCCGGTAAGCTCTTTCAGGGATATTCCTATCAGTTATTGAAAAATGATCGCCAACAACCTGTCAAAAACAGGTCGACACGAGCCGAGGGGTTTTATCATGATTCCGGCTATGTTGAGGCCTTCCTTTGTCATTCCGGGGGAGATGGACAGTGGAAACACAATGTTCAAAACAACTATGCCTGCGATTACTCCTATATTGTAGCCGTCCACTCGACATGCCACAATTTTTTTAAGTAGCATTTGCCTTGCACCCCGGTTTTTTTGTTGAGATGTGCGTATGGTCGATTCTTCCCCTCCGCCCCCGGTCTTATGTACAAACTGCGGGAAACCGATGAGGCCTCGCGTCCAAGACGATCAAGCGCTCCGGCGGCGAGATCGAGATCGAGGATAGCGGGACGGCACTCGACGGCATGGTACTTGACGTGCCGAGCGGCGCGTACGATGAAAGCATCCAATTCGAAATCAGCATGACGGAGATCTAATCTCACGACTTCAGTGACATCTTCAACCCAGTGACGCCGCTGATCACCATCGAAAACGGCCGCGATTTTGCAAACGAGCCGATGACGCTCGAGGTTCCCATCGAAAAGGATGACGACGAATTCGCGATGGCTTTCTACTACGACACGGAAACTGGTGAGCTGGAGGGGATCCCGACGGTGGAGCTCGAAAACGACCACATCACGATCGTCACCTGCCATTTCTGTGATCTGGTCGTCACGAAGGAGAAACCGGAAAGAATCACGGAGGCCGACAGTGATGCGGAAGCGAATTTCTACGTGTGCGTGCTGCCGGAAGAAGAAACAACTGTTCCAACGGAGACAAGCCCGACAGCATCGCTTACGAATGTTGATACCCATGAAACCATAATCGTGTATATCGGCGAATATGACGGATGCCTGGTTTTACAGGCAGAGGGTGAAGTTTTTGTAAAAACAGGCTAAGTGATAATTGGCAAAGAACGTCTTGCATAGTCACTTCGAAGCGGCTATTATAAGATTAAATATGAGAATAGCCGGATTTCTCTCAATGCCCTAATGGATACGCGAGGCAATTTATATGGAATTTGGGATGTACAAGAAGAGACATATCGAGAAGGTTCTGAAGAGAATTAAGGATCAATTTCCGATTCTCATGCTCTCGGGGCCGCGTCAGGTCGGGAAGACCACGGTATTACAGCAAATCAGCAAAGGAGAATATACGGAAGTATCGTTTGATGATCCGATCCTTCGCAATCGGGTAATCTCAGACCCGAATCTTTTTCTAAAAAACAATCGGCCGCCTCTTTTACTCGACGAAGTTCAGTATGTGCCGGAGCTTTTTCCTTTTCTTAAGATGCAGGTGGACCGGAATCGAAAAGACGGTGATTTTCTAATGACCGGATCGCAGGCGTTTGTGCTGATGAAGAACGTCAGTGAGTCACTGGCAGGCCGGGTTGGGATTCTGGAACTGCAGGGGATTTCACAACGAGAAATGTACGAGTGCGATTTCATTCTTCCGTTTATTCCAACGAGAGAATACATCGTGGAAAGGCAGAAGGCGCTTTGCGCTCATAATGACTTATGGGCGGATATTCATCGCGGATATATGCCGGAACTGGTTTTCAATCCGCATAAGGACAGAGAAGTTTTCTACTCCTCATATGTGCAGACGTATATTCAAAGAGATGTACGTCAGTTGACTCAAGTGGCAGACGAATCTTTGTTTGTTCAATTTATGGTTTCCCTGGCTGCGCGTTCGGGAGAACTTCTTAATTACGAGTCTGTCGCAAAAGATATCGGTGTCAGCAACGAGACGGTCAAGCGCTGGGTATCTATTCTTCAGACATCCCGCATCATTTACCTTCTTCAGCCTTATTCCAGTAGTCACCTGAAGCGCGCAATCAAGACACCGAAGATCTATTTTATGGATACGGGGCTCATGGCCTATCTGACTCGTTGGCCAACGCCGGAGACACTTGCCAGCGGAGCGAAAGCAGGGAACTTTTTCGAGACCTATTTTGTAGGCGAGATCATTCGCTCATTCTTGAATGCCGGGAAAACCGATCTGCCTCTGTATTTTTACCGCGACAGGGACGGCGTTGAGATCGACCTTGTGATCGAAGACGGCGGTATTCTGTATCCGATCGAGATCAAGATGAGCGCGTCACCCGCGCTATCGATGGCAAAATCATTTGCCGCACTGGATGACATGCCGAACATGGTGAGGGGAGAAGGTGTGATTCTGTGCCGGTATGAAAGGCCATTGTGGCTTTCGAATGACGTCGTCGCACTGCCGACGGAATATGTCTAACGGGTGGCAGGATCCTCTTGCAGGAATGTCGATTTAGCATACTTATACGAGTGGTTTATTTTCGCTTCGTCTTGATATTTTTCGAGACTAAAGTGTATGCAGTTAATCCCATACTATTTTCTTCTCATCATATTTATTGTCTTTCGAAACCTGCTCTGCGGGATAACCGATTTCGATTGACGATTCATGGTCGCCTACGTATAATCAAATATAATACGAGTCCTATATTCATGGGGTATTCTGGGTAATGACACTCGAAAACGGAATCCTGGGGTTTTTGTCAATGAAACCTCTTTCGGGTTACGACATTAAGAAGCTGTTTGATATGGCTGCCGGATACTTCTGGCCTGCCGATCAGACTCAGATATACCGAACGCTGAAAAGACTGATCCGGGAAGAAATGATTGTTCTTAAGGAGAAGAAAAAGGGCGGAGCGGCGGACAGTATCGTCTATGAGATTACAGAAAAAGGCCGTGATGTGAATTTAGCGCAACTGAAGGAGAATTCGGTAGAAGATTTCATCTCGCGCGATGCGTTTTTGATGCAACTCTTTTTCTCGGGAGCGTTGAGCGGGGAGGAATTGGACCGGTTTCTTGATACCCAGCTTCGCAATATTGGCGAACTGGAGCAAAGGCTGATCGCCAATTACGACGCGAACTATGGAAGGTTCTTAACCGCAACGGGGCTTAGTGAAGATGACAGCCGCGTGAGATCGGCGGTTTGGGCGCACCAATGGGGACTTATCAAATGCCGGGAATACGGCAAACTACTGAGGCAGATTAAGAAGAACTGAAGAAATACGGAATAGAAGAAGGAGCAGTATGTTAAGAAGAATTGCATCTGTTGTTCTGGCGGCAATCATGGTTGTTATAGCCTTACCGATTTTTTCAGTCGTGGCTGCGACAGAAACAGCGGATTTTGAAGGCTTGGGGTATACTGATCAGCAACAAATTCCCGAATCAACGGCAGTGGAGGGTTTTCGGTTTGCAACTTCAGTCGGCCAGGGAATGGATTATTGTACTTCATTTGGCTCTTCCGGATCCGCAGGCGTAGTAGCGCATTATGACGGGCCGGTTACATGGGTTGAATTTCGTCGAAATGATACCGGGGATTTTGCAATACGATCAATTTTTTATAATGCCGTTCCCTACACCGGGTCGACGCAATATCGGTTTGACGGATATTTGGACGGTACTATTATCAAAACTACAGGTAGCGTTGCAATCTCTGGAACCGGTACGATAGAATTTACGGCTTGGAATCAAGTCGATACTGTCCGAATTACGGCAACAGCTGGAGGAGATTTGGATGTCGCCGCCGTTTTTGATGATATAGTTTATGAAATCGTTACCGTCAGCCCGGTTCCATATATGGAAATTAACAGCACGCTGACGGTTATGGAAGGTGGTACGGCCACCATCACAAACAGTATCCTTAAAGCTAACGATAGCGACACTGTTGCAAGTACCTTGCAGTTCACCGTTACAACAGGACCGACGCATGGGCGGCTTGAGAATTCGGACAGCCCCGGCGTTGCGATTACCGCGTTTACGCAAGGGAATATTGACAGCGGGAAAATTCGCTATGTGCATGATCACACTGATACGACAAGCGACAGCTTTGTTTTCAAGGTCAGTGACGGTGTAAATGAACTGACGGGTCAAACATTTAATATTTCGGTCACGAGGTATATGACGATCCGCTTCCGGCCGGCGCTTCCGAAGCCACTTTCGATGGCTTAAGCGGAACTTACGCAAACAATACTGACATTGCTTACACCACGGCGATCGACGGCTTCATTTTCAGATCTTCGGCTGATTTAGGAATGACATACTTTAGCAGCGGCGGACAGGACAATACGCCTGCTCTTCAAACGTCGGGCACTTCAATTACAAGCTTGACAATCAAAAGAAGTGACAGCTCCGTTTTTAAGCTTTTTACGATCTTTCTTTATGACAGCGGGACATCCGGATCGACACTGTATACATTTAAGGGATATCTTGGTGGAGCGGAGGTTTACACCAAAGCAAATGTAAACGTCAAAACGCCGGTTAAAGAGACTTTTAATTGGGAGAATATTGACGAGATTCGTGTCACTGTCACGGGAACCGGTGCGGATATAGCGGCGCTTTTCGATAATATTGTTTATAAGGACTTATCCAGCAGTCCGGTGCCGTATTTGGAAATAAATAATCCGGTGACGACCACCGAGGGTGGGACAGTATTGATCACAAACAGCTCACTTAAGGCCAATGATAACGACACGCTTGCCAGCACCTTGCAATTCACCGTCACAACCGCTCCGGCACATGGGCGGCTCGAAAACTCGGACAGCCCCGGCATAGCGATCACCACATTTACGCAAGGGGACATCGATAACGGGAAGATTCGATATGTACACGATCACACCGATACAACGAGTGACAGTTTTGTTTTCAAGGTCAGTGACGGTACATATGAGGTGACGGGACAAACGTTCAACATAACCGTTACACCGGTGTATGACGATCCGATTCCGGCCGGCGCTTCTGAAGCGACATTCGATGATCTTGGCGGAACCTATTCGAGCGGACAAGATATTCCGCCCGAAACGGCAATCAATGACTTTGTGTTTCTTTCTTCCACGGGTTATGGGATGACTTATTATAGCAGTGGCGGGCAGGACAATACGCCAGCGCTCAGAACGGCAGGATCAACGATCGTTACAAGTCTTTCGATCAAGAAAAGTGACAGCGCCCTTTTTACGCTATTTACCATGTATATACACGATAGCGGGGCAGCCGAATCGACCTTATATACGTTTAAGGGATATCTGGACGGCAGTGAGGTGTACTCCAAAGCAATAGAAAATGTCATAACGCCGGTGAAGGTGAAATTTGACTGGGAGAATATCGACGAGATTCGCGTCAGCGTCACGGGAACCAACGCAGACATTTTAGCGTTTTTCGACAATATTGTTTATCAGAATAATGACGCAGCTCCTGTAGCCTCCGATTTACAGATATCCGGCACGGCGACATACGGTCAAGAACTGTCCGGAAGCTATACATACAGCGATGCGGAAAGCGACGAGGAAGGCACTTCGACGTTCAAATGGTATCGCGCTGACAATGAATCCGGTCTGAATAAGACGGCGATATCCGGCGCAGAGGCTCAGACGTATTTGCTTTCCTCGGCGGATGTGGGCAAATACATCGGCTTTGGAGTCACTCCGATCGCGTTAACCGGGACAGTTACCGGCTCCGAGGTCATTATTTACACATCATCGGCAGTTGGAAAAGAAACGCCTTCAATCAGCGTGAATCCGACAGCTTCTGCGATCACATACGGACAGGCGCTTTCGGACTCGACCTTATCAGGTGGGACGGCAAGCGTAACTGGGATGTTCTCCTGGACGACAGGAACGACAGAGCCGGACGTATTGGATAGTGACTCGACAGAGTATTCGGTTACCTTCACACCAACAGACAGCGACAGATACACCACAACAACAACGGATGTTATGCTTACCGTAGGCAAAGCAACACCGACAATCAGCGTGAATCCGACAGCTTCTGCGATCACATACGGACAGGCGCTTTCGGA
>CAYPAL010000058.1:0-2033 GCA_964408695.1 uncultured Oscillospiraceae bacterium | reverse complement strand
CTCGACCTTATCAGGTGGGACGGCAAGCGTAACGGGGACGTTCTCCTGGACGACAGGAACGACAGAGCCGGACGTATCCGACAGCGGTATAACGGCGTATTCGGTTACCTTTGTACCGACAGACAGCGCAAATTACAACGAGACGACAACGACCGTGACACTTATAATAAATAAAGCAGATGCGGAATCACCGGTTGCACCTGCACTTGCTGGCAAGACGGCATCGGCCGTGATGCTCACATCTGTATCGGGTTACGAGTTTTTAAGGGTTGCAAACGATGCGGATGTTTCCACGGGAACATGGCAGGATAGTAGCGTGTTCACCGGTCTTGAAAGCACTACGGCGTATGATTTTTATCAGAGAATTAAAGAAACGTCTACGCACAATGCATCCGAAGTGTCATCCAAACTGGATGTGACCACATTGAACCCTGCACTTACAGGAACAGTAAGTATCACGGGGTCATCTGTTTTCGGGCAAACGCTAACCGCGTCACTGACCGGAAGCAACAACACGGGAACGCTCTTGTATCAGTGGATGAGGGGCGGCAGCGACATAACATCGGCGACGGGTTCCACATACACGTTGGCGCAGGAAGATATCGGCTTCCAGATCAGCGTGAAAATCAGCAGCAGTTTTGAGACGGGCACGATCACCGGAACACCGACATCAGTAGTACAAAAAGCAGACGCATCTGCGGCTGTCGCACCTGTCCTGACCGGTAAAACGCAAAAGACCGTGACGCTTACATCCGTCGCGGGCTATGAATATATCAAGGTTAAAAACGGGGCGGATGTATCCACAGGCACATGGCAGGATAGTAATGTGTTCAGCGGGCTCTCAAGCGGAACGCCCTATGACTTCTATCAGAGAATAAAGGAAACGGCAACTTTCAAAGCATCAGCAACATCATCGAAACTTGATGTGACTACGATCGCTGCCCCGGAAGCTACGCCGACGCCTTGGCCGACGTCAACACCCACACCGAAACCAACAGCAACTCCGATTCCGACAGCGACACCCACATCGACGCCGACATCGACGCCGACATCGACGCCGACATCGACGCCGACATCCACTCCGGCACCGACTGTAACGGAAACGCCGGACGGGACGACAGATAATAACTCGCAGACAGACGACTCATCCGGGGGCATCAACCCGATTGTGTTATGGGTCGGCGGCACAATACTTGCGGTAACGATTCTTGGAGCGATAGGTTACATTTTTCTGAAAAGAAGAAGATAAGCGGGAGAGCACGGACATCCCTCAGAAAAGTGTGATGGAGAGCATTCTCAAATGAAAAATCATCATTATAAAAATGCCCATAATACGTTCACGATCTTCCACTGATCGTTTATTCGGCAGAGATGAACATAATCGACAAAATTGTTCGATATCACTTTTGCCGACGCTATATTCTTCTGAGTATCGAGCCATTCGATATCCAGAACCCGATGATCGCCGTTTGAGCCGCCGTACTGCGCAACAACATCCAGAAGTGATGAGCGGGTGAATTCGTCAATTATATCCGGATTTTCAGGATTGATACTCCGTTTTGCCAGATCCGGATGCAGGCCTCTCTTGACCCGGTCGATGTCCTTGTCATACCAGCCCTCAACATAGTCCCGTAATGGTTTTTCCATATCACTTTTCATGGTGTCGGTCCGTTTTTCGAGTGCCTTTTCATGGAAATCCCAGAGAACATTGATGATTTTCCATGAGCCTTTCGTATTAACGAGGTGGATATAGTCAATGTATTCATTGCTTACAGCCCGGGCCGTGGCGATGTTGCCTACCGAATCAAAGATATCGATATCCAGCCTTCTTCCCTTTCCTTTTGCCCCGCCGTATATCGGAAGTGCTTCCAGGAGGGCGTTTTTGTTTTTCGAAATGATTCCGTTGGGCGCTTCGGCATCCGGATGTCGTTTGACCAGGAGAGGGTGTACTCCCTGAGTCATGCGGGCACTATCTTTTTCGTACCATCCCACTACGTAATCATGTATTGCCTTTTCCATTGCATACTCCTCCG
>CAYPAL010000057.1:0-8193 GCA_964408695.1 uncultured Oscillospiraceae bacterium | reverse complement strand
ACGAGCCGGCGTACATCCCGTATATTCTGGTAAAGATCGCGGATTACCTCGGGAAAAGCCCGGAGGAAATGGCGCGGATCACCACCGGGAATGCGTGCCGACTTTTTCGGATATGAAGGCGGAGGGCGACATTTAAAAAGCTTCAACTGATCGTGAATTCCGACAAACAATGAAACGAGTAAGATCAGTCCCGATCACACAAGAAGCATAAAACCGCCGAAAACGAGGACCGGATACCGTCTTTTTATCCCGTGTTCGATTCGATTATTGACAACCTCTTTTGTATCCTTTATACTTCTTCTTGCGCTCCAAAAGAGCGATCCGGTTTGAGGCAACGGGAGCATAGCTCAGCTGGGAGAGCATCTGCCTTACAAGCAGAGGGTCACAGGTTCGAGCCCTGTTGTTCCCACCATAATGGCGCAGTAGTTCAGTTGGTTAGAATGCCAGCCTGTCACGCTGGAGGTCGAGGGTTCGAGCCCCTTCTGCGTCGCCATCATCCCCCGGTTCGGAAGGACCGGACACGCCCAGATAGCTCAGTCGGTAGAGCAGTGGACTGAAAATCCTCGTGTGGTTGGTTCGATTCCGACTCTGGGCACCAAATCCGGTCGATGCAATCGGCCGGTTTTTTTATTTGATATCTTCTTGGTCGAAACGGACAACGAATCGAAGATGGTTTAGTCAATTTTCTCTCGCGTCATAATTTTCGAGTGGAAATACGGTATAATATTCCTACTTTATCTTTTGCGGAGGGCACACACATGGACAAGGCATACGCCTTAAACAAAAAACAGGTACTCGAGGAATTGAGATCCGACGAAGATATCGGACTTTCACAGACAGAGGCCGAGAATCGTCTGATCCAATATGGTTTGAATACCTTGGGCGAAGAGAAAAAAACGCCCTTATGGAAGCGCTTTCTGAGTCAATTTGCCGACGCGATGGTGCTCATTCTGATCGGTGCGGCAGTCCTCTCCGCATTTATGGCACTTCAGGAGCCCGGATTCGACGGCTGGATCGACGTGATCGTCATTATGGCCATCGTGATCATCAACGCAATCCTCGGAGTCTATCAGGAGGGTAAAGCGGATCAAGCCATCGCGGCACTCAAGCGAATGAGTTCTCCCCGGAGCAAAGTGATAAGAGACGGTCAGAAGAAAGAAATTCCTTCCGATCAGTTGGTCCCGGGTGATATCATCGCGCTTGAAGCCGGCGATCTGGTCGCGGCGGACGTTCGGGTTTTATCACAGAGTTCCATAAAGGTCGAGGAGGCTTCGTTGACCGGCGAGTCGGTACCGGTCGAGAAAAACGCATTTGCAGTTCTTTCCGAGGACACCGGCTTGGGAGATCGAGAGAATATGTTTTTTATGGGCACAGCGATCACGTACGGCCGTGCCGTCGGCGTCATAACGGATACCGGAACAAGAACCGAGCTTGGTAAAATCGCGACGAAACTCAAATCGATCGACGATTCCGTGACTCCTTTACAAAGAAGCCTCAACAGCCTTGGTAAAATTCTCGGCGCAATATGCATCGCGGTTTGCCTGATCGTTTTCTTTGTTGATGTTTTCATCCAGAATACGCCGTGGAACGAGAGCTTGATGATCGCGGTCAGCCTGGCCGTCGCAGCGATCCCGGAGGGCTTGGCCGCAGTCGTCACCATCGTCCTGGCGATCGGTATGACGCGCATGGCGGCACGGAACGCAATCGTTCGCAAGCTCCTGGCGGTGGAAACATTAGGATGCGTGGATGTTATCTGCTCCGATAAAACCGGTACACTTACCCAGAACGAGATGACGGTGACTCGTTTTTACTCGGCTCGCCGCCTCTATCAGGTTTCCGGAACAGGATATGCACCCATAGGCGAACTTACCGCGGATGATGGTCAGCCGATTGCCGCAGAAACCGATCTGAAACTTCCGATGCTCGCGTGCGTGCTTTGTAACGACGCAGTGATCCGAGAAGGCGAAGAAGGCCGATACACCTGTATCGGAGACCCGACCGAGGGCTCTTTGGTCGCGTTGGCCGGGAAAGCCGGTTATGAACGCGGAGCAACCAATGAACGCTATCCGAGAATCACGGAGTTGCCGTTCGATTCGGACAGAAAGATGATGACGACTTATCACATTAATGTCATCAGCGAGCAGATCACATCCTTTACGAAAGGCGCTCCGGATATTATTCTGGACCGTTGCACTCACTTCTTCAAAGACGGGAAGTCCGTTTCGATCACCGAAGAAATCAAGAAAGAAATTTTGGAAACCAACCATAGATTTGCGTCGGATGCGCTTCGAGTGCTTGCGGTGGCGTACAAGACTTACGGGGCGGAAGACGAGAACATCGCCGCAGAATTTTCGCATGAAAACGACCTGATTTTCCTCGGTCTGACGGGCATGATCGATCCCGCGCGTCCGGAAGTGAAGGAAGCGATCCGGGTATGCAGATCGGCCGGCATACGTCCGGTCATGATCACGGGAGATTATAAGGATACCGCGGTCGCGATCGCCCGAAATCTCGGAATGATGGATGAGAGAACGCAGAGCTTTTCCGGTGCGGAGTTGGATACGGTTTCCGACACGGAACTCGAGGAGCTTTGCGAGACCACGAGCGTATATGCCCGCGTCTCGCCGGATCATAAGGTAAGGATCGTCGGAGCCCTTCAGAAGAACGGGCATATCGCATCCATGACCGGAGACGGCGTCAATGATGCCATGGCTTTGAAGAAAGCAGATATCGGGGTCGCGATGGGTATTACCGGAACCGAGGTCGCCAAAAATTCCGCCGATATGATCCTGACCGACGACAACTTTGCCACGATCGTTCACGCCATCGAGGAAGGTCGTATTATTTACAGCAACATCCGAAAATTCGTCGGCTTCCTGCTTTCGTGCAACGTCGGAGAGATATTGGTCATCTTCATTATTTCTCTGATCCCCGCTTCGGTATTCAACGCGATCGGGATGCCGATCACAGCGGCCATCACACCGCTTACCGCGATTCAACTCCTTTGGTTGAATTTAGTCACGGACAGCTTTCCCGCTCTGGCACTCGGCCGCGAAAAGGGCGAACCGGACATCATGAGCCAGCCTCCCCGACGTAAGTCCGAATCCATCATCAACAAGAGGATGCGGATCGTGATTCTCGTCCAGAGTCTTGCGATTTTCTCCGCCGTTTTTACGTCCTTTGTCATTGGATTGAACGTGCTTTTCGTAAATGACGCGCTGAGACTGGAGAATTCCCGGACGATGGCTTTCGCGACACTGATCCTTGCCGAACTGTTCCGGGCTTTTAGTTCGAGGTCCGAACGCGTCAGCGTTTTCAAACTCGGCATTTTCAGCAACAGAATGATGAACGTGGCTGTGCTTTTTTCAGGGTTGATGCTTTTGGCCGTCATATATATCCCCGGATTGAACGGAGTGTTTGACAATCACCCGCTTACGGCGATCGCCTGGATACCTGTTGTGATTCTCGCGATCATTCCCTTCCTGGCCGGAGAGCTATATAAGTCTATACGCCAGAAACGGAAGGGCAATGAGTGACGGGTCGTGAAGTCTTGACAGGCGGGGTTCCCGGGGCCCGGTGCGATATGGGATCCGTCCCGGGTATTTCCCGTAATCGCTTGCGCCGCCCATGCTCGTGTGATAGAATTAGACGGATTTACGAACTGATGGTTATTGGAGGCTGATTATGGTACTGGCAATTGTACTGGCATCTGTAGATATTTTGATTTCCGCCTTATTGGTCGGGTTTGTTGTTTTCCAGGAAGGAAACGACAAGGGGCTCGGTGTCATCGGCGGCGGAGCGGATACTTTTTTCGGCAAGGAGAAAGGGCGCTCATTGGACAGCAAACTCAAGAAGGTGACAACGGGACTGGCTATCGCCTTCGCGGTGGTTACGATCGTGCTTTTCCGTGTCATTGCCGGCGGAGTCTGATCCGGGAACGGTTTGACAGACGGTAAACTGCTATATCAAACATCTGCGATCCTCCGATTCGCGACAAAGCGCATCAGGAGGGTCGTTTTTATTGTGTCGTTCGCTCGGAACACTCGCGGAATACCATACGAAATCGAAGGCGCGAATTTTAATAATCGCGACAGAGACGGGTATTTTTTGTATACTGAAAAAGGACTTACTATTTTTGGGTCTTAACGGAAAGAGGCATTGAATGAAGAAAAAAAAGGTCGCAGATCATCGTCGGAATATGCGCAAGGGGAGCGACTCCTCCCGCGCCTCGGGCCTTCCCGAAAAAAGACGTGTTTCCGAAGCACGCCCTGTCCCACAACCGATCGCTTCCGCATCGCCGAAAGGCCCCGTCGGCAAACCAAACACGTGTGTGGGCATTTTGCGAAAAGGAGAGACAGACAGTTATGTCGATCCGGATCCCGGGTATTCATTCGATCAATACGGACACATTCGCATTCCGCCGGATAACCTGAACGGTGCCCCCCTCAACATGAAGGTCTTATGTACGATCACCAATCCGGGAGATCCGCCCGGTTCCTACGTCGGGACCATTACCGAAGTGTTGGGTGATCCCGGTCAGAGTGATGTCGCGATGAGGGCGATCCTTCTGCAATACGGAATCCCGGAAGAGTTCCCGGAGGAAGTGGAGCGGCATGCGGAGCTTCTGCCGATGAGTCCGTCGGAGGATGATATTCGAAAGGCGATCGAAGAGGGAAGAAAAGACCTTCGAACTTTAAGAACCGTAACCATCGACGGCGAGGATGCCAAGGATTTGGACGACGCCATCTCGATCGAGAAGATCCCCGGCAAAGGGTACCGGCTTTGGGTCCACATCGCCGACGTCGCGCACTATGTGACCGACGCGTCCGAGATCGATCTGGAAGCCCGTAAGAGGGGCACCAGTGTCTATCCGGTAGATCGTGTGGTTCCGATGCTTCCGCCTCGTCTTTCAAACGCATTGTGCAGTTTGAATCCCGGAGTACCCCGATTTGCATTGACCGCGAAAATGATGATCGACTACGAGGGAGAGGTGCGGGACGGAGAGATTATCGAGAGCATCATTCAAAGCGATGCCCGCACGTCTTATAAGGAGGTTTACGGTCTTCTTTTCGAGGGCAAGATCATTGAGCGCTATCTGCCGCTCGATTCCATGTTCGTCGAGATGAACGATCTGATGAAGATCCTTAAAGAAAAGAGGAAACGTCGGGGAGCGATCGAATTTTCTTTTCCGGAGACCTATGTCGTCCTTGACGAGCAAGGGAAGCCTACGGATATCTTCCCAAGCCAGATCACGGATGCCAACCGGATCATCGAGGAATTTATGATCGTTTGTAACGAGTATGTCGCGTCAAAATTCGACGCGATGAAGCACCCGTTCATCTATCGGGTCCATGAGGATCCGGATGAGCTGAAGATTAGCGAATTCCTTCACGTCGCGAGGCTTTTCGGCGCGAAAACGACCAAGAAGGGGAAAGCGACGCCTGAGTTTCTTGCGGATCTGATGCACCGGATCTCGGGGGAGACCTTTGCCCCCGCGTTGTCCCAGATGTTGTTACGTTCCTTGGCCAAGGCCCGATATGCCCCCGAGAATCTCGGACACTTCGGACTCAACTCCAAGAATTACTGCCATTTTACGTCTCCGATCCGCAGGTACCCCGATTTGTACATTCATCGAATTATCAAGGCTTATTTGCACGGAAAGCCGCAGAAATCTTTCTTTTCCGCAAATGTCGGTTCGATCGCGGATCACAGCTCCGAAATGGAGCGGAACTCTGCTGAGGCCGAGCGTGAGACCACCGACCAGAAAGTTGCCGAATACATGGCCGATCATATCGGAGAATCGTTTGACGGAATCATTTCAGGCATGTCACCGGGAGGGCTTTTCGTTAGTCTTGATAACACGGCGGAAGGGATGATCCCTTTTCGAACCATGTCGGACTATTTTGTGTACGATGATCAGCGACTCGAGGCTCGCGGCAAAACGGGCGGGCAGGTATACCGCATAGGGCAACCTGTTCGAATCAAGGTCGGTGCGGTCGATACACTGCTCCGAAGGATCGATTTTGTGTTTGAAGATTCCGATTATGTGCCGGGAAATGCGACCGGTTCAAGGCCGGAACGGCACGCGAATAATAAAAAAGAGAACCGTCAACGGTTCTCTCCTAAAAAAGGTAAAGGTAAAAAGGGAAAATCCAAGAAGGGAAGGTAGCTTCGGTCTAGTCGTCGATCCGATAGCGCTTGAGTGCTTCAACCAGATCGTCGCATGAATCGCAGTGGATCTCAAGAAGGATCGGACGCTGTAACTCCAAACTGAAAATGCCCATGATGGACTTGGCGTCGACAACATAACGTCCCGAAGACAAATCCACATCGTACGGAAAAGAATTGACGGTGTGAACGAAATCTTTCACATCGGAGATCGACTTGAAATGAACGGTAAAACAAACCATGGAATACACCCTCGCAATCTAAAAGGGCAATCTGTCAATGATACCCTACGGCCTATAAGTTTATCACAGGCAGAAATTCTGTCAATTATCAAATGCCCGAAAAAGCCTTGCTTGTGGGCTTGCATAGAATTGCAATTGTCAGTATCAAAGGTTACGGGAGAACGGATTTGAAAGACACTTATCCAGACAGTAAGCATAGATCCGAGGGCTTGGTCGGCAAGAAAATTTTCTGCCAGTCTCTCGGATGCAAAGTGAACAGTTATGAAACCGACGCGCTTCGATCCTTGTTCGAGGCTAAGGGCTTCGTTACGACGAGTGAACCGGGTGAATGCGATGTTTACATAATCAATACTTGCACGGTGACCGCCGAAGCGGATCGAAAATCGGGACAGATGCTTCGTCGGGCCGCAAAACTTGCGCCAAAGGCGATCATCGCGGCTATGGGGTGCAGGATCCGGATGCGCGGCCAAAGCGATTGCGCTGACATTTGTGTCGGGACCACCGATCGTGCTTCTCTGGTCGATCTGGTGATCGAACGCATTGCTGAGTCGGAGGGTACCTTTAGACGATCCGCGGTTGAGGGATCGGCGTCATCTTCCGATCGCCATTCTGCAACCGATTCAGCTCCGGAGCACATGGAATATGAGGAATTCGGGCCTGTGATATCCCGAGAGGGAACACGCGCATTCGTTAAAATTCAAGATGGATGCGATAATTTTTGCAGTTACTGTATCATTCCGTACGCGAGGGGTCGTGCTCGAAGTCGGACCGCACCGGAAATACTTCGTGAAATTCGAAAGCTCGGGGATTTCGGATATTCTGAAATCGTTCTTACGGGAATCAATCTGGGTGCATACGGAAAGGATTTCGAAATCGATGAGGAGCCGCTCAATCGATTGTTATCCGAAATCGACCGGATCGAGTCTATTCGCAGAATTCGGCTGGGATCCATAGAACCCAATATGATCACCGATCGTTTTGTTCAGGCGCTCGCCGGGACGGGAAAATTCTGCAGGCACCTGCACGTCTCGCTTCAGAGCGGCTCGGATACGGTTTTGAAGAGGATGAACCGCAAGTATGAAACGACGGACTTTTTGAGTGCGGTCGAGCGGGTAAGGGCTCGGATTCCCGACATATCATTGACGACGGATATCATTGTCGGCTTTCCTGCCGAGACGGAGGAGGAGCACCGGGAAAGCCTCCTGTTTTGCGAAAAGATCGGATTTTCAAAGATCCATGTTTTCCCTTATTCTTTGAGAAGCGGTACCGTTGCGGCGACAATGAAACCGCAGATCGATCCGCTCGACAAAAGCCGCAGAAAAGCCGAATTTCTGGCGCTCTCCCAATCGCTCTTCGAGCGTTCTGCCGCTCGCATGATCGGAAAGACCGTCAGCGTTCTCGTCGAAACAAGGCACAAGAACGGTGTCTTCGGCGGGTATTCCCGTGACTACTTCCGCGTTCGGTTCACCTCGCTTCAAGCGGCCCGGCCGGGTCAGGAAATTTTCATACGAATTACCGGTGTCGAAAAGGAAGCCCTGATCGGTGAGGACATTTATTGTATTCAAATGGTTCAAGATTCGGATCGGGTTTGACGGGATCGATCGAAAACTCGCGCATGAGCAATATTTCATGATCTGTAACAGCAGGTCGCATATCATTGACATTTCATGCTACAATGAATCATAAATAGAATTGCGAATATATTAAATTGGATCAGAGATCCAGCACAGACCCGGAGGTAGAGATATGGTTGATTCCGAGACCGCAAGATTTTCGTTTAATA